>NZ_JAAIXZ010000013.1:132213-344131 GCF_010894435.1 Pyxidicoccus trucidator | reverse complement strand
GCCGGGTGAGGGCCTCGCGCTCCAGGGCCCGCTGCAGGCCGACGCGGTTGATTTCGGCGGCGCGCTCGGCGGCCACGGTGGCCACCAGCACCTGCGCCAGTCCCAGGGTGAGGCGGCGGCGCGCGTCCTGGAGGCTCGCCACCGCGCCCGTCTCCGCGGCCCGGGCCGACGACAGCCCGCGCCACGCGCCCAGGTCCACCACCGACTGCGTCAGCGTCGCGGTGACTGTGCCCAGTGGCGCCGTGGGCGTGCGTCCGCTCGTGCCGGCGCCCGTGCCCGGGTTTGTCACCGCGGGGGTGTCGGGGTTGAGGACGTCAATGGCCACGCTGGCCTGGGCGCGCGCGTTGGGCAGCAGCGCCGACAGGGCCTGGCGCCACCGGCCACTGGCGCGTTGCACGCCGGCCTCCACGCTGCGCAGGTCCGTGGACCGCTCGAGCACCAGGGTCAGCGCCTCGTCCCAGGTCTTCACCAGCCGGGGAGCCGGTGGGACGGGCGTGAGCATCGCATCCTCCACCTTCGGCTGGGCGGTGACCGGAGGAAGGTCGGAGGAGGTCTGCTCGGGCTGTATCGACGTGGCGGCGAGCGCGAGGAGGAGGACGGAAGAAGTAGCCATACGCCAGACGTGGATGAAGGAAAGGAGCCACTGCGCGGAGTCGCGCGCGCTCCTTCCCGGGTGTGGTTCTCAGGCCCAGCACACCCGAGGGCGCAGCGAGCACCCTCGGGAGCAGAGGCGTGAGGCGCTGCTCAGCTCCGCGGGGTCGCCGGCTTGAAGACAGCGGCGTCGATGGGCGCGTCGTAGCGGGCGCTCTGGATGACCTTCTCGCCCTGCTTGCCGTCGGCCGCCCACTGCACGCGGTGGCTGACCATGATGCCGTCCACGTTGCGGTAGTCGGAGAAGGTGACCGCCTTGTTGTACGCCTTGCCCTCATGGGTGCCGGCGTAGGTGCGGCGCACTTCGAGGAAGGACGTCTGGTCGATGAAGCGGACCTCGGTGGTGGCACCACGGGTGAGGACCAGCTTGAACGCGGAAGCGCCGTTCACCTCCTCCACGCCGTCCATCGCCAGCGTGACGCCCCGGGCCTTCGGGTCCAGCAGGGCGTCATCGAAGGCCGCGCCCTCGGCCATCATCGCGTTCTTCTCCTTGTCCAGGCGCTGCGGCGCGGCCGTGCCCTCCGCCATCCAGCCCTGCTGGCCGTCGAACACCTTGGTGACCTTGGTGCCGTTCTTGTCCATGTCGTAGCGCACGAGGTTGGGACGGGCGCGCTGCATGTTGATGGTGGTGACGGTGTCGCCCTCCTTGGCGATGGTGGTGAGCTGGAAGGACTTCACGGCCTTGAGCCGCTCCTTGCCGCCCACGGCCTTGAGGTGCTTGTCGACGACCGCCTGGAGCGACAGCTTGCCCTGGGTGCACTCGGCGCCCTCGCCAGCGGCGGCGATGGCGGGGGCAAACGTCAGACCGAGAGCGAGGAACGAGGAAACGAGGGACTTGCGCAGCATGGGGTGCCTCCGTGGGTGACAGGGTGAGACGGGAGACACAGTGCCCTCGCCAGCGTCGCGCGGGTGGAGTGTTCAGCCAGTGGGGACGGGCATGCGGCGAACCGGCACCACCGTGCGGCGAACGGGCCGGAGGCTCACCTGCGGCGGGCGCTGTTGAAGCGATGTGACACTTGCCAGCCAATGGGACGGGCGTGCGGCAAAGGGGCCGTGGGGCTCACCTACGGTGAGCGCAGTTCGAGCGCCGCGAGCCTCGTGGCTCAGCGCAGGTGCTGGAACTTCTCGCGGTGGCTGCGCGCGACGCGCAGCTCCGCGCCACCGGTGAGCACCACGACGAGGTCTCTGCGGCCCTCGCTGCGCAGCTCGCGGATGCGGCGCGAGTTGACGATGGCCGAGCGGTGGATGCGCATGAAGCGCTCCGGGTCCAGGCGCGCCTCCAGGCTCTGCATCGTCTCGCGGTGGAGGTACGCCTTCCCGCCCGCGTGAATCTGCACGTAGTAGTCGGCTGCCTCGATGTATTCGATTTCGTCCACGTCGAGGAACACGACGCGGCCCGTGTCACGGATGGCGAGCCGGTGCACCCATGGCTCGGGCGTGGGAGTGGGCGCGGGTGCCGGTGCCGGAGTGTTGTCGCGCTCGCCGTAGGTGGAGAGCACGGACATCAGCCGCTGGCTGAGGTCGGACATGCGCGTCAGGCGAATCTGGGCCTTGGCGCGGCCGACGGCGTCGTGGAAGCGGTCATCACGGAACGGCTTGAGCAAGTAGTCGAGCGCGTGGATGTCGAAGGCGCGCAGGGCGTAGCGGTCGTACGCGGTGACGAAGATGACAGCGGGGACCTCGGTGGGGGCGAGGTGGGCGAGCACCTCGAAGCCGTTGAGCTCGGGCATCTGCACGTCGAGCAGGACGAGGTCGGGCCGCTGCTCACGGATGAGGCGCACGGCCTCCGGTCCATTGCCGGCCTCGCCCACCACGCTGACCTCCGGGTCCGTGGCGAGCAGCAGGCGCAGGCCCTCGCGGGCCAGGGGCTCGTCATCCACGACGAGCGTGCGGATGGCGGCGGCCGCGTTCATATCCCGCGCGCCTCCGACGAGGCGGCCTGGAAGGGCAGCTCCAGGCGGGCGCGCACGCCGCCCCCGGCGCGGTTCTCCAGCGTGAAGGTGTGTCGGTCTCCGTAGAGCTGGTTCAGGCGGGCGCGCACGTTGGCCACGCCGATGCAACCGTCATGGGTGTCCCAGCCGGGAGCGAGCCCGGGGCCGTCGTCGAGGACCTCCAGCACCAGCCGCACTCCCTCGCGCGAGGCACGCAGCTCCACGCGTCCGGCGCCGGAGCGGGTGGCGAGGCCGTGCTTGATGGCGTTCTCCACCAGCGGCTGGAGGATGAGGCTGGGCACGAGCGCGCCGAGCGTGGCGGGGTCGATGGCGCGGACCACCTGGAGCCGGTCCTGGAAACGGGTCTGCTCGATGTCGAGGTAGCGCTCCAGGAAGTCGAGGTCCTCGTGGAAGGGGACGTGCTGGCGGCCGGTGTTGTTGAGGGCCATGCGCAGCAGCTCGCTGACGCCGGTGAGCATGCGGATGGAGCCGGCGGTGTCCTGCTTGCGCACGAGGACGGAGATGGCGTTGAGCGTGTTGAAGAGGAAGTGCGGGTGGAGCTGGGCGCGCAGGACGTCGAGCTGCGCGTGGACCAGGCGTGTCTCCAACTGGGACTGGGCCAGCTCTCCCTCGCGGTAGCGGCGGTGGTACTCGACGGCGTAGCCGATGGAGATGATGCCGCCGTAGATGAGCAGGTCCGTGACGAAGTACTTGCCCATCATCAGGGGCAGGAGCTGGCCCAGTGAGTTCTCGACGAACCACTTCTCTCCCGCGGCCCGGGAGACGAAGTAGACGAGCGACACGTGGGGGACCATGACCGCGGCGAGGGCGGTCAGGTGGACCGCGACACTGCGGGGCCAGACTTCGCGTTCCAGGCGAAAGCGCCGTCCGAGCGCGAGGATGAGCGGGGTGGCGAACGCCCAGTACTGCCAGGTCGGCACCTGCATCAGCAGCGCCCGGTCGAAGGTGTAGGTGGGGTCCTTGGCCTGGGCGTAGAAGTAGGTCTGGCTCGCGGTGATGATGCCCGGCACCGCATAGAACAGCATCAGCAACGGCAGGCGGCGCGCCAGTTGGAGCAGCGCGGACGCGGAGGGCTCCGGCCGGAGCGTCACGGCGGAGGACGGCAGGACGGAGCTCGCGACGGGAGAGGTGGATTCCACGGCCAGTGGATTCTACGCCCGAGCCGGGGCCACTTCCGAACCGGAGCAGCCAAAGGGCTCCGGGGTGCAGCGAACGGGCTCGGCTGCCTGCTCCTGTTCCACACACGCGGGCAGGCGGCGTGTTCCCGGGACAGGGGGGCAGGGCGTCGGGGTCAGCGCGCCGCCAGCCGCCCCTTCAAGTCGATGAAGAACGCGCCTTCCTCAGCGACCACCTGCACGCCGTGCTGCTCCTCGTCGATGAGCCGCACGGGCCCGGCGACGGTCCACGCGCGCTCGGTGCCCAGCTCCAGCACGCGTCCGTCCGCCGTGCCCGCGTACCGCGAGGTCAGCACCGTGTACGTGGCGTCCGGAGGCAGCACCTTCGCGAGCAGGTCCAGGCGCTCCACGTACTCCGCGCTGCTCGCGTCCTCGGCGGGCGGCAGCGTGTGCCAGCTCACGTCGAGCACGGGCTCGAGCTGGAACGTGGAGTCGAGCGAGACGATGCCCACATCCGTGGCGGCGAAGAGCCGCTCCCCGGCGACCTCCAGCGCGAGGCAGGTGGTGCCCGGCAACCCCTCCTCCGGCCCGAGCACTCGCACCGGCTGGCCGGAGGGGGTGAGCACCTCCAGGCCCGCGTCGGTGCAGGCGACGCGGTGACCCGCGAAGGTCGCCCACCCGTACACGGCTCCGGGCGAGGTGGCGGGAGAGGAGAGGGCGACGGCGGCGGCGAGGGAGAGGGCGGAGAGCATCACGCCCGGACCTCATTGCGAACCCCGGGCCAGCGCTCCGGCCCCGGGAAGGACGAGGGGAGGCGAGGCCGCACAGCGACATGGAGCCCCGAAGGTGTGCGCCCCCGGCCACAAGTGCGGCCGGGGGCCAGCGGTGGACGGGGCGTGCGCCGCCCGTCACCGGCTCAGAACGACTCTTCCGGCACGTCCATCAGGTCCAGGTTGCCGTGCTCCACCATGCGGGCGGCGTGGGCGAGGCCGGGGAGCACCTCGTGGCAGTACCAGCGCGCGCTGGCGAGCTTGCCCGCGTAGAAGGCCCTGTCACCGGGGTTGCTCTTCATCCGCTCCAGCGCCACCTGCGCGTGCCGCACCAGCAGCCAGCCGATGACCAGCTCCGCCACGGACGTCAGCACGCGGTTGCCCTGCAGGCCCACGTGGTAGACGGACTCGCCCAGCTTCCCCATCAGCGTGCCGAGCATCGTCTCCAAATCTCCCAGCGCCCGGCCCAGCGCGGCGCGCTCGGCCTCCAGCTCCTTGCCGCCCCCGCCGCCCTCGGCCGTCTCGCGCACCTGGCCCAGCAGCCCCTGGAGCGTCGCTCCGCCGTCGCGCGCCACCTTGCGCATCAGCAAGTCGAGCGCCTGGATGTGCGTGGTGCCCTCGTAGAGCGTGTCGATTTTCTGGTCCCGGATGTACTGCTCCACCGGGTAGTCCGTCAGGTAGCCCGAGCCGCCGTGCACCTGGAGCGACAGCGCCAGCAGCTCGTACGCCTTCTCCGAGCAGTAGCCCTTCACCAGCGGCAGCAGCATGTCGTTGAGCGTGGCCAGCTCGCCGGCCTCGGTGGCGCGGTGGCCGCCCTTCAGCTCCACGCCGTCCTGGATGGACGCGGTGTAGAGGCACAGCGCGCGCATGCCCTCCGCGTGCGCCTTCTGCGCCATCAGCATGCGGCGCACGTCCGGGTGGTGGAAGACGGGCACGCGCGGCGCCGTCTTGTCCCGCGCCTTCATCAGGTCCGCGCCCTGGAGCCTGTCCTTCGAGAACGCCAGCGCGCGCTCGTAGCCCGCGGACAGCGTGGCCATGGACTTCACGCCCACCGCCATGCGCGCCTGCTCGATGATGTAGAACATCTGCCGCATGCCGTCGTGGACCTCGCCCAGCAACAGGCCGCGCGCGGGCTTCCCGTCGCCAAACGTCAGCTCGCAGGTGACGGAGCCCTTGAGCCCCATCTTCTTCTCCAGCTTGGTGCACACCACGCCGTTGAGCTCGCCCAGGCTGCCGTCTTCCTCCACCCAGTACTTGGGCACCACGAACAGCGACAGGCCCTTGGTGCCCGGCCCCGCGCCCTCGGGCCGCGCCAGCACCATGTGGATGATGTTCTCGGACATGTCCGAGTCGCCGTTGGTGATGAAGCGCTTGACGCCCTCAATCTCCCAGATTTCGCCGCCCACGTGACGCGCCTTCGTGCGCGCGGCGCCCACGTCGCTGCCGGCGTCCGGCTCGGTGAGCACCATGGTGCCCTGCCAGCGGCGCTCCAGCATGCGCGGCAGGAAGCGGCTCTTCTGCGCATCCGTCCCCAGCCGGTCGACGATGCGCGCGAGCAGGTTGCCCAGCGTGTAGAAGGCCAGCGCCGCGTTGGCGCCCGCCAGCAGCTCGAAGGAGGCCCAGCCCAGCGACGGCGGAGCGCCCAGTCCCCCCAGGTGCGGCGGCTGCTCCAGCAGGTGCATGCCCGCGTCGAAGAAGGCGCCCATGGCGCTCTTCAGCCCGGGGGGCAGCGTCACCTTCCCGCCCTCCAGCTTCGGAGGGTTGTGCTCGGCCTCGTCGAAGCTGGCGGCCAGCTCGCCGGTGCACAGCTGCGCGAACGTCTGGAGCATCTGCCGCGCGGACGTCTCGTCCAGGTCACCAAAGGGCGCGCGGCCCAGCGACGTGCGGCCGATGTCGAGGAACTCGAAGAGGTTGAACTCGATGTCGCGCAGGTTCGGGAGGTAGTGGCTCGCGGAGGTCATGGGCGCCGAAGCTACCCGAGGTTGATTCGCGAGTCAGTCGCCGCGCGAGTCGCGATTCACCCATAGTGAAATGAAATTGTCATTGCTGGTGAAGCGCGCTTACCCTTGAAAAGCCGTCACTCAAGACGGCGCAGCGGCTCGAAGTCCGAGCCCAAAAGGGGCCACTCATGACTCGTCGTCCTGTCGTGTCCGTCTTCCGTTCCCTGGGGTTGCTGGCCGCGGTGTGCGCGGCGTTTCCGCTCACCGCGGCCGCCCAGCAGGTCTGTGACGACAACGCGCGCATCGCGTACCAGAACGCCGTGAATGCCGGAGCTACGGAGTCGTCCCTGGAGGCGCAGTTCGGCCACTGTCGCGGCCCGGTGACGCAGGGGCTGACGGCGGTCATCACCAACTTCAACATCTTCTACGAGAAGATGAACAGCTGCGGCCTGCACCCGCAGCAGCGGCGCGCCGCGTGCGATGTGCAGATCCGCCAGAACTTCGGCTTCGGCGGGGCGGCGGGCAGCAACGAGCACGTGCGCTTCTGCTTCGACTGCAACCGCGACGGCATCTGGGATGCCTCCGTCGTGGGCTCCGTGCACGTCATCGACAATGCCTTCCCCGCGCTGCAGTCGCCGTCCTGGTACCACTCCGCCAGCGCGGTCTCCGCCGCGCCCACGGCCATCTGCCCGTGGGGCAGCGGTCGCGCCATCAACATGCGCGCCATCCTGTCGTGGGCCGCCGTTCCGGCGACCTGCAACTCCCAGCCCATCTGGGGCAACCGCATCGACTTCCCGGCCCGCCTGGACCCGTGAGCCTCGCGGCGTCTTGAAGCGCTGACGCACGAAGGGCCTCCGGGGTGTGTTCCCCGGAGGCCCTCCGTGTCTTCGGACTTCCGTGCGCGGCGCGCCGCTCAGGAGCCCTTGAGCTGCAGCGTGGGCACCGCGCCCTCGCCGAGCACGAGGTGCACCTGGCCGACCTTGGACGCCAGGTCCTTGTACGCCTCCAGCTCCTTGAGGCGCACCAGCAGCGGGTTCTCCGCCAGCACCTTCGCCGTCTGCGCCATGGAGCGCGTCGCCGCCGTCTCCTCGCGGCGGAGGATGACGTTGGCCTCCGCCTCCTTCTGCGCCTGGATGACCTTGTTGAGCAGCTCCTTCATCTCACCCGGGAGCACGACGTCCTTGATGCCGAAGCGCAGCAGCTCCAGGCCCACCGTCTCCGCGCGGTCCTTCACGTCGGTGAAGAGGGACTCGGCCACCGCCTCACGGGAGGCGAGCAGCTCATCCAGCGTGCGCACCGCCACCGCCTCGCGTGCCGCGAGCTGCATGGCGAGGTAGAGGATGTCGTCCGGCGTGCGTGCCACCACGGCGAGCCGGCGCGCGTCCGCCACGCGGAAGGCCGCGGAGAGGTTGAGGCGCAGGGTGACGCGGTCCTTCGTCATCACCTCCTGGCCCGTGACGTGGAGCAGGCGCTCGCGCAGGTCGATGACCGCGAGGGACACCTTGCGGGCCACCGTCCACGCCGCGTGACGGCCGGCGGGGAGCACTGCGTCCAGGGCACCGTCCACGTAGCGCAGCACGACGCTGCCCTCCGCGGCGATGGCCTCGACGTAGTCGCTGGCGGGGACCAGCGCGCGCACGTCGTCCCGCAGCGGCAGCGTGGCGACGCCGGACGTGTCCACGCGCTCCACGCGCACGGAGGGCGCGGCGGGCACGAGGGCGCGGCCGGGGATGCGCTCCACCGTCCACACCTGGTGCTGACCGCGGCCGAGCCACTTCACGGGACGGCCCTTGTGGAAGAGGACGGCGCGCTCGTCGGCGCCGAGCTCCACCACCTGGAGGTCGGCCTCGGGCACGAGGGCGAGCAGGGACGTGTCGAGGTTGGCGAGGGGCTGCTCGGTGCTCACGCGCACCAGCCGCACCTTGCGGAAGGGGTAGACCAGCCAGTACCGGCCGGGCACGAGGTAGCGCGCCGGAAGCTCGTCCACCAGGACGAAGGCCCGCTCGTTCTGCCCGACATCCACACGCATGATGCTCATCGCGCACCTCCCTTCTCCCGCTCGCGGGAGCTTTGTGACCGGGGCGGTGATTGCGCGTCGCCGCGCGAGCCCCGGGTACGACTGAAAAGTGAGAGCCCCACCCTTCACGGACGTGAAGCGCCGACTGCGTGCCCGTTCCGCTTCGGGCCTTCCCGCGCTCGGGGGCCAGGCCTGTCCACGGACGGCGGCAGGGGCTCCCGCTGACAACTCGGGGTGGACCTGTCGCCCTGGCGGACGGCCGGGCGTCACGGCGGGGGAGGGTGGAAGTGGTGGGCCAGCGTTCGCGTCAGCTCCGGGCAGGACCCCCTTGGATGACCGATTTTTCAGATCGGGTCAGAACGAAGGAGTCGAACCTTCAACCTCAAGATTGGCAGTCTTGCGCTCTTCCATTGAGCTAGTTCTGAGAAAGCCCCAACCGGTGGAGCCTGCTCATGTGGGCCTCGCGGCGGCCCGGCCGGATGGCCCGATGTGAGGGAGCCACCGCGAGCAATGGACCCGGGGACACCCTGTCCGGTACCTGAGCGCAGAGCGCCCATGCCCAGACCCGGGAGCCCGGGGACAGCCCCGTGGCACCTCTGGATTCCGTCGGTTCGCAGGGACGCGAGCGTGGCGTGGGGCCTGACAGCCGAGTGGCGCGGAGGCGCGGTGCTGCTCTCGGAAGTGGGAAGCGTGCTGGAATGCACAGTGCGGCGCACTGCATCGGGACCGGAGTTCAAGCGCGAGCGCCAGGTTGGGCCCTGTCACTCCTGCGATGGAGCGGTGCCAATGCGTCGAATGCGGTTCGTCCCAGTCTGTGTGGTTGTGCTCCTGCTCGCGTGTGCGGGTGGGGCGGAAGCGGTGCGGGAGCGCTCTGCCGGTGACGTGGCGCCGGTGGAGGGAGGCATCTTCGTGGCGGAGGCCACGGAGGATGACGATGGAGGCCCATCCGGTGCCATTCTCCCTGAAGGATGGGAAGAGCTTGTCTGGGGTGCTGGCACGGATCCTCTCGATGGCGCCGTGGCGGTGCGGCCACCGGTGCGGCGTGGAGGCGGCGCGAGGGCTGTGCGCCAGCCGCCACTGCTCGCGCCCGCACGGCCGACGCCGCTGCAAGCTCAGGTTCGCGCGCAACGGGCCGCGAACCAGGCGGTGGTGCTCCAGGCGAGGCAGGCCTACGTCCAGCGGCTCAAGGAGGCGCAGGCGAAGTATCCGAACAGCTCGGGCTACGAGAATCACCACCTGATACCCAGGTACCTGGGGGGGCCGAAGGACGGGCAGACGTACCGGTTGCCCACAGCGTACCACAAGGCCGTTACCCAGGCATTCCGCCAGGAGTGGCGGTACGGCCAGCGTTACAAGCCCAATCCCCAGGAACTGACGGATATACTCGTGCGGGTCTACTCCCGGTACCCGATTCCTCAGCTCGTCGGAATCACTCCCTGATCATGCGCGAGACCTTTGAATTCAGGATTGCGGAAGAGCGGGCCCGGAAGTTCCTCGAACCTGGCCTGGGGGTTCTCCTCAACGAAAGTCTGAGGAAGGTTGTGCTGCCCGGTGATGACCGCCGCGTGCAGGAGATTGGCGATATCGAACGTGCTCAACAGAAGAGAGGAGACCTCTTCTTCACCTACTGGCACATCCATCGCAAGTACACGGAGGAAGAGCTCGAATCCGCTGAGCTGCTGGACCTCATCATCCGCACGTACTTCGAACCGCCGGGTACCGATTTCGGCACAGAGTACGACGAGTCGGCCGCGTGCACGCACTGTGGCGCGGGAGCACCCCTGAAGACCGAGCTCATCCTGAACACGAAGCGCGTCTCCAGGAACAAGGACATCGCTCAGACCATCGCAGGCGAGGTCGTGGTGTCCTCCCGGTTCGTGGCGGCCTTCAAGGAACAGGGTCTGCGAGGAGCGGAGTTCCGTCCCGTCTTCCACAGCGGGCGCAAGAGCACCCAGTCCTCCGAGTGGTTCCGCCCCGTGTTCACCTCGAAGCCCCTGACGCTGGATGCGAGGACGGTGGCGGGAAACCACCCCTTCGACCTCGACGAGCGCAATGAGCACCGCTGTCCGAAGGGGCACATCGCGGGGCTCAACCAGGTCTCCGAGCTGTACCTGAAGCGCGCCAGCCATGATGGCAGTGACCTGTGCCTCACCGACAAGTACTTCGGCTGCCGACGCGGCGACTTGAGGCCCGAGCGCCGGTTGCTCATCTCACCCAGGCTGCGTGACGTGCTGGAGGGAATCGACGCCAAGGGCTACGCGCTGGAGGTCGCCCACTTCGTCTGATGGACGTGGAGCATTGCAGGCATATCCCGACCATGGCACTGCATCGGGAGTTCAAGCGCGAGCGCTGGGTTGGGCCCTGTCACTCCTGCGATGGAGCGGTGCCAATGCGTCGAATGCGGTTCGTCCCAGTCTGTGTGGTTGTGCTCCTGCTCGCGTGTGCGGGTGGGGCGGAAGCGGTGCGGGAGCGCTCTGCCGGTGACGTGGCGCCGGTGGAGGGAGGCATCTTCGTGGCGGAGGCCACGGAGGATGACGATGGAGGCCCATCCGGTGCCATTCTCCCTGAAGGATGGGAAGAGCTTGTCTGGGGTGCTGGCACGGATCCTCTCGATGGCGCCGTGGCGGTGCGGCCACCGGTGCGGCGTGGAGGCGGCGCGAGGGCTGTGCGCCAGCCGCCACTGCTCGCGCCCGCACGGCCGACGCCGCTGCAAGCTCAGGTTCGCGCGCAACAGGCCGCGAACCGGGCGGTGGTGCTTCAAGCGAGGCAGGCCTACGTCCAGCGGCTCAAGGAGGCGCAGGCGAAGTATCCCAACAGCTCGGGCTACGAGAACCACCACCTGATACCCAGGTACCTGGGAGGTCAGAAGAACGGGCAGACGTACCGGCTGCCCACGGCGTACCACAAGGCCATTACCCAGGCGTTTCGCCGCGAGAGAGCGTACGGTAGCGGCAGCCCGAGCCCTCAAGATCTTCAAAAAATCCTGGTCCGCGTCTACTCGCAATACCCCATTCCCCAACTCATTGGCATCACTCCTTGAGCATGCGCGAGACCATCGAGTTCAGGATTGGTGAGGACGATGCTCAACAGCATCTGGAGTCGGAGCTGGGCGTGCCGCTGGGAGACACCCTCCGCAAGGTCGTTCTGCCCAGCGACGACAAGCAGGTGCAGCGTATTGCCCGGATTGATCGTTCCTACCGAGAGAAGGGTGATGCGTTCTTCACCTACTGGCGCATCCATCGCAAGTACACGGAGGAAGAGCTCGAATCCGCTGAGTTGCTGAACCTCATCATCCGCACGTACTTCGAACCGCCGGGTACCGATTTCGGCACGGAGTACGACGAGTCGGCCGCGTGCACGCACTGTGGCGCGGGAGCACCGCTGAAGACCGAGCTCATCCTCAATACGAAGCGCGTCTCCAGGAACAAGGACATCGCTCAGACCATCGCAGGCGAGGTCGTGGTGTCCTCCCGGTTCGTAGCGGCCTTCAAGGAACAGGGTCTGCGAGGAGCGGAGTTCCGTCCCGTCTTCCACAGCGGGCGCAAGAGCACCCAGTCCTCCGAGTGGTTCCGCCCCGTGTTCACCTCGAAGCCCCTGACGCTGGATGCGAGGACGGTGGCGGGAAACCACCCCTTCGACCTCGACGAGCGCAATGAGCACCGTTGCCCGAAGGGTCACATCGCGGGGCTCAACCAGGTCTCCGAGCTGTACCTGAAGCGCGCCAGCCATGATGGCAGCGACCTGTGCCTCACCGACAAGTACTTCGGCTGTCGACGCGGCGACTTGAGGCCCGAGCGCCGGTTGCTCATCTCACCCAAGCTGCGCGATGTGCTGGAGAAGATGGACGCCAAAGGCTACGCGCTGGAAGTCGCCCACTTCGTCTGAATCTCGCAGGCGGTAACCCTCCTCACCGAATCACGATGAGGAGGGCCCGTGCTGAATCAGCGCCTTGTCCGCGGCTACTTCGCCGAATCGGACGGCTGCACGTCCTCGGGCTTCAGCGGCGTCGGCGCCTGTGCGGTCTGTGCGGCGGGCGTCGCCAGGACAGGCAGCACGGCGGGAGCAGGCTGCGCGGAGTCGGAGGGCGCCGGAGGCTTGCATGCCGGCGACTCCTCCGTGCTCGCCAATTCCTGCAGGCCCGATGCCGAGCGTGCCTGGCGCCGCTTCGCCACCGAGGGAACCGGGCACATGGGCAGCGGTGTGCCGGCAATCGGCTTCGCCACTGTCGGTCCCCGGGACGTCGAATCCCGTCGGGAGTTGGAGTCACCGCGCGAAGTGGAGTCACCTCGTGACGCCGAGTCACCCCGCGCGAGCGAGTCGCTCTGGGTATTCGCCTTGCCCTCGCTGGTGGACGTGGCCGTCGCCGTCGCCACCGCATTGGGTGCGGGCTTCTTCGCCGCCTCGCCCAGCACCTCCGTCAGGCGGTTGTTGCTCTCGTGCAGTTGGTTCTGCGCCCGCTCCATGCTGGCATCGTGCTGCGAGCGTGCCTGCTGCAGGTAGGCGTCGTGCTGCGAGCGTGCCTTCTCGAGGCTCGCCTGGTGCTCGGCGCGCTCCTTCTCCATGCTGGCCTTGAGCGTGTCCCGCTCCTTGGAGACTTCGCTCAGGCGCTGCTCCACCGAGCCCTTCTCCGCGTTCAGCACCGTCTCCGCCCGCGCCATGCAGGCCCCGAGCACCTTCTCCTCCGGCTCGCGCTCGGGCAGTGGCTCGCCCCGGTTCCAGGCCACCAACGCACTGCTCTGCCACCGGTAGTCCGCGTGCATCACGCACTCCTGCACCAGCCGCGTCAGTCGGTCCTCGGACCAGACCGGGGTTGGCCGTGCACAGGGGCCAATGTCTTCCTTCACCGAGGAGGGGAACGTGCGGACCTGCCGGACCCAGCAACCGTTCCTCTGTTCCATCTTCGAAGCCGTGCATCCCCCCAAGGCCATCGCGAGCACCGCCACCGCCGCTACACGTTTCATGTCGCCCCTCCATCCCCATCGCCGGCCCGCGATTCTCCACGGGCACGGTAGGGACGGTGGAATCGGCCGCCCATTCACCGGGGTCCTTCGGACCGCATGGGATGTCCAGGGTCTGACGGATGTGAGCAGGCGGCCGAGCACGGAGTGACCCACTTCACGTGCGCTGTCGAACGCTCACGGCCCGCGGCGACCCGACAAGCAGGCACAGTCCGCCGGGCACCGCTGTTGGGAACTTGTGGAGCGCTTCAGTGAAGCAGGGCCCGCGTGTGCGTCAGCAGCTCCGGGCCGCCGGGCTGGCCGTGGCCGGGCACCACCACCTGCATCTCGGGGAAGCGCTGGCGCGTGCGCTCCAGGCTCGCGGGCCAGGCTGCCACGTCCGCGTCCGCCACGTTGCCCAGGTCCTTCGCGGCGCCGTCCTTCACGAAGCACCCGCCGAACAGGACGCCGCTGTCCTTGTGCCACACCACGAGGTTGTCTCGCGCATGCCCCGCACCGGGGAAGAAGACCTCGATGGGCCCGAGCGCCTGGTCCTGCGAGACGGTGCGCGGCGGCACGGGCATGCCGCGCTCCTTCGCGAGCTTCACGGTGTCCTCCAGTCCGTACACCGGAAGGCCCTGGGCCACGAGCGCGGGCACCCCGCCAGTCCTGTCCACGTGGAAGTGTGTCACCACGGCCGCGCGTACCGGACGCCGCAGCGTCTCGCGGGCCCAGGTCAGCAGCTGCTCCGCATGCCGCGCGTTCCAGCCCATGTCCACGAGGAGCGAGGCTTCCCCGTCCTCGATGAGCAGCCCGTTGGCGGGGTAGCGCCCGAAGTCCTCGCCCGCCAGCGTCGTGTGGAGCCACACGCCGGGCGCGAGCCTGCGCACGTGGATGTCCTCGGCCACCGTGTACTCGCTCGGGCCCTCAGCCTGCGCTCGGGGTGCGGCTGCTGCTTCAGGGGCCGGAGCGGCGCGCTCCGGTGTGGAGGCACAGGCGCCGCCGAGCAGGAGCAGCGCGCAGAGGTGGAGTCGGGGGAGGGGAAGGGCGACCATCGTGGTGAGCCTCGCGGGGGTTCCAGGGGAACGTCTCGTGGAGCGCGCGCTCGGATGCAAGCCGCATGCACGTTCATTCCGCCCGGACGCTGCGTCAGGGCTCTGCGTTCCTCATGCGGAGAACGCCGAGCCCTGTCCCTCGACATCGCGTCCAGCCCCTGGCGCCGCGAGCGTCTACATCGCCCCGGTGTCGTAGTCGGAGGGCGCGTCCACGTGGAAGGCCAGGTCCACCGTGCGCTGCTCACCCGGCGCCAGCGGCACCTTCCACGTCGCGATGCCATCCGCCGCCGCGAGCGTGTAGCCCGCCGTGGACTCCGGCTCCAGCTCCACCTTCACGTCGTCCAGCTCGGACACCGGCACATGCTCGGACAGCTCCACCTTCTCGGGCCTCGCGCGGAGGTTGGTGAGCTGGAAGCGGTAGACGAAGCGGAAGCGCTGCTTGCCGCCAAAGAGCCCCTCGGGACGCTGCAGCTCCTCCACCACCGTGCGCTTCACGCGCAGCCCCTCCTCCAGACCGAAGGAGAGCTCGAAGGGCGCACCCTTCGCAACGCGCCCCAGCCGCTGGTGCCCCAGGAAGCCCGTGTCACGGAAGACGCTGATGGGCCCGGGCAGCAGCGGGAAGGGCGTGGTGTTGCCCAGCCGCGCCACGCGGAAGACCACCGGGTGCAGCTTGGGCACCGTGCGCCAGGAGAAGTCCGCCTTGAGCCGGTGGCGGCCCAGCCGCACCCGCACCGCGCTGCCGTCTCCGGGCACCCGCGTCGCCTCCTGCGCCTCCCACTGCACCGACAAACCCTGGGACTCGACGCGCAGGCCCTGGCCCTCCGTCTCCCCGCCCACGCCAGCCTCGGCGTGCTGCTGCTGCTCGTCGCGCCGCACCAGCACCTTGCGCTCCTTCGGCCGCTTGAAGGCGGAGACGTACAGCGGTGACACCTCGGGCGGCGTGGCGTCCTGATTCGGCAGCGCGGTGGAGAGGAAGAGCTTCGCCCCCATCCAGTCCTCGCCCGTGGCCTGGCGCACGGTGGCCAGCGACGTCAGCTCCACGATGCCCGAGCCCTCCTCCGCGCGGGCCTCGTACAGCGGCGTCCAGGACGTGCCACCCACCAGGTACGTCAACTCGACACGCGTCTGCGTGCCCTCGGGGCAGGACAGGCGCACCTCCACGCGCTGCTCACTGCGCGCGGCCAGCGTGTTCAGGCGCTCCAGCTCCGTGTCCACCTCATCCTGCCGCCGCCTGAGCGCGCGCTGCTTCTCCTCGACGTCCCGCGTCTCCTTCACCGCGCGCAGGCGCACCGCCATTGCCGCATCGAAGGCCGAGGCCCACGTGCGCGTGTCCGGCTTCGGCCCGGTCAGCTCGCCCGTCACGCGGCTCACCGCCACGTCGGTGAAGCCCTGCGACAGCCGCTCCAGGTCCTTCGCCCGCTCGGCGGCGGCCTTCAGCACTTCCTGCTCGCGGTCCAGCGCGACGCCACGGACCTCCAGCTTCGCGCGCTCGGGGGCCACGCTCTGTTCGAGCGTCACCGTGTCGACGGCGAGGCCCTCCAGGTTGGCGCCGGCGGCGCGGGCGCGGAAGCTCTCCCGCGCCGCCGCCGTGGGCAGGTGGTCGAACACGGCGGTGGTGGCGCCGGAGCACGTCACCGTCCGAGCGCGAGTCACCTGCGCGCGGTCCGGGTAGATGACGACAGAGGAAATCTGGGACGTGGTCGCGAGCGCCACGAGGGTCAAGGGCAGCAGGGTCATGGCGGGTTCCTCACGGGCTCTGGGTCAGGCGCCAGTTCTGCGGACGGCGCAGGGAGTACTCGAAGGTGACGGTCTTCTTGCTGGCGGGAGGCACCACCAGGTCCCACTGCAGCTCGCCGGTCTTCTCGTCCTGGCGGGCGGCGGGCTCCGTGCGCACCAGCTTCACCTCCACCTTACCGTCCCGGCTGAGCGGCCACTGGTCCACCACGCGCACCTGCATGGGGAACGAGTAGGGATTGGGCACCTCCAGCGTGACTTCGTAGGTGTTGATGTCGTCCTTGGAGATGAAGCCGTCCTTGGACTGGAGGATTCGGACGTTGCGAGCGGTGCGCACCGCGGGGTCCACGCCGAGCGGCAGCGTGAAGGGCTCGTTCGGGACGACGAGCTTCAGGGTGGCGGAGCCGGCCGGGTCCGCGCCGACGAAGAGCGAGGCCTCACCGCCGGGCAGCACGCCGCGCGACGGGCTCTTGAGCTGGGCGACGAGGAACGCGTCCGTGGCGAGGGCGGGGAAGACGTGGCGCTCGACCTGCACGGGCCAGGTCTCGATGAGCAGCGGAACGGTGCGCTCGGACTGGCCGCTGCGCACCGTCTCCAGGCGCGGCGCGGTGAAGGCCAGGTCGTAGCCGCCAGCGAGCGAGGCGGGGAGCTCCGCCGCCAGCCGTGGAGCCTGCCAGCCGGGCGGAGGAGAGAGCCCCACGTAGTTGTTGATGACCGGCTCCACCGGCTCAACCGGCGCGGAGTAGCCGCCTCTGCGGGCGCCACCGGCCGAGATGCTCACCCCTGTCGTCGTGCTCCCCACGTCGATGGTGGGGGCCGCGCCGACAATCTCCACGACTTCACCGAGGCTCTCCGGCAGCAGCTCCACATTCACCCGGATGGTGCGGTTGCTCCGCAGCTGGACGTCGGAGCGGGCATACGGCTTGAACTGCTCCTTCTCGAACCGCAGGGTGTAGCTGCCGGGCGGCAGGAAGGCGATGCGATAGCCGCCCCCCTCGTCCGTCACCACGGTCTGCTCCCCTTCCAGCGACGGCGAGGTCGCGGTGACGACGACGTCGGGCGCGGGCTGCCGGCTCTGGGCGTCGATGATGGTGCCAAGGATGGTGCTGTTGCGCTCACCGACGGCGCCACTCTGGGTCGGGGCGGGCTGTGAGGGCTGCGAGTACGGCTGCGAAGATTGCGGCGACGAAGGCGTGTTCCGCTGGGGAGCCGGCTTGGAGGCCACCACCTCCAAAGCCAGGGAAGGCCGTGTCGGAGCGGGCCTGCCAGCGCGGGCCAGGAGCAGCTTGCGCAGCTCGAACTCCACGTCCGGCTCGGGCTCGCGCGTGGGAAGGGGCGGGGGCGGCCTGGCGGACTCCACGCGCCGCCGCGGCTCGGGGATGAAGCGCTCGGTGGTGCCAATCTTCCACGTGGCCAGCCTGGGCAGCGCCGTGGCCGTGGAGGGCAGGGCGGTGCTGAGCGTGAGCTTCGCGCCCTCCCAGTCCTCTCCCGTGTCCTGACTGACGAGGCCGGAGAAGGCCACCTGCACGCGCTGCTGCGCCGGCTGGAGCTGGAGCTCGTAGCGCGGGTACCAGCGGACACGCTCGGGGATGAAATACGACAGCTGCACCTTCGTGGGCCCGGTGCCGGAGAGGGAGACGGCCACCTCGATGCCGGGCTTCTGGGGCAGCTCGCCGAGCCGGGCCGCCTCCGCGAGCTTCCGCGAGCGCTCGTCCTTCAGTGAGAGGATGCGGTCCTCCAGCTCGAGCATGCGCGCCTCCAGCTTCGCGGCGGTGTCGACGAGGAAGGCGGCGGAGGCGGTCCACGTGGCGGGGGACACGGAGGCGTTCCGCGCGCCCGTGGCGGGGTCGGTGATGGGGTCCGGTGTCACCGGCTGCACCTTGCGAAGCGCGGCGAGCTGGAGGGCGAAGGCCGCGCGCTCGGCTTCCACGCGGACGATGGCTTCATCCATCCGGTCCAGCGATTCGAGCAGCTTCTTCGCCTCCTCCTGGGGGAAGGGCGGAGCGCTGGCGGGGCGCACGTCCACGGAGGAGACCTCGGCGCCCTGGGCCTCGACGCGGATGGAGTCGGGGTCCACGAGGTCCGGCAGCCGGGGCAGCTCGACGCGCTGCGTGCCAGAGACGTTGAGGGTGGCGGTCCGCACCACGCGGGCCCTGTCGCTGTAGACGGTGACAGCGGTGATGGGCGCTTCAGCGGTGGCGTGGAGCAGGCTCGCCGCCGCCAATCCGAGTCCGAGGAGGAGCATGGCGCCAAGGTATCCAGCGCGGTGCCCCGCCATCTTCATGGACTCATCATGGTGCACTCACGATAAGCGCATCTCCCCCCCGTTTTCGGGCCCGTCCTGCCTCCCGGCGGCAGTCTCAGACGCTGTGCAGCGCGTGACACCGACGCAGCACCGGGGCGCGGTACTTCCCCGTGCCCCCCGCTGGCATCTTGCGCCGCGCTTCGCAGGGGCGTGGCGGCCCGCGGACGCACACCGCGCGGCACGGATGGCAGGACGAGACGGGGCAATCCCCGGGGAGACACGGCATGGCGGAAGTACTCGAAGGGCAGGGGACCGGGCTGTTCTATTACGCGGACGGGAAGAAGGTGCCGCTCGCGGTCTCTCCGGAGTACGTGGCCGTGCGCGCAACGGGGGACGTGAAGGCCTCCCGAGCGCTCACCCGGCTCACGGAGTCCATCTCCACCCGCGCGGGGCGGGGACGGGTGATGGAGGTGCCGGAGTACCAGCTCGTGGTGGTGGAGGTGCCGGGCGGCGCTACCCGGGGCGCGTCCGCGGAGCTGGAGCAGGTGCGTGCCCTGCTGGAGGAGTCCGAGGAGGTGTCGCCAGGCCCCACCGTCTACAAGACGCCGAGCTCCGCGCGCCGGGAGGCCATCATCCCCGCCGGGGAAGTCCTCGTGAAGTTCAAGTCCGACACGGCGCCCGAGGCCCGACGCAAGGCGCTGGAGCGGCAGGGCGTGGAGGTGAAGAAGACGGACTACCCGGAGCCCGGCGCCTACCTGCTCGCCACGCGTCCCGGCCAGGAGACCGTCGAACTCGCCAACCGCCTCTATGAGTCCGGCCTGTTCGAGTATTCGCAGCCGAACTTCGTGCGCCTCATGCCCCGTGTCGCCGTCGCGGACGTGACGGGCGCGGGGGCCACGGTGCCGGAGAACGGGAAGGCCTTCGGGTCGATGATGCAGAACCTGGAGGGGCTCCAGCCGCTGACGCAGGTGCGCGGCAGGCCCACCGGCGCGCCAGTGGGGCCCATGGTGACGCCCACCGACCCGAGCCTCAGCTCCCAGTGGGGGCTGCAGAAGATTCGTGCCCTGGAGGCGTTCGACATCTCCATGGGCAGCTCTGGCATCTCCATCGCCATCATCGACGAGGGAGTCAACGTCGCCCACGAGGACCTGGCCTGCAAGCTGCCGGGCTACGACGCCGTCACGCAGACGGACAACCAGGAGCCGCAGCCAGGGGACGGGCACGGCACCTCGTGCGCCGGAATCGCCGCGGCCCGGGCCAACAACGGCCGCGGCGGCGTGGGCGTGGCGCCCAACTGCCTCGTGCTGCCCATCCGCATCGCCCGGGGGCTGCCCAACGGAGACTGGTTCACCACGGACGCGATGATTGCCGACGGCATCCGCAAGGCGGTGGGCCGGGGCGCGGACGTGCTCTCCAACTCGTGGGGCGGTGGCTCGCCCAGCTCGGTCATCACCTCCGCATTCAAGTTCGCGCAGACGAACGGGCGCGGTGGCAGGGGCTGCCCCATCGCCATCGCCACGGGCAATGAGGACCTGCGGACCGTGGGCTACCCGGCCAGCCTTTCGCCCACCATCCCCGGACTGCTGGCGGTGGGCGCCTCCAACCAGTGGGACCAGCGCAAGAGCCGCTCCAGCCGCGACGGCGAGACGTGGTGGGGCTCCAACTTCGGGCCGGAAGTGGATGTCGTGGCGCCGGGTGTGAAGATCTTCGCCACCGACATCACGGGCGCGGCGGGCTACGGGTCCGGCAACTACGTGCCGGACTTCAACGGCACCTCGTCCGCAACGCCGCACGTGGCCGGGTTGATGGGACTCATCCTCTCGGTGGACCCGGACCTGCGCTCCTGGGAGGTGGAGGACATCATCAAGCTCTCCGCGGATGAGCTGGGCACCGCGGGCCGGGACGAGGAGTTCGGCTTCGGACGCATCAACTGCCGCCGGGCCCTGGAGGCCTCCTCCCGCCTCTGGTTCACCGTGCAGCCGACTCCCGTGTTCCTGGGTACGGGCAAGGAGTGCTTCATCCGCGTCAACTTCCGCGTCTTCAATCCCGGCATCAACTCGGTGCGGCTGGACGAGCTGGCCCTCGTGTCGCACGGGCCGGACAACGCGGAGCTCGACCGCTTCCAGTTCAAGGCCACGCCGAGCGGAACCCTGGCCCCGCGCTCGGGGCATGAGCTGCTCTTCAACAACCTCCTGCTGCGGGCGCACGGCAACGCGTCGTCCTGGAGCTACCGCTGGAGCCTCGGCTGGAGCTACACGTTCTGGCGTCCCAGCGCCCCGCTCTTCGCGCGGGGCGGCATCGCGCCGGACCTCTCGGAGTCCAACAGCCGCAAGGTGCCGCTGACCATGGCGGGCCAGGGCTCCGGGGAGATGCCGCGCGCCAGCCGGGGCCACGTCCAGCACGGAAGGGCCGAGACCCAGGAGGGGACCCGCCAGAGCGCCGTGAGCCGCGAGGAGCCCGTGAGCACCGAGACGGGTGACACGGTGACCATCGACCGGCACTCGAAGAGCATCACCATCGTCATCCGCTGAGGGCCCTCGCGGACCATGTCCCCGGCCTCCCAGAGCATGGGTGGGGCCGGGGGCTTCGCGGCCATCCGAGTCACTCGCGCCTACCGCCGCTCCACATCCCACCAGCCGAACCACATCGTCCGTTGCTCCGTGAGGTGGACCCAGCCGGGCGCGTGCACATACGCGCGGGGCAGCAGTCCCGCGCCCGTCACGGCCCGAACGGTCTCCTCGAAGGAGTACAGGTGCAGCGCCACGATGGGGCCTGCGGTCTGCACGTCGCGCGTGGGCGCCTCGTGCCCTTCGAGCCCGGGCCTCCGCTCCAGCACCGTGAAGAGCATTCGCCCGCCAGGCTCCAGCGCAGCGGCGAGCTGGCCCAGGACGCGCGGCAGGTCCTCACAGAAGTCCAGGCAGCCAATCGCCAGCGCCACGTTGAAGCGGCCCCACTCGACTGGAATCGGCTGGTGGTAGCTGTGCAGGTGCCACGCACCGGGCCGTGCACGCCGCGCCAGCTCCAGCATCTCCGGTGACAGGTCCGTCCCCACCACGGTGACGGAGGCTTCAAGTCCGCGAGTGTGCAGCCCCGGCCCGCAGCCCACGTCGAGCACCCGGCAGCCGGGAGTCACCGCCTCCGCGAGGAAGCGCTCCACCCGGTCCTCATACCGGTGCAGCACGGGGAAGAGCGCCTCGTAGGCCGGCGCGATTTCCCCGTAGACCTGCCGCACTCCCTCTTCCTGCGTGTCCCGGGACATGCCGTCTCCACTCAGCCGGAACGCGTCGGCGGTGTCACCCGCTCCGAGGCGTGCCGCACTCCGGGCAGAACTTCGCGCGCTCCGGAATCTCCGTGCCGCACTTGCCGCAGCCTACCTTCTGCGCCGTCAGCGGCTTGCCGCACTCACCACAGAACTTCCCGCCCTCCACCTTCGCGTGGCAGTGCGGGCACGCCGCCATCCGCGTCGCCTTCATATCCAGCGTCGCCACGTGGTCCACCGTGCGCGCCTTCTCGCGCGCCTGCTCCACCGCCACGTGCGCCTGGATGGAGGCGGCCTCCTCGCCGAGGTCCGGCGCGCACGCCTCGCACAGGCCGCGTCCCTCGTTCCAGCACGACTGCGGGCACACCCACTTCCCGCACCGCGTGCAGTTCTTGAAGTGCTGCTTCCCGGCCTCCACCGCCTCCGCGTAGGCCTCGTCCCAGCCCTGCCCGCGCAGCGCGTCCTTCAGGTGCGTGCCCGCGTGCGCCGCGCGCCCAATCGTCCCGCCAAAGAAGGAGCCCGCCGCACGGAGAAGCCCCGTGGCCACGCCCACCTTGCTCGCGATGAAGGGCGACATGTGCCCGTTGCCGCACTTGTCGCAGAAGAACTCGAACTGGAAGCCGTAGTCGTTCGAGCGGTCCGTGTAGTTCCGGGTGAACTGAATCATCGACATGCCGCGCGTGCCCCCTGGCAACTCGCGCGGCACGCTACCACGGACGCACCGCGTCCCCCACCCATCCAGGCGGGGGACGCGCGCCGTGCTTCTTCAGTCGGCCACCTGCCGGAACACCGCGAGCGCCCGGCCCGTCACCTCGAACTTCCCGTTGGCCGGCGCCGGCTCCGCGCTCCGGGTGTCGTCCGCCGTGTAGAGCTGCAACTCCCACCGCTGCCCCGGCGCCGCCGGCGCGAGCTTGAAGGACACCGGCTCGTGGTGCGAGTTGAGCAGGATGAGCAGCGCGTCGCCGTAGATGCGCTGGCCGCGCTCGTCCGGCGTGGGAATGGCGTCGCCTCCCAGCAGGAAGGCCAGCGAGCGGGTGAAGGGCTTCTGCCAGTCCTCCGCCTTCATCTCCGTCCCGTCCGGCCGGAACCACGTCAGGTCCTTGTGCTCCGAGTCCCACAGGTGCGCGCCCTTGAAGAAGCGCCGCCGCTGCAGCACCGGCTGTCCGTGCCGGAAGTGGATGAGCTTGCGCGTGAACTCCAGCAGCTTCTGGCGCCGCTCATCCAGGTTCCAGTCCACGTAGGACAAGTCATTGTCCTGGCAGTACGCGTTGTTGTTGCCCCCCTGCGTCCGGCCCATCTCGTCACCGGCGACAATCATCGGAATGCCGGTGGACAGGAAGAGCGACGCCAGGAGGTTGCGCTTCTGCCGCTCGCGCAGGGCGACGATGTCCGCCTTGTCCGTCTCGCCCTCCACGCCGCAGTTCCAGGACTGGTTGTCGTCCGCGCCGTCGCGGTTGTGCTCGCCGTTGGCCTCGTTGTGCTTGTGGCTGTACGTCACCAGGTCGTGCAGCGTGAAGCCGTCGTGCGCGGTGACGAAGTTGATGCTCGCCTGCGGCTTGCGCCGCGCCTCCGCGTACAGGTCCGCGTTGCCCGTGAGCCGGTTGCCCATCTCACCCGCGAGATTCTCGTCTCCCTTCCAGTAGCGGCGCAGCGCGTCCCGGTACTTGCCGTTCCACTCGCGCCACGGCGCCGGGAAGCCGCCCACCTGGTAGCCGCCGAGCCCCACGTCCCACGGCTCGGCAATCAGCTTCGTGCGCGCCAGCACCGGGTCCTGGTGGATGATTTGGAAGAGCGCCGCGCTCCGTTCGAAGCCGCCCTCGCCCGTGCGCCCGAGCACCGTGGCCAGGTCGAACCGGAACCCGTCCACGTGCATCTCGTTCACCCAGTAGCGCAGGCTGTCCACGATGAGCCGCGCCGTATTCGGGTTGGACGCGTTGACGCTGTTCCCGCACCCGGTGAAGTCCAGGTAGTGACGCTTCTCCGGCATGAGCCAGTAATAGGCCGCGTTGTCGATGCCCTTGAGTGACAGCGTGGGCCCCAGGTGGTTGCCCTCGCAGGTGTGGTTGTAGACGACGTCGAGGATGACCTCGATGCCGGCCGCGTGCAGGCTGCGCACCATGGCCTTGAACTCGGCCACGGCGGCGCCGGGCGTCTTGCGGCTGGCGTAGTACTGCTCGGGCGCGAAGTAGCCCAGGGTGTTGTAGCCCCAGAAGTTGGACAGCTTCTTGTCTCCCAGGAACGAGTCGTCCGCGAAGGCGTGCACCGGCAGCAATTCCACCGACGTGACGCCCAGCTTCTGGAGGTGCTCGATGATGACGGGAGAGCCCAGGCCCGCGTAGGTGCCGCGCAGGTGCTCGGGCACGCCGGGGTGGCGCATGGTGAGGCCGCGCACGTGGGCCTCGTACAGCACCGTCTTGCGCCAGGGCACGTCCGGGCGCCTGTCATTGCCCCAGTCGAAGAAGTCGCTCACCACCACGCTCTTCGGCATGCCGGCGGCGCTGTCCCGCTCGTCCTTCGCCAAATCTTGCTGCGCATGGCCCAGCGGGTAGCCGAAGACGGGCTGGCGCCAGTCCACTTCGCCGTAGAGCGCCTTGGCGTACGGGTCCACCAGCAGCTTGTGGGGGTTGCAACGATGTCCCTGTGCCGGCTCATACGGGCCGTGCACGCGCAGGCCGTACAGCGTGCCCGGCTCCAGGCCCGGCACGTAGCCGTGGAAGACGTTGTCCGTCACCTCCGGCAGGTCGAAACGTTCGGTTTCCTTCGACGGGTTGGCGGAGTCGTAGAGACAGACCTCCACGCGGGTGGCCACCGAGGAGAAGACGGAGAAGTTGACTCCGCTGCCGTCGAACGTCGCGCCACGCGGCCAGGACCTGCCCGGCCAGACCTCCCTACTCATACAGGCTCTCGATTCCTCTGAAGGAAATTGCCCGCTGAATGTGGGAGTGCCCTCTCGGGCCGGCAAGCGTCAGGCGGCGGCAGCGTGGTCCAGTGAGCGCCAGGTCCCCAGCGCCCAGTCCTGTTCCTCCGGGTCGTCGAAGCTCACCACGCAGAGGGCCCGTCGCCTGCCGGAGCTGCACACGGCTGTCAGGCGGCACTCGCCCGGCTCCATGTGCAGCGAGGCCCGGCCACTCACCCGCTCGCCATGGTGCTCCAACTCCAGCGCGCGGCGCTCGGCGGTGGTGGGGGCCAGGCTGTCCTCCGCCCCGTCCTCCAGCGGCATGAAGCGCACACTGCGGCGGTGGTCTCTCGCCACCCACGTCCCGTCCTGGAGGTGGGCCTCCGCGAGCGAGCCGGGGATGCGAATCTCCCACCCCTCGGGCAGCACCACCTGCACCGCGCCCCGCCGGTAGCCGA
Organism: Pyxidicoccus trucidator; assembly: GCF_010894435.1. Taxonomy (NCBI): domain Bacteria; kingdom Pseudomonadati; phylum Myxococcota; class Myxococcia; order Myxococcales; family Myxococcaceae; genus Pyxidicoccus; species Pyxidicoccus trucidator. The sequence continues at coordinate 319,102 of NZ_JAAIXZ010000013.1, read as the reverse complement.
TGGAGGGGCCTCGCGTCGCGCTGGCGGCGCGGAGGCGGACCTCCTCGGCCAGCGTGCCGCCGATGCCCAGGTAGCCGAGCACCTCCTGCCACTCGCGCCAGGGGTAGGGGAGGGACGGGTCCTCGCGCCACGCCAATTCCAGCAGGCGGGCCACGTCGCGCAGCAGGCTCCGCTCCTCGTCCAGCAGGGGCGGGCGCCACACCACGTCCGTCCACAGGCGGCACAGCGCGCGGCTCAGGCGCGTGCGCGCGTGGAGGCCCGGCTTCCACCAGGGGAACACGTCCGTGCCACGGCGCGGGTCCTCGAAGGCGTCACGCAGCCAACGCTCGTCCCGAGGCCCCAGCGGCGTCAGCAGCGCGCCGGGGTGCTCGAAGGTGTGGCCGAAGCGCATGGACAGTCCGAAGCCGGACTCACCCTGGCGGCGCATGCGCAGCACCTGCGCCACGGAGTCCTGGAGCGACGCCAGCATGTAGACCTCCACCGGGCCCGCGTCGCCCGTGTGGAAGTAGCCCGTCGGGTCGCCCACGCCCGCCGCCTCGTCCGGGTCCGCCCAGGTGACGCCGAGCTCCTGGCCCAGCACCTTCAGCATGTCGCAGAGGAAGATGTGGTAGCCGGGGCCCACCGCGGACGTCTCGGCGGAGACCACCAGCCGGCCACCGCTGGCCGCCACGAGCGACAGCTCGCCCGCGGCGGGGTGCAGGCGCAGCCGGAGCATGGGCGCGCCCTGGGGGCCGGTGCCCATGCGGGCGCTCTCCAGCAGTTCCTCGGCGTGTTCGTGGAACCAGGCCAGGGCCCGCCGCAACCAGGGCTGGGCTTCATCGAGGGGCGCGAAGAGGTGCCCGCTCACGCCACGCCGGCCGGCCAGAAGCAGTTTCACAGTCATGTCGCCCCACCCCGTTTCACGCTGCGGTTCCTCCCCTGTCGATAGCGTGTCTCGCCTCGAAGGTGCCACCGACGCGCAGTACCTGCCCGCCCGGCCTCCACGTCGTCGGGGGGCGGGTGGGGAGGCGTGCGCCCGGCTGGCTGGCTGCCCTTCCTACCAGTCTCGCGGCAGGAGCGCTCGGGACTGGTGCCTCAGGGGATGGGGACGCGCTGGAAGCTCCGTACAGCCGTCTTGAAGTGCTCCAGATACGCGGCGCGGTCCTCGCCTCCCACGCGGCCCTGGAGGAGGAAGTAGCGGCCCTCGTCCAGCAGCAGCACGTGGTACAGCGTGAAGTCCCGCTGCGTGGTGGAGTCCTTGCCGTGGGCCACCACCTCGTGGCCCTTCAGGCCGTCCACCGTCAGCAGGGCGCTGGACTCGACGGTGAGGCCCCGCCCCGCGGCGTCCAGTCGGACGCGGGAGAAGGCCTCTACGTCCTCGCCCACGTGCGTGTTCGCCAGGGAAGGGGCGACGATGAGGGAGGGCCCCTCCGTGGGAGGCGTCCCGGGCGGCTTCCCATCGCGGGTGTACAGGACGGTGTTCTGCACGCGCTGCGCCTCCTTCAGCCCGGGTGTCTGCTTCAGCGTGAAGAGCTCCAGCCCGGGCCCCGGCTCGGCGTCGCGGTCCCAGCGCGTGGAGCGCACGGCACGCTCGAGGGGCCTGCTCAGCGCCTTCGAGTCCTGCTCGCGCCACGCGGCGGTGAGCACCAGGGTGTCGGAGTCGTCGCCGAGCACGAGAATCCACTTGAGGAAGACCTGGTCCCCCGAGGACTGCCGGGCCTGGACGAGGAACCCCTTGTGTCCGCCCACCTTCGCCGGCTTCCGGGACAGCGGCTCCATACCCTGGGACGTGAGCGCTTCGGCGGTGAGGCCCTGGCTGACCTTCGCGAACGGGAGGGGCAGCTCCGTCACCATGAGGGATGCGCCTGTCTCCTCCTGACGGAAGCCGCTGAAGCTCTTCGCCTCGGTGAAGCCCTCGGGGGGCGCCAGGGACACGCGGGTGCCCTTCACCTGCACGGGCACGGGCGCCTTGCGCCGCGAGGCTGTCTTCCCGGGCCCCTGGGCGAAGGCCAGCGCCGGGGCCAGGGCGAGGGTGGTGACGAGGAGCAACCTCACGAGCGCGCGTCCGGAGGGAGTCATGGACAGCCACGCTGACAAGCCTGGAGCGTCCATTCAAGCAGGCGCCGGAATGAGAGGTGCCCGGGGACTGGAGGGCACCCACGTTGGAGAAAAGGAGGCCGCCATGACCAAGAAGAAGAAGGACGACGTGCTGCACATCCCACCCGAGGCCTTTCCCACCGCGCCGGACCGCAGCGCCGACACCGAGGAGGACAGGCCGCACCGGGGCCCGCCGTACCTGCAACCGGATGGCGGACCGGGCAACAACCCCGGCTCCGGCGGCAACCCGCGCATCATCGAGCCCGTGGGCACGCCCTACACCCCTGGCGTCAGCGTGACTTGAGCGCGCGCGGAAGCCGGGTGTGAGCGCCGCTCCCCACCGTGCCCAGGAGGGCGGGTGGGGAGCGGAGTCGTTTCAAGGGACGGGCTTCAGCAACAGGCCTCGAGCCAGGGCGGACCGCGGAAATGGCGATGCCCGCGCAGGGCTTGCGCGGGCATCGTCCACTGCTTCATGTGCTCAGGCCGGGTGCCGGACTACTTGCTCTTGGCGCCCTCGGGCACGGTGGTGCTGTCCGTGGAGCTGTCGGGCTCCGGCGTCATCGAGCCGCCCGTGCCGGACGGGTCCAGCGTGGTGTCGTCGCTGGGGTCGGTGCCGGAGCCGCCGGTGCCGGGGTCCACGGGTTCGCTACCCGGCTCCACGGGTTCGATGCCCGGCTCCAGGGGCTCGGAGCCCGCGCCGCCCGTGCCCGGGTCGGTGCCCATGTCGCTGCCGGTGCCGGTGCTGCCCGGGTCCACGCCCGTGCCGCCCGTCTCGGGGCTCATGGTCGGGTCATCGATGCTCGGGTCATCCATGCCCGTGCCGCCCGTGCCCGGGTCGGTGGTGGTGCCGGTGCCCGTGGCCGGGTCGGTGGCGCCGGTGCCCGTGGAGCCGGTGTCGGTGGAGTTGTCTCCCGTGGTGGAAGGCGCGGTGGGCTCTTCCTTTGTGGAGCCCGAGTCCGACTTGCAGGCGGTACCGAACGCGAGGACGCCAGCGGTGAGGGACGCGAGGACAAGCTTGGTCTTGAGGAAGTTCTTCATTTGGATTCTCCCAGTGTGAGGGTCTGGCTGCTGCTGGACGGGAACGTGAGCAGCCAGATTCCGGCGTGCAGGGGCCGCTGCTCTGGCTGCCTGCTCTTCGGCCGGCACTGGGAAGAAAGACCGGGGGACGACTTGTCAGGTCGTTTCCGTCCGTCAGTCGGCGGTGTCGGGACCCACGAGGCGGGGGCGGTCGTCCCCGCGGGTGCCCCGCGCTCGACGGCGCAGCGACTCGCGCCAGCCGGGCGACAGCAGGGGGCACTCGGAGAGCGCGGCCGCCGCGTCGGGCGCCTGGCCGTGCATGGCGTGGTTGGCGAAGGCCACGGTGAAGGCGGGGTAGGGGCGCTCGAGCAGCTCCAGGGCGTCGCCCTCCCGCACGGGGCCTTCCTCCAGCACGCGGAAGTACCAGCCGGTGCGGCCCGTCTCCTGGATGAGCAGCGCCAGGTCCTTGCGTCCCCAGCGGCGCGCGGGCTTCCAGCACGGCTGGCGCGGCTGGGACACCTGCACGCGCGCGCCTCCCACGCGCAGCACGTCACCGATGCACGTGCCGTCCTCCGCGCCGCCGGAGAGGACCCAGTTCTCGCCAAAGGCCCCGGGGCCCACGTCGGCACGCTCCAGCCGCTGGCGCCAGAAGTCGTAGTGCGCGGCGGCGTACGCGAGCACGGCCTTCTCCAGGCCGCCGTGGACCTTGAGGTCGGCCTGCCCGTCTCCAGAGAGCCCCGTGCGGGACAGCCACACCGGCCCGGGAATCGGCTCCTTGAAGATGGCGCTCGTCCACGGCCGCTCCAGCGGCGACGTGGCTCCGGCCGTGCCCAGCTCGCGGGGCAGGCCCACGCGCTGCGAGAGGATGCGAGGGGTATGGATGTCCATCGCCCGCGGGACAAAGCAGGCGCGGCACCGGGTGTCCAGCGGAGCCGCCCGGGCTCCCGCCAGTCGCGACACCCGGAGGCCGGTGCCGGGGTGGCTCCAAAGCCGGAGCCACCCCGGTCTCTCCTCGGCCTAGAAGCCCGTGCCGCCGTCGAGCACGGCGCTGCCCGTGGGCGGCTGGAACGTGCTGGACGAGTCACCGGGATTCGGGTTCAGCCCGGGTGTCGTCCCGGAGCCGGAGCCGCCCATGCCCACGCCCGCGTCCGTGCCAGCCAGGGGCGCGGTGCCCGCCGTGCCGGAGCCGCCCATGCCCGTACCCGTGCCCGGCGCCGTGGTGCCCGGTACCGTGGTGCTGGTGCCCGGCGGCGTCGTGCCCGGCGCCGTCGTACCTGGCACTGTCGTGTCCGGCGGCGTCGTGCCCGGAACGCTGGTGCTGGTGCCGCCCGTCCCTGGCTGTCCCGTGCTCGGCGTCGCCTGTGCCAGCTGCACCGGCGCCTCTGTCGCGGTGCACGCCGCGCCCAGCGCCAGCGAGCCCGCCAGCGCACCCGCCCACAGCCACCGCGTCTTCATCTGCTTCCCCATGATTGCCTCCGTTCGTGGGTGTGCGTCCTTCCGTCCTTCCGTTCCCTGCAGCCGCTTCAGTTCGTGTGCGTGGCGGGCCGTGGGCCCGAGGGCCCGGCCGCCGGAGTCTCCTGCTTGTCCCGCCGCGCCCGGCGGCGTCGCATCCGTCGCTCGGACAGCACCAGCAGCAGGGCAGGGAAGGCCACCAGCATGATGAGAAGGTTGGTGGCGAAGCCCAGATTGGCCAGTGCACCGACGGAGTTGAGGCCGGGGTGGTCCGCGAGGAAGAGCGCGCCGAAGCCCATCGCGCTCGTCAGCAGGCCCCCGCAGATGGCCCGCCCCGTCTCCGAGTACACAGCAACGAAGTCGCTGCTCGGCGACGCCAGGCGCGTCAGCAGGTGCACGCCCGCATCCACCGTGGTGCCGATGAGCACGGGGATGACGAGGATGTTGAGGTAGTTGAACTCCAGCCCCATCAACGGCATCAGCCCGAGCAGCGCCAGCAGCGACACCACCGTGGGCGTCAGGCACAGCAGCGCCAGCCGCAGCCCGCCCAGCGTGGCCCACATGGCCAGCAGCACCGCCAGCGTCGCGCCTCCGAGGATGAGCGGCGCCTCGTGCGTCACCATCTCCAGGATGTCCGACAGCACCATCGGCTCGCCCGCCGCGGAGATGCGCCCGCCGCCCGGCAGCTGCACGCCGCGCACCTCGCGCGCCAGCGCGCGGATGGCCGAGCCGTCCGACAGGCTCACCGACGGGTACACCAGCACGAAGCCGCTCTGCCCGCCGCCCGCGCCCTGGAACTGCTGGCGCACTCCTGGCGGAAGCTCCGCGGGGGTGAAGGGCTTTGCCTGGGACTGCCGCCGCAGGCGGACGAGCTGGTCGCGCTGCTCCGGTGAGAGGCGCTCCTCGGGCACGTCCTCCAGCAGTCGTGACAAGGCTGCCAGCAGCGGCTGCTTCTCCGTCTGCCGGTCGGGAATGAGCGAGGACAGCGAGGCCGCGAAGTCGATGGTGGACTTGTCACCCAGTGCGCGCTGGCGCTGCTGGAGCTCGCGCACCACGGCCTGCTCATCCTCGGGCGTGTCGGTCAGCATCACCACCGGCGTCTGCGAGTAGCCGATGATGCGGTTGACCTCGCGGTCCAGGAGGAAGGACGGCAGGCGCTGGTCCTGCAGCGCGCCGAAGTCGTAGTCGAAGCGCACCCGGCCCGCCTGCGTCAGCAGCGCCACCAGCAGCACGGCGAACACGGCGCTGATGACGCCGCGGCGGTGCACCAGGAAGCGGCCCGTGGGGGACTCCGTCGTCACCACCGTCGCGTGCCTCGGCCGCCAGCCCCAGCGCGACGCCAGCCCCAGCAGCGCCGGCATCACCAGCACGTACGCGACGATGAGCACCAGCATGCCCACCCCGGCGATGACGCCGAACTCACGGAACGCCCGGAAGCGCGACGTGCCCAGCACGAAGAAGGTGAGCGCCGCCACCAGCGCGGACACCAGCGCCGCGCCGCCCGTGTGCGTGAAGGACTCGCGCGTGGCCTGCTCGGACGGCTCGCCCTCTCCGCGCAGGTGCAGGTAGCGCCCCAGCAGGTGGATGCCGTGCTCGATGCCCAGGCCGCCCAGAATCGCGCCCAGGAAGCCCGTCAGCAGATTCACCTGCCCGTACACCGCGGCCACCAGCCCGTACGTCCACGCGAGGCCCGTGCCCACCGGTGTCAGCACCAGCCCCACGGCCAGCGCGCTGCGGAAGTGCAGCAGCAGGTAGAGGAGCAGCAGCCCCAGCGCCACCGCCGAGGACACGGCGATGTCGCGCGCAATCTGTCCCTGCTGGTCCAGCTTCTTCTGGAAGGTGCCGGTGATTTCCGTGCGGAAGTCGGGCCCGTACTGCTTCAGGTCCTGCGCGTCGAGCAGCGTGCGCACCTCGTCGGTGATGCGGCGCGAGAAGGCCAGGTCCGCCGAGGACGTCTCCGGCTTCGCCAGCAGCACCACGCGCCGCGTCCTCGCGTCCAGGTAGTAGTCGCCGTCGCTGGCGGACAGCCGCTGCCCCGCGTTGGTGCCGTACTTCGCCTCCAGGTCGGAGAAGTCCAGCGACGGAGGCTCCTCGCCCACCAGGTCGACGTAGAGGGGGTTGGCCTGCTGCTTCTCCCAGGTGACGCGAGCCTCCAGCCGGCGGTGGACCTCCTTCAGGTCCTCCTCCGACAGGAAGTAGAGCGCCCTGTCGCGGAAGAAGGCGCCGGGGCGCTTCGCCTCCACGTAGCGGATGCCGGGCAGCGCCTCCAGCTTCGGCGCCAGGTCGTCCGCGAAGCGCTGGAGCGACGCGGCGTCGCCTCCCTCGCCCACCACCACCACCCAGCCGAGCGCGCCGAGGCGCCGCTCCATCTCATGCACGTCCTGCACGCTCTTGAAGGAGGCGGGCAGCAGGTCCACGAGGTCGGCGTTGAGGGAGAGGTTGCGGGCCAGGAAGCCGCCCACCGCGGCCAGCACCACCGCCAGCAGCAGGGCGAGCGCCGGGCGTCGGTGGTTGTGGGCGGCCACCGCGCCCAGGGTGCGCTCCACGCGCACCATCCACTTCCGCTCCGCCTGCGTCGTCGGGTCCGAGTCCATGACGTGCCGCCGCCCGCCTCCAGGCCCCCTGGTGGCGCGGAGCGGCCATCCCTCCCCTGGGTGCCCGCTGGCGCGGACCCCGTGTCGCGGGGCAACGTGCCCACTCTCCAGGGGCCTTGCAGTGCGCGGAGCCCGCTCGTCTGCCCTCCGGGAGGGCGGCACGGGCCGGACTCATGGGAGTGATTTGCCGGGCTCACAGGCCGCCGCGCCCAGGGTGGAGACAGGCGGGCGGACAGGCGGGCATCCGCGTGGAACCCCTGTTACAAAGGGCAGGTAATTCGCTACCTTACTTTCCGGCTTACGGCATAAACGGTTTGACTCGCCGGTTTGTGCGTGCCCAAGGTGGGCTGCGTTTCGCCCAGTCAACACAGCAGGTGTCGCGACATGGATGAGAAGCGTTGGTCGGAGCGGTTCGAGGGGGCGATGGGGCGCCTGGCCGCGCGCAACCACCGGAGGCCCTTCCAGGCGCTGCTGTTGACGCTGGCGCTGACGGTGGCGGGCATCTTCTGCGCGAGGACGCTGACGCTGAGCGCGGACTTCGTCGGCCTGCTGCCCAAGAACTTCCCGAGCGTCCAGGACATCGACAAGCTGCGCAAGCGCTTCGGTGGCCAGGGCAACGTGGTGGTGGTGGGCATGGGCGCGGAGCCCGAGGCCCTCAAGCGCTTCGCGGATGACCTGGCGCCCAAGCTCGCGGCGCTGCCGGAGATCCGCTACGTGACGCAGCAGCGGCCCCGCTCCTTCTTCGAAGAGCATGCGCTGTACTACGTGGACGTTCCGGACCTGAAGGTCATCCAGGAGCGCATCGACGCGCGCATCGCCTGGGAGAAGGAGCAGGCCAACCCGCTCTTCGTGCGGCTGGACGACGCGCCGCCGCCGTCGGTGGACTTCTCCGACATCGAGCAGAAGTACTCCGGCAGCGCCAACCAGCGCCTCTCCGGGCAGGGAGACCTCTACTACCTGGACACCACCGAGCGCATGGTGGTGGTGATGGCGAAGCCCCGGGGCAGCGCCGCGGACCTGGACTACTCGAAGGTGGTGGTGGGGCAGGTGGAGGAGTTCCTGGCGAAGCAGGACCTGTCGAAGTACGGGCCGGGCTTCAAGACGGCGGTGACGGGCACCTACAAGAAGAAGATCGACCAGCAGCGCGTCATCGTGCAGGACCTGGCGAGCGCGTCCACGCTGGCCATGGTGCTGCTGCTGGCGTACCTGGCCTTCCACTTCCGCAGCGCGCTGGCGGTGGGCCTCACCATGGCGCCGGTGCTGGCGGGCCTGGGGTGGACGTACGGCTTCGTGGGCCTGGCGTACGGGCAGGTGAACCTCCTGACGGGCTTCCTGGCGGCGGTGCTGGGCGGCCTGGGCGTGGAGCACGGCATCCACCTGTTGGGGCGCTACCTGCACCTGCGCGGAGAGGGCGAGACGTCCGAGGCGGCCATCGCCGAGTCCTTCCGGCACACCGGCTTCTCCGCGCTCATCGCGGCCATGGTGGCGGCGCTGACGTTCCTCAGCCTGGCCATGTCCGAGTTCCGAGCGTTCCGTGAGTTCGGAATCATCGCGGCGGTGGGCATGCTGGTGAGCATCTTCGCGTACCTGCTCATCCTCCCCGCGCTGCTGGGGCTGGCGTCGCGCTTCGGCTGGGCGCCGCGGGTGCACCAGGGCGCGTCGGGGCCGCTGGGGCTGCTGGCGCGGTGGCTGCCGCGCTCGTACCGGGGCGTGGGGCTGGTGGTGGGCGTGGGCGTGCTGGCGCTCGTGTCGCAGGCGCCCCGCGTGTCGTTCAACTACGACTCGCGCACGCTGGAGGACTACAAGCAGGCGTCGGCGGTGCTGGACCAGAAGGTGAACAACATCCTGGGCTACTCGCAGACGCCGGTGGTGGTGCTGACGGACTCGCTGGAGATGGAGCGCGAGGTGGTGCGCCAGCTGGAGGCGCGCAAGGCGGCGCGGGGCAAGGAGTCCACCATCGACTTCGTGAACGCGCTGGAGGACCTGGTGCCCGGGCAGCAGGCGGAGAAGCAGGCCATCCTCCAGTCGATTGCGGCGAAGCTGGGCAAGCTGGACCCGGAGCGGCTGCCGGAGGACTCGCGTGCCTCGCTGCTGCGGGCGCTGCACATGGCGGCGGCGAAGCCCTTCACGGAAGCGGAGCTGCCGGTGGGCGTGCGGCACCAGTTCGAGAGCCTGGACGGGAGCACGGGCGGCGCGGTGCTGGTGTACGCGGGCGGCGGGGTGAGCCTGTCGGACGGCGAGGGCACGCGGCGCTTCGCGAAGGAGGTGCGCGGCCTGCAGATGCCGGACGGCAGCCAGGTGTCCGCGGCGGGTGAGGCGCTCATCCTGGCGGACATCCTGGACATGGTGGCTCGCGAGGGCCCGCGCATCCTCGTGGCGGCGGTGCTGAGCGTGCTGGGGGCGATGTGGCTGACGCTGGGCCGGCTGCGCACGGCGCTCATCTGCATGCTGCCCACGCTGCTGTCCGTCGTCGGGCTGGTGGGCCTGATGTCGGTGCTGGGCCTGCAGTTCAACTACCTGAACATCATGGTGCTGCCGGTGCTGATTGGCACCACGGTGGACGCGGGCGTGCACCTGGTGCAGCGGCTGGGCGAGCCGGGCGCGGACTTCATCTCCGTGTACGGGGAGACGGGCCGGGCGATTACCGGCGGCCTGCTGACGAGCGCGATTGGCTTCGTGGCGCTGATTCTCGCGAAGCACCCGGGCCTCAACTCGATTGGCGACCTGGCCAACCTGGGCTTCGGCATCAACCTGGTCGTCGTGCTGCTGGGCTTCCCGTCGCTGCTGCTGATGGTGGAGCGCTGGCGCCGCCGGCACGGGACGACGCCGGAGACGCCCGAGGAGCCCGCGCCGGAGGCGTGACCGCTGGCCCGTGCCCCGCTATGAAGCGGGGTGAGGCCCCGCCGTGGCAGTGACGGCGGCCTTCGTGAAGACACGAGGTTGGAGCATGACGCTGGGAATGATGCGGAGCGGTGGGCGGTGGCTGGCCGTGGCGGCGCTGACGGTGATGTCGGCGTGCAGCCATGGCAGCAAGAACGAGGACAAGAAGGGCGAGACGCGCTGCCCCGAGTCCCGCAACCTCTCGTGCATCACCGGCACGTCCTGCACCATGGACCGCGAGCGCGGCTGTGAGACGTGCCAGTGCTCCAAGGCGGACGCGCTGTCGCCCACGGACCACCGGCAGCCCACGGGGATGCAGCCAGACCGACCGTGGCGGTAGCGCGAGACCCCACCTCTGGGGTACTCAGGCGCCCGGACTCAAACCCCTGGAGCGCCCCCGCATGCTCTACGCTGTCCTCTGCTACAACGATGAAAAGGCCGTCGGCTCCTGGTCCAAGGAGGAGGACGACGCGACCATGGCCCGGCTCGAGGCCGTGAATGCGAAGCTCGCCGAGGAGGGCCGGCTCGGGCCCGTTGTCCGGCTGATGCCGACGAAGGCGGCCCGGACGCTCCGGAAGGGCCGCGAGGCCTACGTGACGGACGGGCCGTTCGCGGAGACGAAGGAGCAGATTCTCGGCTTCTACGTCATCGACTGCGAGACGCCCGAGGCCGCGGAGGCGTTCGCGAAGGAGCTGTCCGTCGCGAACCCTGGGACGGGGTGCTACGAGCTTCGCCCCATCGCCTACTTCCGTCCCGGCGAGCTGAAGTAGCCGCTCAGCGCGCTTCCTGCCGGGCCGTGGAGGCGGGCTGCTGGAACGCCCCGTCCATGGCCATGGCGTCATGGACCTGGGCGGTGATTTCGAACGAGCGCAGGCGCGCGGCGTGGTCGAATATCTGCCCCGTCACCATCAGCTCGTCCGCGCCAGTGCGCGAGATGAAGTCCTCGAGCCCGCGACGCACCGTGGCTGGCGAGCCGACGACGGTGCAGGACAGCAGGTGCTCCAGGAACGAGCGCTCCATTTCCGTCCACCGGCCCTCCATGGTGTCCACGGGCGGCGAGAGCTGGCCCGGCGTGCCGCGCTGCAGGTTGATGAAGGCCTGCTGGATGGAGGTGGCCAGCCGCTGGGCCTCCTTGTCCGTGTCCGCCGCGAACACGTTGATGCCGAGCATGGCGTAGGGCCGCTGGAGCGACTCGGACGGCTTGAACTGTGTCCGGTACAGGTGCAGCGCCTGCATCATGTGGTCCGGCGCGAAGTGCGAGGCGAAGGCGAAGGGCAGGCCGAGCGCCGCCGCGAGCTGCGCGCTGAAGAGGCTGGAGCCCAAGAGCCACAGCGGCACCCGCAGGCCCGCGCCCGGCACGGCCCGGACGGCCTGGTGCTGCGTGGCGGGCTCGAACCAGGCCTGCAGCTCCTGGACGTCCTGCGGGAAGTTGTCCGCGCTGCTCATCAAGTCCCGCCGCAGGGCGCGGGCGGTGCGCTGGTCCGTGCCCGGCGCGCGCCCCAGGCCCAGGTCGATGCGGCCAGGGAAGAGGGACTCCAGCGTGCCGAACTGCTCGGCGATGACCAGTGGCGCGTGGTTGGGCAGCATGACGCCGCCCGCGCCCACGCGGATGGTGGAGGTGCCGCTGGCGACATGGCAGATGACCACCGACGTGGCCGCGCTGGCGATGCCCGTCATGTTGTGGTGCTCAGCCAGCCAGAAGCGCTTGTAGCCCCACCGCTCGGCGTGCCGGGCCAGGTCCAGGGTGTTGCGGAGCGCCTGTCCGGCGTCGCTGCCCTGGGGGATGGGAGAGAGGTCGAGGACGGAAAATGGAATCATGGCCGTTACCTTTCGGCTGAAGCCCGCTCTCTAACACCCCGGCTGTGCGCGCGCTGGCCGTTGTTTGGCCGCTCTCCCGGTTTCTGGAGGGTGGGGCTCCCGGTGAAGACCGGCACGTGGCGGGCCTCTCCTCGCGCCGCTGCTCAGCAGAGGAGCGGGTAGTCCGCCGGGCGGATGAGCAGCCGCCACCGGGCCCCGTCGCGGAAGAGGAGGCCGGGGACGGCCTGCGTCTTCAGGCCTACGCGCAGGAGGTACAGCGCCTGCCCGTGGGCCTGGAGCGTGGCGAGCCACGCGGTGCTGGCCGAGCCGTAGTCGTCGAAGCTGGCGAAGAGGAGCTGCTGCTTCGCGTACAGGAAGGAGGCGCTCGGGCAGACAAGGCGGGTGAAGGGGGGCTGCCGCTCCTGACGACACTCCGCGAGCTGGACGGAAGGGGAGTAGGCCTCCGTTCCACCGTGCCGCGCGTCCAGGACCGCGCTCCCATCGGCACGCGGCGTCCACCGGTAGGCCTGGGGGAGCATGCCCTCGGGCAGGGGCGTGGCCGGGGTGCTCTCGTCCACGGGGACCTGGAAGTCCTTCGAGGCCCACTGCTTCGTGGAGGGAGATGGCCCGGGCTCGATGGGGGCAGGGGCGCTCAACTTTCCCTGGAGGCGTCCGGGGAGGGCCGCGAGCCCCTCTCCGATGTCCGCGGTGTCGGGCTCCTGTGTGTAGACGCCCACGGTGTGGCAGGTGGGCCGCTCGGAGTCGCACAGGTCCTGGCAGACGCGCTCCGTGCGCTGCAGGCGGGCCGTGGCCAGGCCCTTCTTTCCGAGGAGCGTCATGACACCGAGCCGGGACTCCACCTGCTCCGGCGCGCTCTTGCCGAAGACGACGCGGAAGGTGCGGCCCTGCTGGCCTTCGAGCGAATACGGCGCCGTCCAGCCCTCCGCGGCAGAGGCTCCGAGCGAGCACAGCGTGAGTCCAAGCACCAAAGCGTTACGCATGATGTCCTCCCGAGGCACTTCGGGATTGCAAGGGGTGTTCCCAGGGCAGGCTGGCGGCAGGTGTGGCCTTGGGGCCGCGTCTGCGCCGGCCTGGCAGTCAGCATAGGGCCCGTCCCGGCTGGCGGAGGGCACTCCGGCGGAGGGGACCCGAGGATCCGCCGATTCCGTGCGAAGGGGCGCCCTCCCGGCGCGCGGGGCTCGCGAATAGCAATGCATCATGACGATTGAGACGACGGACGCGGTGATTGTGGGCGGTGGCCCGGGGGGCCTGAGCGCGGCGCTGGCCCTGGGGCGCGGTCGCAAGAAGGTGCTGCTCTGTGACGCGGGCCCGCCCCGGAACGAGGCCGCCGAGCACATGCATACCTTCCTCTCCCGTGACGGCACGCCGCCGCAGGAGCTGCGCCGCATCGGCCGCGAGCAGCTCCGTCCCTACGACGTGGAGGTGCGTGACGTGCGGGTGATGGGCCTGGAGCGCATCGGCCCTCGCTTCCGCGTGGAGCTGGAAGGCGGCGGCCTGGTGGACACGCGGCGCGTGGTGCTCACCACGGGCATGGTGGACGTGCTGCCGGAGCTGCCCGGCTACCGGGAGCTGTGGGGCAAGGCCATCTTCCAGTGCCCCTATTGCCACGGCTGGGAGATTCGGGACCGGCCCTGGGGTGTGCTCGCGACGGCCGAGATGCTGGTCGACTTCGGCGCCTTCCTGACGGGCTGGACTCGCGACGTGGTGGTCTTCACGGAGGGCGCCTTCGCGGTGCCCGCCGAAAAGCGCGCGTTGCTGGAGCGGGCCGGGGTGCGGCTCGAGGAGCGGCGCATCCGCCGTTTCGTTACCAGGGCGGGTGGGCAGGCCATGGAGGCGGTGGAGCTGGAGGACGGGACGCGAGTGCCCCGTGAGTTCCTCTTCGCCCGTCCGCCGCAGCGCCAGGTGCCCTTCGTGCAGCGGCTGGGGCTCGCGCTGGACGAGCAGGGCTACGTCAAGGTGAACGCACAGCAGGAGACCTCCATCCCCGGCATCCTCGCGGGGGGAGACCTCACGACGCCCATCCAGGGGGCCATCATGGCCGCGTCGGCGGGCATGTTCGCGGCAGCCATGGCGAACCACGGGATGAACCTGGAGGCCGCGGGCTTCACCCACGGGTGATGCGGGGTTGAGCTTCGCGCGGTTGACCGCTACGAACGCCGCATGCCCTCCGAGTCGCGCCCGCCCAGACGCGCCAGCTTTCCGCCGATGCCTCCGGACTTCGAGCGGGGACGGCTCCCCATCCTGGTGACGCGGCTTCAAGCGAAGCGCACGGGAATGGGGGGCGGTTCCGCCGTCCACACGTACGCCGTCGTCATGTTGGTGACGCGGGGCGAGTCGAGGATTCGGCACGCGGGCGACCAGGTGCTGCGTGCTGGAGATGTCCACCTCATTCCTCCCGGCGATGCGCACCGGGGCGGGGTCTCGGACGCGGAGGGGTGGGGGCTCGCCTTCCACCCGGAGGTGCTCGCCCGTGGAGAGCCGGGAGGGGAGGGGGAGGGGGCGTCCCGGCTCGGGCCGCTGCTGCGGGTGCGCCAGGGCTGTCACCCCGTGCTGCGGCCCACGCTGGTGCAGCGCAAGCGGCTGCTGCGGTGGATGCGGCTGCTGGACGAGGAACTGGCGCATGAGGACCGGGGCCGCGAAGAGGCCGCCATCGCCCTGCTCCGGCTGGTGCTCATCGAGCTGGAGCGAATCTCGACGCCGGCTGTCGGGGGCGAGCCGACCTCCGTGGGTCTCGGGCGCAGGGCGCTCACGTACATTGAAACCCACTGCCTCGAGCCGCTGTCCCTTGCGAAGGTGGCGCGCGAGCTGGGACGCTCCTCCGCGCACGTGGCGGGAATCGTACGGCAGGAGACGGGCCGCACGGTGGGCGAGTGGATTCTCGAGTGCCGCATGGCGGAGGCCCGGCGCCGACTGCGCGGCACGGACGAGCGCGTGGACATCATCGCCGAGCGCGTGGGCTACGCGGACGTGACGCACTTCATCCGCCTGTTCCGGCGGGTGCACGGTGTCACTCCGGCCGCGTGGAGACGGCGGATGCTGAACGGCGGGGCGTGACGCAGGAACGTCCGGCACGCTTCACGAAGGCGCGAAGGAGCGAAAGGTGCCGCGACGCCGGGGCCCGTGCCCGACACCCGGCGATGGACAGACGCGCGGCTCAGGACGCCGTCCCTGTCTCCGGCGCGGCGCTTTGTCGGACTGGCCGGACAACCTCGACTCCTTCCCCCTTCCGGGAAGCCATCACGGGCGGTGTGTATGTCCATGAGTCGAGGCTGGGCCGTCGTGTCACTGCTGCTGGCCGCGGGCGCGGGGTGGGCGGAGGAGCCCGTGGAGCCCCATGGGGCGGGTGAGGAGGCCGACGCTCCATCCGCCTCCGTCCGTCCGGATGCGGAGTGGAGCTTCCTGGCGCGCCTGGAGGCCACGCAGCTGACGCTGCTGCCACGACATGGCGCGGGGGACGCCGAGGGCTTCGTGCAGGTGGAGCCCACGTGGGTGGTCGACGGTGGCGACACGTTCGGTCTCAACCTGGGCGCTCCGGTGCGGCTGCGCGCCTGGGGTGGCGGGGAGCGGGACGGCCTCGTACGCAAGGAGGACTGGGACAGCCTCTCGGACTGGGGACAGCTGGTGCGCCTCCTTTCGCTGGGAAGCGACGCGTCCCCGGTCGCGCTCTGGGCGGGCTCCCTGGACTGCTTCACGCTGCTGTCCGGGCACCTGGTGCGGCGCTACTCCAATCGAAGCAATCCCGACTACCACCCCGCGGGGGCGGTGCTTACCGGGACAGTGGGGCCGCTCTACGCGGAGGCGTTCGTCTCGGATGTGCTGGGCGCGCGTCTCATGGGTGCGGAAGTCGAGCTGGACGTGTGGCACGTCCTCTTCGGCCGGTCGGAGCAGCCCGGGCGCTACACACTCGCGCTCTCTTCCGTGCTCGACTGGGGCCGTGCTGGCAGTACCTCTCAGCGGGTGATGCTGGCGCATGTGGATGGCACGGCCGTCGTGTGGGTGCGCCAGGGCTTCGAGCTGCACCTGCTGGCTGGCGGGGGCGGGCGCCCGGGACGCGGAGGCGCATGGGGAGTGGTGGCGGGCGTGGGCGCGGACCTCGTGTCACCGACGCTGGACCTGTTGGTGAGGCTGGAGGCGCGACGCCAGCAAGGAGGCTTCCGCCAGGGGGCCTTCGGACCGGACTACGAGCTGGCGCGCTTCCAGACGGCGGGCACTTCGGGACTGCCGCTGGCGGATGCTCCCTTCCCCGAGGGGTACTCCGTCTTCGGTGAGCTGGTGGTGGGCTGGGACGCGGTGCGGTTGGGCGACCTCTTGCGGCGCCACCTGCGCCTCTCGTTGGGCGTCGAGGCCTTCAGTTGGGGCCGCGTGGACGCGGACGGGCGGCTGGCCGTGCAGCTCTTCGGGCGCGACGTCGAAGCGGCCGTCAGGGGCATGGCGGTGGGCCTGCGCCAGCCGGGGACGCGCTACCTGGCTTCAGGAGAGGTGCGCTGGCGCTTCCTTGGAGGGCGGCTGTACGCCATGGGCCAGGGGGGCACGCTGCTGTACCCCACGGCGGAAGGGGCGTTGCGTCCGGGCGCCTTCGCTTCGGTGGGACTGGGGGTGGACAATGCGCGCTGAGTCGCCGCCGCGCCGGTGGGCGGGGCTGGCCCTCGTCCTGCTCACCACCGGCTGCGCCTCGCTGTCGGACAGGGCTGCTCACGCTGGCGACCTGCCGTCTGCCCCGCGTCTGTCTCCCGCGTCGGTGCTGAGGCGCACCTCGGACAACCGACCCGGGGACGCCGCGCCATTCACTGCCTTCTCGGAGGCAGGTGCCGAAGAACGGCTGCGCCGCAGACGCGCGACGAAGCGCGAGCAGGGCTCGTCCGTGGCCGGGCCGCGTCAGGCCGAGTCCACCCGTGCGGAGTCTGGCACCCGCGGCGGCGTGCCTCCTGGATGGCCCTACCTGGAGTCCAGCGCGGAGGTGCTGGCGCCGTTGCTGGAGTGCGCCTCGCCCGCCGGGTTCGTTGCGCTGCAGCGCACGGTGGACATGCCACGCGTGGTGGAGTCCCTGGAGGCGTGGGATGCCGTCCGCCTCGGTGCACTGGGGCCCCTGGACGCGGAAGCCGCCGAAGTCCTGAACCGCAAGCGCGCCTCCTTCATCGTCACCGCCACGGAGAAGTACGGCGTCGCACGGGCGGAGGTGTTCGCCCTCTTCATCCTCCACTCCGCTTTCGACGATGAGCTGCGGCACCTGCTCCAGCTCATGGCTCGCGACAAGCAGCTGGGTGGGACGCTGGGGACGATGGGCGCCGTCCGCGAGCAACTGGAGCGGCGGGGGCTGAAGCTCTCCGAGTTCCCGGACCGGGGCGAGCGGGCGGGTGACGTGCTTCGGGGCCTGGGCCGTGCGGGCAGGGACGCCCTCTCCACCACCTCCGTGAGCGATGGGGCGCGCTATGTGGACTTCACGGCGAAGCGAGGGCAGCTGCCGCCGCCCTACCAGGAAGCGCTCGACGCGGTGGAGCAGGCGCTGATGGAGCAGCACTTCTCCCCGGGGAGCATGGCGCTGGGGAGCTTCGACCACCTGACCTTCGGCGTGCCGCTGGGTTTCTTCCACCTGGCTGCGGGGACGGGGCAGGGGGCGTCCTCGCTGGCGAAGGGCAGGTACGAGCAGGCCACGCGGGAGTTGGCGCCCGCGGCGCTGCTGGTGGCGCTGTATGCCGGAGGCCGCGGGGCACGCCACCTGTCCGAGGCCGGAGTCTCCGGGCCGGGCGGTTTGCGACGGCTCCAAGTGCCGCTGTCGTTGGAGGGGCTGACGCCGGTGGTGGACCGGCTGTCGGAGCGGCTGGGGGCCAGCGCTCTCGGAGAGGTGGTGCGGTACATCCAGGCGAGCCGGGAGGCAGGACTCCTTGTGGCGGAGTGGGGCGAGGTTGGCGCGGCGGCCCTCCACGAGGCGCGCGGCAACGTGCCGAAGGCGCAGGCGTACCTGGCGGAAGCGAAGTCTCCGCGCGCGGGGCCCGGCACGACAACGGCGGGAGGCCTGAAGCGTGGTGGCGGCGGGGCCGCCGAGGTGCGGGAGGCGGGCCCTCCTCCGGAAGTCCTGCGGGAGAAGTTGCTGCAGGCGGAGCTGGAGGCCACGGGCGCGCGCCTGCCCCGGGACGTGGAGGTGCTGAAGCAGCTCGCGCCCACGCTGGACACTCCTCCGCGCGGAGTCCCCGAGGGCACCGTGCTCTGGCGTGAGTACGTGACGTACCGCGAGAAGCGGCTGGGCGAACTCCTCGAGGGGAGGCCCGTCGAGGGGCCCCTCAAGTGGGAGGGCTACCAGGAGATGCGCGGGTGGTTCGCCCGGGGGCTGGAGTTCGAGCGGACGATGGTGTCCCGGTTGAAGGAGGACGCGGCCCTGCCGCGGGCCCAGCGCGAGTGGCTCGGGGACTTCGAAGCGCCTCGAATCGAGACGCACGTGGGCGTGGCGAAGGCGGACGTCCGCTATGTGGACGTGCTCGTCGTGGAGACGAGACCGCCCGTGGGCGTGCCGCCCCGCGTGGAGACCTTCAGCTTCAAGAGCCGGAATCTCTCGACATTGGATGCGAAGGACTTGAGGGCGCAGATGCAGGCGGATGCGAGAGACGCCTTGCGGTACTACGGTGAGGTGGTGCGCATCCGTCGGCCCGGGCTGGAGATGGAGGTGCGGGTGAAACGGGTCTGCCTCATCTATGAAGGGGGCGAACTGAAGCCCGACCGCACCAGTGCGTTGGAGCGTGTCATGCAAAACGTCAAAGAGAACGCCAAGACAGTGGAGGTGCAGTTCCAATGAAGCTGCTGACGATGCGGGACTTGAGCGTCAGGGACGACCTGACCCTCTTCTTTGACGGCGCTTTTGACCCGCAGGCCCGGCTGGAGCACGAACTGGCGCCTTTCCTCCTGGCGCTTGAGGAGCATGCGGGAGAGTGGATGCCGACCCTCGTCAAGGGGAAGCGGCAGCGCAACTACTCCCGCGATGCTTTCTGGAAGGCTCTAGAGGAAGGGCGTGACGAGGACGGTGCCATCATCGGGCTGCATCGCACGGGCGTTCCCGCCGTGTCGCTGACGCTCTGGTTGATGTCCCGACGGTCCAAGCTGGATATCAGCCTCCACATCCAGCCGCCCACATTCTTCGCGGATGCGGAGCGCAGCCGGCAATTCGTGGACCTGGTCCGCGCCTGGGCCTCACGGTATCCAACTCCGTATGCCATTGCCCACGGCGCTTCAGACATGGGGCTGACGGGCTACCCCAGCTTCGGTCGCGACGACAAGACTTGGAGTCTGGACAAGTTCGAAAAGGTCTACGAGGTGTTCTGGCTGAACGTCTTCGGCCCTGCTCTGGTGGAGACGGTGGGCCGCGAGCGCATGTTGTCGACGCCGGCCCACCGGGTGGAGGCGCTGCCCGATGGCTCCGTCCTCCTGGTGATGTGGCCCACCGCCACGGGCTTCGCGAGCGACGAGGCGCGGGTGGCGCAGGCCCGGGCGCACGTCCACCTGCGGCCGGAGCTGGACTTCGACACCGTGCTGCGCACCCTGCGCGAGCGCAGCGCCACCCTGGCTCCGGTGGAGCCCCGGTTCCACCCGGACGTGGCGCAACTGCTCTCGCGCGTGGTGGACGAGTCCGCCATCAGCAAGCGTCAGCGGACGATTGCTGGATTCAACACGAACCCGCCGCCCGAGCCCGAGGAGTGGCTCCCCGCCAACGCACCCCTGCCCTCGGACGTGGAGGACGCGGAGCGAGAGCGCGCGCACTACGCGTACCTCGCCGAGCGCCTCGTGGCGCTGCTGCACACCGACGTGCCGTCGGTCTTCGACGCGACGCCCGAGTCGCTGACGGACGTGGATTTCCACTTCTGGCATCAGGGCTTCCCGGAGCGGTTCGAGCGGTGGAAGGTGGACGAGCAAGCGGTGCCCGCGGTGGGGGCGTACCTGGGCCAGGTGCTGGTGAAGAACCTCGGAGGACAGTGGATACCGCGCAAGAAGCTGGAGGAGGCGCAGGTTCGCGTGGGCGACCGCGTGTGGCTTCCGTTCCTCCGGGCACACCGCTACATGCGCTCCACCCAGGCCCTGCTGGACTGCTCGCTCACCCAGCTCTACCGCGTCGCCGAGCGTCACCGCAGCGCAGAGCGCCCCCGAGGCTGATTCACCTTCCAGCCAGCGTCCTCGGCAACGCCGGGGCCGGCAGTGGATGGGAGGGGGGCGAGCTACGCCGCCCGGCTCGGCTTCCTCGCGGCCCACGCGGTGACGAAGTCCGCGAGGCCGTTGAGCTGCCGGTCATTCAGCGTGGCCTGCCAGCGCGCCTTGCGCACCTCGCGATACGCCACGGGCGCATCCGCGCCACGGGCCACCATGATGGCAAGTCCCATCAGCGGACCCCGGCCCACACCGTGCTCGCAGTGGGTGAACACCTGGCCGCCCTGTTCCAGCCGGGGCAGCGCCCACTCCACGCCGCGCATCAGCTGCTCCACCGAGGGCGGGTAGCGGTCCGTCACCGGCAGGTTCAGCAGCTCGATTCCCAGCGCCGCCAGCGCCTGCGCGTCGTCACAGCGCTCACCGCGCATATCAATCACCGCGGTGACACCGAGCGCCTTCAGGTCCGCGTACCGCGAGCGAGGCACCCCGCCGCCCACGAACAGCCACTCATTCACCCGCGAGACATTGAGGCCCTGTCCGGGCAGCTTCGTGGTCCACTCCACGCACCGCGCCACCGAGCGCAGCACCTGCTTGCGAACCCAGCCACGCACTCCCGGCACATGGTGCACGTCACGGAGCAGCGAGACGCTCACTACAGGTCTCCTTCGAGCGAGACCTCCAGCAGCCCCGCCACCGGCGCCTTCCCGGCGCGCTCCAGCACCGCGCGGTGCAGGTACGTCACCGGCGAGCCCACCACCGGCCGCACCAGTCCGCCCAGCATGCCCAGGTCCTCCACCGGCGCGCTGCGCTGCAAGAGCGCCGTGGAGCGCAGCACCAGCGCCGCGCCAGCATCACCGAACAGCTCCACCTTCCACACGCTGCGCTCCTTCGCGCCCTCGCGGCTCAAGGTGAAGTGCTCCAGCGAGCGGGGCGGCTCGCCCTGCTCCCACGTGTACACGGGGCCGAACTCACCGTCCTGGCCCTCGCGCGCCAGCAGCACCAGCCGCTCGCCGCCGCGCAGCGCCCGGAAGCGCACCCAGCGCTTGGCCAGCTTCGCCGGCGCAATCGTGGAGCGCGTGTGGTCCCCGTAGCCACCCCCCACGTGCGTCTCCTCCGCGCCCTTGGGCAGCTGCAGCAGCACCCGCACCGGACTGAAGGCCAGCGTCACCTCGTGGCGGTAGCGCGCGCTGCCCACCTCCACCTCCGAGCCCTCGGGAGATTGCGGCTCCACCGGCGCGGCGTACTCCAGCACCACCCGCCCGCCGTCCAGCGGCGCCTCCACCCGCGTGGAGCCGCTCTCCGCGCGCGCCGAGCATGCCCCCACCTGCAGGGTGCCGGTGCTCGCGTCGTATCTCCACTCCTTCTCGCCCACCTTCTTCTGCGGCGTCCACGCGCGCTGCCCGGGCTTCAGCACCGTCGCCCGGCAGATGCCGTGGCGCGAGCCCGGGCCGATGTTCGTCACCATCAACTGCACCAGCACGAAGGTGCCGCCGTCCAGGTCCCCGATGAAGGTGAAGCTCTCTCCGTAGTTGTCATGCGGGGAGGGCTTCGGCTCCAGCGTCCCGCCCGCCACCGCCACCGAAGGCAGCGCGAGCGTGGCGAGGAGCGCCACCATCATCGGGAACAGGAGACGGGCTTTACGCAGCATGGGGGCGCTGCTCCAAGAGCGGATCCGGCGAGGCGTTGTCGTTGAAGACATAATCGCGCTGCAGGGGCAGGTTCCACGCGAAGTACACGACGCCGCGCACCAGCCACCAACCCAGCGTGTACGCCAGCTGCGGATGCAGCGTCAGCAGCGCCACGCCGCCCGCGTTGAGCAGTGCACTCGTCCCGCTCACCACCGCGTAGCGCGCCAGCTGCCGCGACACCGCGGCCGTGCTCTTGAAGGTGAGCACCCGGTTGATGGAGTAGTTCACCACCGCGCCCAGCACGGAGCCCACCACCGTGGCCCAGGCGGGCAGAATCCCCGCCCACTCCACCAGCACCAGCACCAGCGCGAAGTCCGCCGCGGTGGCCACCGCCCCCGCCACGGCGTTGAAGCCGAGAATCGCCTTGCCGGAGCGCGCCTCCTGCCGCTTGGGCGCCAGCGTGCGCACCAGCGTCCGGAAGCGGGTGATGGCCGTGTAGTTGCTCATCACCGCCACGAAGACGAGCCCCACCACCGCCAGCCAGTGCATGGGGTGCTTCTCCTCGGGCCAGAAGACGGCCTCCAGAATCGGAGACAGCGCCGTGCCCACGCCCAGGAAGAGCACCCGCTCCAGCCGCTGCATGGCCCCGTCCCGGACACTCACGCCCAGGCCCTCACCCTTGGCGCGCACGTAGGGCACCAGCGACGAGCCCAGCAGCGCGAGCAGCGCCGGCAGCAGCACCCACGTGTCCCGGTAGTACCAGGCCAGGCCCATGAGCATCGCCGAGTCCACGTACCGGTCGAGCACCGAGTCGAGCGCCGCGCCGGCCGGGTTGGCCTCCTTGCGCGTGCGGGCGATGCGGCCGTCCATGACGTCGAGGATGCCCGCCGCCAGGAAGAGCCAGCCGCCGAGCGCGAAGCGGCCCGCCGCCAGCGCCACGCCGGCGGAGACGCCCAGCAGGCCCGACAGCATGGACAGCGCGTTGGCCGGCAGCCCCGAGCGCAGAATCACCGCCCACAGCGGCTGGATGACCCAGAAGAAGTAGTGTCGCAGGAAGAAGCCCACCAGCACCGTGCTGCCGCGCTTGAGCGTCTCCTCGTCCCGGGGAATGCCCTTGAAGGCGCACCGGATGGTGAAGAGCAGCAGCCCTCCGAGGAAGTAGGCGCAGGCCAGGATGGCGGGCGCCAGCGCCGTCCAGATGCGGGCGGACGGAGACAGGTTTCCACTCAGCCAGGCCACCAGAGTCTCAAGCACGGGTGTCTCCTCTAGAAGTCAGTGGCACGGTCATGGCCGCCGCCGGTACCGCCCGGCGCGCGAACACGGCCTCCACCGCCAGGTACGCGGCGATGGCTGCGACCATGCCCGCGAGCACGTCCAGGATGTAGTGGTGCGTCAGGTAGATGGCGGAGAAGGCGACCAGCGCGGAGAACGCCGCCGCGGGCACGCGCCAGGCCCAGCCCTTGTTCCACACGTAGAACACCACCATGAACGGGTAGGAGGCGTGCAGTGACGGCATCGCCCCGAAGACGTTGGTGTTCCGCGAGTAGAAGCTGGCGAAGTAGTTGATGCCCAGCAGCGCGTCGAAGCGCGCGGTGCCAGCGGGGCTGGGCAGCGCGGCGAGGTCCGCCGGACCGGGGCCGTACTTGAGCACGTACCAGGGCGGTGCCGCCGGATAGACGAGGTAGATGACCACGCCCATGGCGTTGACCACCAGGAAGGCCCAGCACAGCTTCTCGAAGCGTGTGTCCTTCTTCACAAAGAAGAAGATGGCCACGAGGAAGACCTCGTAAAGGTAGGCCGCGTACGAGAAGCCGCAGAGCAAATCCAGCACCGGGGTGAAGCGCGTGGCCCACCACTCGGGCCAGGTCGTGCCGCCCGGCGCGGGGAACCACTGGCGCTCCCATTCCCACAAATCACCCGTGTGGATGGTGCCCCGCAGGAACAGCCAGAGCCCCTGGCTGTCCAGCAGCATGCCGGTCAGCCATAGCGGGAGCCCGCCTGCCAGGAAGCGCCGCGAGCGGGGGCCCGCCCAGGCCACCCCCACCAGCAGCACGTCGGCAACGACGTGGTCCCACCGGAGCCGTCCGGTGGCCGCCACCAACACCACGTGGCCCACACCCAGCAGGGTGCAGAGCCACGTGAAGGGGGTCGCTCTACTTGTTGGAGAGTGGGAGGTCATCCCCGTAGTAGTCGAGTCCGAGGTGGGTGATGGGCTCTTCACCAGCGACGACGCGCAGCGTGTTCTTCAGCTTGGTGAGCTGGATGAACAGGTCATGCTCCACCGGCAGGCCGGGGTGCGCCATGGGGCTCTTGAAGTAGAAGGACATCCACTCCTGGATGCCCCGCCACTCCAGCCGCTTCGCCAGGTCCAGGAACAGGGCGATGTCCAACACCAGCGGCGCGGCGAGGATGGAGTCGCGGCAGAGGAAGTTGATCTTGATCTGCATCGGGTAGCCGAGCCACCCGGTGATGTCGATGTTGTCCCAACCCTCCTTCGCGTCGCCGCGGGGCGGGTAGTAGTGGATGGACACCTTGTGCGCGTACTTCTTGTACAGGTCCGGGTAGACCTCGGGCTGGAGGATGGTGTCCAGCACGCTCGACTTGGTGACTTCCTTGGCCTTGAAGGCCGCCGGGTCATCGAGCACCTCGCCGTCGCGGTTGCCGAGGATGTTGGTGGAGAACCAGCCGTCGAGGCCCAGCATGCGCGCCTTGAGCGCGGGGGCGATGACGGTCTTCATCATCGTCTGGCCGCTCTTGAGGTCTCGCCCGGCGACGGGGACGCCCTCCAGCTTCGCCAGCTCCTGCAGCGCGGGCGTGTCCACGCTCGCGTTGGGCGTGGCGTTCGCGAAGGCCACGCCCTCCTTGAGGGCCGCGTAGGTGTAGAGCGCGGTGGGGTTGATGTCCGGGCTGTTCTCGTCGAGCGCCTTCTCGAAGCCGGCCAGCGTCTTGAAGGACTCGGGCAGCGGGCGGAAGGTCTCCACGCTGCTGCACACCACCATGACGGCGCGCGTGGCGTTGAGCTCCTTCTTGAAGTCGCGGATGTCCTGGCGCAGCGCTTCGATGCTCTCGCGGTGCGTCTTGGTGGCCTTGGTGTGGTTGGCCTCGATGCGGCGGACGAACTCCGCGTCGTGCACGCCCTTCTTGGGCTTGATGGACTGGAGGAAGGGCTTCACCTGCTCCAGGTGCTTGTCGTTCAGCACGCCGGAGCGCACCGCGACCTGGTACGCGTCCTCGCTGATGATGTCCCAGGCGCCGAAGACGACATCCGGCAGCTGGGCCAGGGGGACCAGCTCGCCCAGCTTCACGGTACGGCCATCGGTCCGCTTGCCCAGGCGCGCGGTGCCCATCTGCGTCAGCGAGCCGATGGGGAGGCCCTTGCCCTGACGCGCCAGCTCCACGCCCGCCATCAGCGTCGTGGAGACCGCACCCAGGCCCGGCACCAGCACCGCCAGCTTGCCCTCAGGCTTCGTGACCTTCCTCGTGTTTTCCATCTTGGAGTTCTTCCTTCAAAGGGCGGAATCCGCGCCGCCTCGCTAGACGTATTCGAGTCCGCCGTATGCAATGCCGTCGGTACGATACCTATGGGGCATGCGGAAAATCTCGAAAGCGGATGGTTGATACCCTAAAGCGTTCTTGACTTCAACGTCATGTGGGTCGGGCGCTGTTACCACGCCGCGCGGCGATCTGGATGGAGCAGCCCCCGCCAGCTACAAGGCGGGACGAACGGGGCTGTCAGAGAAACACCACGACGTCCAAAGGGTGACACCCGCAAGACTCCACTCTGACAATATAGTCGGGGTGTCTGGGATGACCCGGGCTGGCACGCGGCGAGGCGCGAGGGGTTGAGCAGTGGGTGGGGTGGGAGCCTACAGGGGTGTGGAACAGGCAAGGCGGGTCCGGCGGGCCCAGTCATGGCGCCCGCGCCCGCCCGGCGCAACCGGAAGTCTCGAAAGATGAGATGTCCCGGCGCGGTGGTGCCGCCCCCTCCTTATATATGCGGGCGGGCCCCAGGCTGGAGCGCCCGGTGGGGCTTCAATGGGTCAGCGGGGCGTCGCCCAGGTCCAGCTTCTGGTTGTCGCCGGGCTGGTACGTCTCGCCGGTGAGGGCGGCCTTCACCATGCCGGCCAGCTGCACCATGCGGCTGTTGGGGGTGTCCCAGTACTCGGCGCGCTCCACGCGGATGCACAGCAGGGCGAGCTCTGGATCATCCAGACCCTCGGGGAACCAGGCCTTGAGGGTGGGGTTCCACAGCTCGCGGGCCTTCTCCTTGTCGAGTACCAGCCGGCAGCGGCCGCTCACGGAGACGTAGCGGTCCCTCGTCGGGTCCGAGTACGCGAGGCTGACGTGGTGGTCATGCTCCACCTCGCCCACCTTGGGTGAGTGCTCGCGGGTGAAGAACCAGAGCTCGCCGTCGAAGTCCCGGTCGTGGGTCCACATGGGACGGCTGCGCAGGCTCCCGTCCTCCTCCACGGTGGTCATCATCGCGACCTTGATGCCCTTGATGAGGTCTCCGAAGTGTTGGACGACCTCGTGCGTGTCCTTCTTCTTGCTCGCCATGGCTGTTCCTCCCTGGGGGCTCAAGGTAGGTCGCGAGGCGGGCGGGGAACACGGAGTGGCCGCCTGCTCGCCGCCAGGGCAGGCAGGCGGTGTGGTAGGTGGCTGGCCGCAGGTGAACAGCGAGGGTGACGGATGCTGAAGACGGCGTGGAACGAGTGGAGCCTCAAGGCACTGCAGCTCGAGACGGCGCTGCTGGCGCTGGAGGAGATTGAGCTGCCGGAGGAGCTGCACGCGCTCCAGGACTCGGCGGAGGAGAAGGTGCTGGAGCTGGCGCGCGCGTGGAAGGCGAGGCAGCCGGCGAAGGAGGCGCGCACGTGGGAGCGGCAGACGCTGCCGGCCGGCGCGCCGCAGGACGCCGAGCTGCAGGAGCTGGTGGCGGGCTTTCGCGAGGACAACAAGGAGTGGACGCTGCTGCGCGCCACCAGCGACAAGCGCGAGGTGGTGGAGACGGTGGTGTCCGAGGGCCGCGCGTGCATGGCCGCGGGCGGCGAGTACTACCTGGGCCAGTGGGACGCGCAGGACTCCGTGCTGGAGGTGGGCCGCGACGACGAATCGGGCGAGCCGGGCACGGGGCTGGTGCTGGAGCCCACGGGTGAGCTCCAGTACGCGCCGGACCCGGAGCTGTAGCGCGCGTCAGCCCTCGAGGGCGCGGGCCATGCGGGCGCGCTGCTTCTCGTCGGGCAGGCGTCCGAAGCCGGCGCGCAGGTTGTCGGCGACGTGGTCGGGCTTGCTGGTGGCGGGCAGCGGGCAGTGCACGGCGGGGTGGCCGAGGATGAACTTGAGGAAGAACTGCGCCCAGCTGGTGCAGTCGAACTCCGCGGCCCACTCCGGCAGGGCGCGCCCGCGCACGCGCTGGAAGAGCGAGCCCGAGGCGAAGGGCTGCATGACGAGCACCGCCACGCCATGTTCGGCGGCGGCGGGCAGCAGGCGCTTCTCCGCGTCGCGCTGCGCGAGCGAGTAGGGGAGCTGCACGAAGTCCAGCTTCTCCTCGCGGATGAAGCGCTCCAGCTCGTCGAAGGCGCCGCGCGTGTAGTGGGTGACGCCGACGTAGCGGATGCGGCCGGCGGCCTTCCACTCGCGCAGCACGGGCAGCTGCGTGCGCCAGTCCACGAGGTTGTGGACCTGCATCAGGTCCATTCGCCCCCGGCCCATGCGCTGGACGGAGTCGCGCAGCTGCGCGAGGCCCTCGTCCTTTCCGGTGGTCCAGACCTTGGAGGCGAGGAAGGGCGTCTTCAGCTCGCCGATGGAGTCGAGCAGGTCGCCCGTCACCTGCTCCGCGCGGCCGTACATGGGTGACGAGTCGATGAGGCGCGCGCCCGAGGCGAGGAAGCGGCGGAGGACCTCGGCCAGCGGGCCACGCTCGGAGGGGGCGGTGCCCACGTCGAACGTCTGCCAGGTGCCGAGCCCGATGACGGGCAGCGCTTCGCCCGAGCTGGGGATGGGGCGGGTGAGCATGGCTTCTCCTCGGGTGGTGGGCTTCGCGGGCGTGCCCGGCTTCGGCGGTGGCGCGGCCTTCGCGGGAGGGGGTGGAGGCGTGGCCTGCGCGGAGGCGACCGCCGGCAGCAGCAGTCCGCCGAGCCCCGCGGCGAGCACCTCGCGGCGGGTCGTCGTGGACGGACGGGGTTGATCCAGGTCGGAGGGCAATTCCGGGGGCATGACGCTGAATCTAGCGTCGGAGCCTGGAGGCCGGCGGGGACGAGGGCGCGAGTGGGTGGACAGGTGACAGTTCCCGCCCGGGGGCGCATGCACGCCTTCGCCCGAGCGGTGCCACGGGCGGGTGACAGCTTTTCGTGGTGCCGGTGTTTCCTTCCGCGAGAGGGGCGGCAACGTCCCCCGGTGAAGCTCTCTGTATGGCTCCGGTGCCCGCACGGTGCGGGCCGGGCCGCTCTTCGGAACAGTCCAGGAAGGTCCAGGCGATGAAGCGCAAGGTCTCGGTGTGTGCGGGGGTCGTGGCGGCGGTGGTGGCGTTCTCGGCCGGAGCCGAGGAGCCGAAGTCGGCGGGCGTGCAGGCCCCCGGCGCGGAGCAGGCAGCCGAGCCGGCTCCGTCGCGCCCGGACACGGCTCCGGAAGCGGTGGCCGCACCGGCCGCGCCGGCCGTCGACGGTCCCGGCACGGAGCGGGTCATGGTGGCGCCTCCGCTGGTGGACGCGGCGGTGGGTGGCGCGGTGAGCGCGGCCCCGGCGGCGGCCTCTCCGGTGGAGACGAAGGCGAAGGCGGAGCCCGTGGCGAGCGCGGAGGCGGAGGAGGTCCACATCCCGTTCAGCCTCTCGCTGGTGCCGGGCCTCAGCACGTCGGGCTTCCACACCGGCAACGTGGTCAACACCGTGTCCATCGGCCTGGTCGCCACGCATGCGAAGCGGGTGGACGGCGTGGCGATGTCGATAGGTGGCAACTGGGTGACGGAAGGGCTTCACGGCGCGCAGCTCGCGGTGGGGGCCAATGTGTCGCGAGGGCCGGTGACGGGCACGCAGCTGTCCGTGGGCGGCAACGTGGCGGGGGGCGACTTCTTCGGCATCCAATCCAGCGTGGGCGTCAACGTGGTGCGCGGGATGATGGAGGGCGCGCAGCTCACGGTGGGCGCCAACACGGTGGCGGGCGCGGTGAGCGGAGCGCAGCTCTCGGTGGGTGCCAACGTGGCGACGGGGTCGGTGCACGGCGCGCAGCTCAGCGTGGGCCTCAACGTGGCGGGCGGCCCGGTGCGCGGGCTCCAGGCAACGGTGGGCGCCAACGTGGCCTCGGAGGTGTCCGGCCTTCAGATGTCCTCGGGCGTCAGCTACGCGCGCCAAATCTCGGGCGGGCAGCTCTCCCTCATCAACGTGGGCGGCGAGGTGGACGGCGCGCAGGTGGGCCTCGTCAACGTGGCGGGCCGGGTGAAGGGCGTGCAGGTGGGCCTCCTCAACGTCGCGGGCACGACGGAGGGCGAGTCGGTGGGGCTGCTGAGCTTCGTCGGCAACGGCCAGGCGCACGTGCAGGTGTGGGGCAGTGACGTGGCGATGGCCAACGTGGGCCTGAAGCTGGGCGGCCGCCACCTCTACACGCTGCTCGCCGCGGGCTTCACCCCGCCCCTGGACGGCGAGAGCCGTCGCTATGTCCTTGGCGTGGGCGTCGGCGGCCATATCCCGCTCGGGCGCTTCTACGTCGACGTGGATGTGGTGGGCAGCACGCTCCACTCGCGCCGGCTGTACGATGACACCGAGCACGTGCTCGGCCAGGTCCGGCTGATGGCGGGCTTCCAGGTGGCCCGGCGCTTCGCGGTGTACGGCGGCGTCACCGCGAACACGCTCGTCAGCTGGGACGCGGATGAGCGCTGGGACGAGCTGGGCATCGGCCCGGAGTGGCGGCAGGTCTCCGACGGAGGCAGCACCGTCGTGCGGACGTGGCCGGGCGTGCTGGCCGGCGTGCAGCTCTGATTCTGTCCTCCTGACGGAGCCCGGTTCGCCCGGGACGGTGGAGGACCCGGCCCCTCGGCGGCGCACTCCGCCGCCTGCCTGCCGAGCGCCCGGGGCGTGCTTCAGCGCGCCCCGGGCGTCGCCATGTTTTCCTCAGCAGGCGTGAGGAGAGCGGCTCATGGAAGGGAGCATGCGGGCGATGGTGCTGCGAGCACCGGGGCAGCCGCTGCGAGAGGAGTGGCTTCCCCTCCCGCGTCCCGGCCCGGAGGAATTGCTGCTGCGGGTGCGGGCCTGCGCGGTGTGCCGCACGGACCTGCACGTGGTGGACGGCGAGTTGACGCGCCCGAAGCTGCCACTGGTACCGGGCCATGAAATCGTGGCCACGGTGGTGGGCGGAGGCGAGGAGGTGACGGCCTTCCCCGTGGGCACGCGAGTGGGGGTGCCGTGGCTCGGCTGGAGCTGTGGCCAGTGCCGCTTCTGCACGGTGGGGCGGGAGAACCTCTGCAAGCGGGCGCGCTTCACCGGCTATGACCTGGACGGCGGCTATGCGGAGTTCACGGTGGCGCACCAGCGCTTCTGCTTTCCGCTCCCGTCCGGGTACAGCGACGTCCACGCCGCGCCGCTGATGTGCGCGGGGCTCATCGGCTTCCGGAGCCTGCGCATGGCGGGAGACGCCGAGCGGCTGGGCCTCTATGGTTTTGGCGCCGCGGCGCACGTGCTGGTCCAGGTGGCGCTGCGCCAGAAGCGGCGCGTCTTCGCCTTCACCCGGCCAGGAGACGCGGAGGCTCAGCGCTTCGCGAAGTCGCTGGGGGCGGAGTGGGCGGGAGACTCGGACGCGCTGCCGCCGGAGCCGCTGGACGCGGCCATCCTCTTCGCGCCCGTAGGAGCGCTGGTGCCCGCGGCGCTGCGCGCGGTGGACCGGGGCGGAGTGGTGGTGTGCGGCGGCATCCACATGAGTGACATTCCCGCCTTCCCCTACGCGCTGCTCTGGGAGGAGCGGGTGGTGCGCTCGGTGGCGAACCTCACGCGCACGGATGCGCTGGACTTCCTCGCGCTCGCGCCGAGTGTGCCGGTGCGCACGGAGGTGGAGGTGTTCCCCCTGTCCGCCGCGAACGAGGCGCTCACCGCACTGCGAGAGGGGCGCGTGCACGGCGCGGCGGTGCTGGATGTGAATGCGCGGGACTGAGCGCGGACCTCGGGGCGAGGGCCTGTCCGCACGCCTGCCGGTACCTTGGGCGGATGTCGGGGGATGTGCAGTCTTCAGGGCGACACGGAGGCGACCCATCCCATGAAGGCTCCCCAGGAGACCGGCCTGTTCGCCGGCTACGACGAAGCGCACCACCCGCTGGGCTCGTACGCGCTGCTGATGGGCGCGTATGGCGTGTCCGTGGCGGGCTTCCTGGGGTGGTCGTCGCGAGGACGGCGCCAGACGCTGCCAGAGCGGCTGGACCTGGGGGACGTGGTGTTGTTCAGCGTGGCGACGCACTCGATGACGCGGCTGCTGGCGAAGGACCGGGTGACGAGCTTCCTGCGCGCGCCCTTCGTGCGCTTCCAGGAGGACTCGACGGCGGGCGAGGTGGAGGAGGTGTCTCGCGGCGCGGGGATGCAGAAGGCGCTGGGGCAGCTCCTGGGCTGTCCCTTCTGCCTGGGCCCGTGGGTGGCCGCGGGGTTCATGGCGGTGCACGCGGTGGCGCCGCGACAGGCGCGGTGGCTGGGCTCCGTGTTCGCGCTCTCCGCGGCGTCGTCCTTCCTGCACCGCGCCTATGAGTGGCTGGGGGCCGGGCTGCACCGCACTCGCGAGCAGGGACGGGAGCTGAAGGCCCGCACGGACCGTGAGGAGGGCGTGCAGTTCCCCAGCGCCAGTGTCTCGGCGGAAGCGCTGGAGCCGGGCCGCGCGCCCATTCCCGCGCCGAGCTGAGCGGGGCGTTTCGCCCCGCAGGGGCTGCGGCGTTGGGACATTTCGCCGCAAAGCCTGCGGGGGGCAGGCAGGCGCACCGACGGGGTTTCGCGGAGTTGGCGCTGGCCGCGTCCATGCAAGGGAAGAGGGTGCAACCCGATGCCCCGACAGGGGCGCTACCCGAGGCGGACGATGAAGCGAGCGCTGCAGATTACGTATCGCGGGATGACGACGAGCGACGGCTTGAGCGAGCACATCCGCGACCATGCAGACAAGCTGGAGCAGTTCTTCGACGGTATCGTGGGGTGCCACGTGGTGGTGGAGGAGCCGCATCGCCACAAGCAGCACGGCAAGCACTTCCACGTGCGCGTGGACCTGAGCGTGCCGGGGAAGAACATCGTCGCGGCGAGGGACCCGGAGCAGCGCACGGGCCACGAGGACGCCTATCAGGCCGTGACGGACGCCTTCGACGCCGCGAGACGCCAGCTCCAGCACTACGCGGAGACACTGCACGCGCACCATGGACAGTGACTCACGGGCCGGGTCGGTACTTCTGGCCACGCGTGCCCCGGTGACCGGGGCACGCCGTGGCGGAGTCCATCAAGGGCCTTCTGGAGCGGGCGTCGCCGGAGGAGTCGGTGGCGGTGTCGCGGGCGCTGTCGACGCCGGAGGAGTCGGTGGCGGTGTCACCGGAGGTGGAGTCGCGGGAGCGGGAGCCGACGGCGGTGTCGCGGGCGCTTCGGTTCCCGTACCCGGAGGTGGAGGGGCTGGAGTCGGCGCGGGTTCTGAAGGCGTGGAGCTCGGTGGCGGAGGTGAGGAGTCTGGTGCCTCTCCCGGAGGCGGTGGAGCCTCGGCCACGACTTCGCCCTGCGGGGTCACGGCATAGACATAGTACCAGTCGAGAACACGCCCGCGCGGTCCTCCGCACCGGTCGAAGCGTTGGCCCAGGGCTACGTAGTACAGGCCCGGCGTTGGACCGGTGAAGACAGCGACATCCAAGCCCTGCTCGGGGCTGGAGCAGCCCCAGAACAATCCTGGATCCGTGTTGCTTCTCACCAGCTCACGAATGGCCCCCGCCGCGGCGAGTGCGGCACCCGCCTCCATGGGGGACGCGATGGTCTTGAACGATTGCTCATCCTCTGGCCACGCCACCTCGCCCTTCCATGCAGCAGTGGTCCTGGCACATCCAGAGAGCATCACCGCAAGTCCTGCAAGCGCGTACGCCTTGCTCATCACTGTCCTCTCGACCCACGCTCGGCATACGACCTACTCGTCCAGCAGCTTCAGGGTGCCCTCTCTACATTGAGGCGCGGTGGCGCGTGGCGCGAGTCCACCCGGGGCACAGATGCCCAGGGTGACCCAGCGAGCCTGGACATCACTCCACTGCTGGACTTCACCGGTGGGAAAGTAGCGCATGAAGACGCGCCTCCCATCCAGTCGCTCCGCGACCAGGGCCGAGGCTGTTTCGATGGCCGTGCTCTTGTGAATGGCCGGGTGCGGGTTGCCCGGAATCAATCGGACTTCCGTCATGGCGACGTAGGGGTCGAACACGTCGGTAGGCCATGCCCCAAGGTCCTCTGATGATGGAGGCGCGGCACAGGGGTGGTTGTGGATGTACCCCACGACCCAGACCTGGGATGAAGGGTAGTCGTCATCCTTCACCGCGAAGAACGGCCTGCACGACTTCTGTCCCCCACTCACGGGCTCGGACACCCGCCACGACAGGGCGTCACGGTCTCCCGCGACGTACACCGTCGAGCAGTACTCCGTGGACATGCCTGGAATGGGCCGGCGCGTCACCGGGTCACATACCCGGGCGCCGGGGCGCTTGAGGAGCGCATCCGCCACGTCTCGCAGCAGGTCGATGGGGATGGAGGTATCCCCGGTGGGCATCTCCACGGCGGACACCTCTGCCCAGGGCCCTCGGGTGATGGGCGCATCCTGCGAGGTGGTGTGGGGCTGCGGCGCGCTGGCGCACCCCACTCCGAGTGCGAGCACCAGCGTCATCACCGTCTTGCGAGATGCGCTCCCACCTCGCCTGGCTCCCGTCGCGCCCATTCCCACCATTCAAGGTTCCGGTACCGTGCCGGGCAAGCGCACGTCTCCGCTTCTCCCCTCGCCGTAAAAGTCAGCCCGGACACCGCGCGGGGACGCGGGCCCGTGTAGGTCAAGGTGCCCAGTCCCTGGCGTCCCGAGCCCGCCTGCCGGGGAGTGGCCAAGAATCCGCAGCCACCCCCTGACGGAGTGGCCGTGGCGGGCGCTATCGTGCGTGTCCCCACGCAATGAATGCCCAGCGCCTCCAGGTGCTGCTGGTGGACGACGAGGAGCCTGTACTCGCCACCACCGCGGCCGTGCTTTCCGAAGACTTCGACGTCCATCCCGCGCGCGACGCGGGTAAGGCGCTGCGGTTGCTGGCGCTCCACCGCTTCGACGTCCTCTGTACCGACTTCCACATGCCGGGGCGCAACGGCATCGACCTGCTGCGCGAGGCGACGCGGCTGCACCCGCAGCTCGCCGGCGTGCTCGTCACCGGCTACCGCGAGTACCTGGACCGCAAGGACCAGCAGCAGGCCCAGAGCCTCTTCTACCTGGTCCTCAAGCCCTACCAGCCACCGGACCTCATCGCGATGATCCGCCGCGCGGCGGACGCCACCCGCCTCAAGCGGGAGATGAGCCTCATCACCTCCGGCCTTGCCGAGCGCAAGCGGGGCGCCCGATGACGCCATCCCCGCGGGCCAGCGCCACCCCGCTCGAATGGAAGGCAGGACGCGTCCCCCCGCCGTGGAGGCACGCGGGCAGCCGCTCCGGCCTGGCCGCCGGGGGGGCCGCATGCGTCGCCCAGGGCCGCGCGTTGTTGGATGACCCGCCCGAGCACCGGGTGGGAGGCACCTCATGAAGGACTGGCAGGACCCAGATAGCGGCCCGAAGGTGGCGCTCAAGGAGCGGTCGGCGCTGCTCCTGCGCGAGCACCTGCACCGGGTGCGCAGCCACACGGACCGGCTCCTCGCGAAGCTGTCGCTGGCGCAGTGGCCGCTCGCCATCCTGCTCGCGCTGGGCTGGTCGCCCCAGGGCTGGAGCGGGAAGGTGCGCGGCTTCGACCTCGCCTTCTTCGAGACCGCCCTGCTCGTGGGCGCGGTCCTCACCGCCGTCCCCCTGGCGCTGGCCCGCTGGCGTCCGGGCACCGTGGCCACCCGGCACGTCATCGCGGTGTCCCAGGCGCTCTGGTCCGCGCTGTTCATCCACCTGTCGGGCGGCCGCATCGAGACGCACTTCCACGTCTTCGCCTCGCTGGCCCTGCTGTCGCTCTACCGGGACCCGTGGGTGCTCCTGTCCTCGACCACCGCCCTCCTCGTGGACCGTGCGGTGCGGGGCGTGCTGTGGCCGGAGTCCGTCTACGGCGTGCCCCACCCGGAGTGGTGGCGCTTCCTGGAGCATGCCTTCTGGATTGCCGCCTTCAACGGCGTGCTCGTCTACGCCTGCCGGGGCATGTTCCGCGAGCTGCGCGAGGTGGCGGTGCGCCGCGCGGAGCTGGAGCTGGCCCGTGAGCGCGAGGGTGCGAAGGCGCGCGAGCTGGACCGGGCCCTGCGCGAGCTGGGCGGCTTCCAGGAGCACCTCATCCGGGTGGAGAAGCTGGCGGCCGTGGGCCAGCTCGCCGCCAGTGTGGGCCACGAGCTGCGCAACCCGCTGGCCGCCGTGCGCAACGCCCACGCCTACCTGGCGCGGAAGTTGACCCGAGACCCGGCCGGCGCCGCCGAGGACCCACGCGTCCAGCAGTTCATGGGCGTCATGGAGCGCGAGCTGAATGCCTGCGCGAAAATCATCTCCGACCTGCTCGACTTCGCCCGCGAGCGCCCGCCCGCGCTCCAGCCCTGTCCCCTGCGGCCGCTGGTGGACGAGGCGCTCAGCGTGGTGCCCCCGCGCGAGGGCGTCCGCATCGTCAACGGCGTGCCCGAGTCCCTCCCCGTCCCCAACCTGGACAAGGAGCAGTTCCGGCAGGTCCTGGTGAACCTGGTGCAGAACGCGGTGGAGGCCATGCCTTCAGGACGCAACGGGGAGGTTTCAGTGCTGGCGGAAGGCGGGGAGGCCGGGCCCTGGTCCGTCCGGGTGGTGGACGACGGTTCGGGCATACCCCCGGACGTGCTTCCGAAGATTTTCGAGCCTCTCTTCACCACCAAGACACGGGGAACCGGCTTGGGACTGGCCATTGTCGCCAACATGGTGCAACGTCACGGGGGCACAATCTCTGTGCGCAGTGAAGCGGGTCGGGGCAGCGAATTCACCATTCAGCTCCCCGCGTCCGCGGCGGCGCAGGCCGCGTGATGGAGGAAGTGGAAGTGGGCCCCGCTCGCATCCTGCTGGTCGACGACGAGGAGTCGCTCCGCATCACCCTCGCGGCGAACCTGGAGCTGGAGGGACACACCGTCCTGGAGGCCTCGTCCGGCGAGGACGCCCTGCGCGTGCTCAGTGAGCAATCGGTCGACGTCGTCCTCACCGACATCCGCATGCCCGGGCTGCATGGCGTGGAGCTGCTCCGCCGCATCAAGCAGGACCGCCCCGACATGCCCGTGGTGCTGATGACGGCCTTCACGGCGGAGGAGTTGGTGGACGACGCGCTCGCCGAGGGCGCCTTCACCGTGCTCCCCAAGCCCTTCGACGTGGCGCACGCGCTGGACACGGTGCTGCGCGCGGTGCGGGCGCCCCAGGTCCTGGTGGTGGACGACACCGAGCAGGTGGCCCGCGCCATGGTGCGCGCGCTGAGCACGGTGGGGCTGCGCGCGCGGGCTGTGTATAGCGGCGAGGAGGCGCTGGCCTCCCTGCGCTCGGGCGCCTTCGACGTGTGTGTGCTGGACCTGGTGATGCCAGAGATGAGCGGGCCGGAGCTGGTGAAGAAGGTTCGCGAGGCGGACCTCTCCGTGGCCGTGATTGCCGTGTCCGGGCACGTGGTGCCGGAGATGCTGCGGGTGGTGGCGGCCCAGGGCGCGGTGGTGTGCATGACGAAGCCAGTGCCCCTGCGCGAGCTGGTGCAGGCCATCGCCCGGGTGCGAGGCCGGCCGCAGGGCCCCTTCGGCGCGAGGAATTGACGGTATGTCCGGGCGTGGAGATTTGCAGGCACGGGAGCGGTCGGCGGTAGCGGATGTGGTGGCGTCCACGTTGCGCCATGACCTTCGCAACAAGCTCGCCAGCATCCGCAACGCATCCTTCTACCTGATGCGGCAGATGAAGAAGACGGAGGTCTGGACCACGGACCCCCGCGTGGAGACCTTCTTCCAGCTCATCGAGAAGGAGCTGGCGTCCGCCGAGGAGCTGCTCTCCAAGCGCAGCCCGCCCGCCGTGACGGGCCCCAAGCCGCACTGCCACCCCCGCGAGGCGGTGGAGCACGCGCTGGCCGAGGCCCACGTGCCCGAGGGCGTGCGGGTGGTGCGGGATTTGACGGAGAAGTGCGAGGTGGCGCTGGACCGCGAGGAGCTGGCGGTGCTGGTGGGCTGCCTCGTGGACAACGCGGTGGAGGCCATGCCGCGCGGGGGCTCGCTCACCGTGCGCACGAGGGATTTGGAAGACGACGGCGTGTCGCTGCGCGTGGAGGACACGGGCGAGGGCCTGGCGCCGGAGGCGTACTCGCGAGCCTTCGAGCCGTTCTACACGACGAAGCCCGGCCACGCGGGGCTGGGGCTGAGCATCGTCCACCGGGTGGCGCTGCGGCATGGCTGGCAGCTGGACCTGGGGGCGGGCTCCTCGGGAGGCACGTTCGTGGAAGTCGTCTTCAAGGGCCCTGACGTGGGTCCTGGCTCGAGGCCCGTGGGCCGCGAAGTGATTCAGGGGAGCAAGTGATGGAGACGAGCTGGACCTTCGGACGCTGCCTGCTGCTGGTGGAGGACGACCCGTCCAACCGGATGACGCTCGCGGCGCTGCTGGAGGATGCGGGCTTCGCGGTGGTGACGGCCGGCTCCTACTCGGAGGCCGCCAATCTCCTGACCCGGCCGCGCGCCTACGACGCGGTGCTGCTGGACCAGAGCCTGGGTGACGGCTTCGGCACCGGGCTGATTCCGCTGGTGCGCCACCACATGCCGAAGACGAAGGTGGTCTTCGTCACCGGGCACGACGGGAAGATCGACATGCCGGTGGACGCCATCTTCCGCAAGGGCGGCCACTTCGACGACCTGCTGGCCTTCCTCTTCAAGCTGCTCCCCCAGCGTCCGCTGGGCGCCTGAGCCGGAGTCCTCCTCCTCATGCTGCCTGACCTCTCCGAGCGCGCCGCCCTCCTGCGGCGGCGCGAGCTGCTGGCCCACGTCCTGGGAAGCACCCCGGCGGTGCTGGCGTCGAGCCGCCCGCGTCCGCGCAACTACGCGGCGGACCAGTTCCCCTTCCGCGCGGCCAGCCACTTCCTCTACCTTTTCGGGGTGGCGGTGCCGGACGGCCTGGGCTTCTACGACGGCCAGTCGTGGACGCTGTACCTGCCCGAGCCCGGCCCTGACGACGCGCTGTGGGACGGCGCGGTGCCGGGCTTCGCGGAAGTCTCCGAGCGGACGGGCTGCCCGGTGCGCTCGCGCGCGGAGCTGCCGGCGGTGCTGGCCTCGGTGCGCGGGGTGGCCACGCTGCCCACGCCGGACCTGGAGACATGCGCGGACCTGGCGGGGCTGCTCGGCCGCGAGGTGCGGCCCGGGCGGCTGCTCCCGGCGGACGAGCCGCTGGCGGAGGGGATGATTGCGCTGCGCCTGCGGCACGACGCCGCGGCGGTGGCGCAGCTGCGTCGGGCCGCCGAGGCCACCACGCCCGCGCACCTGGCCGGCATGCGCGCGACGCGGCCGGGGCTGCTCGAGGCCGCGGTGCGCGCGGCGATGGAGGCGGAGTTCGTCGCGCGGGACGTGCGCCCGGCATACCAGCCCATCGTCACGGTGCATGGCGAGGTGCTGCACAACCTGAAGTACCACCATGAGCTGCGCGCGGGGGACCTGCTGCTGGCGGACGTCGGTGGCGAGAGCCCGGGTGGCTTCGCGTGCGACGTGACGCGCACGTGGCCGGTGACGGGGCGCTTCAGCACGACGCAGCGCGAGCTGTACGAGGTGGTGCTGCGCGCGCAGAAGGCGAGCATCGCCCTGGTGCGGCCGGGCGTGCGCTACCGCGAGGTGCACCTCGCCGCGCACCGGGAGATGGCGCGCGGGCTGGTGGCACTGGGCATCCTCCGGGGAGACCCGGAGGAGCTGGTGGTGGACGGGCTCACCGCGCTGCTGTTCCCCCATGGCATCGGCCACCTGCTCGGGCTGGACGTGCACGACATGGAGGACCTGGGAGACCGGGCCGGCTATGCGCCGGGCCGCACGCGCGCGAAGGAGTTCGGCCACCGGTACCTGCGGCTGGACAGGGACTTGGAGCCCGGCATGGCGGTGACGATTGAGCCGGGCCTCTACCGCGTGCCCGCCATCCTGGAGGATGCGCGGCTCACCGCGCGCGCGGGCGACAGGCTGAACCGCGAGGTGCTGGCGCGCTATTCGGACGTGCGGGGCATCCGCATCGAGGACGACGTGCTCGTCACGGCGGAGGGCTGCGAGGTGCTGACGGCCGCGATTCCGAAGGAGGCCTCGGAGGTCGAGGCCGTCATGGCGGAGCGGCGGTAGTCACGCCCAGCTTTCTCCCTCCAGCTCGGGGAAGCTGACCTGGCACTGCCCGGGAGTCACCCCGTCCACGCGCGCGTGGCCATTCTTGTTGAGTGTGCCCTCGCGCGTGGAGCCGTCCGGCAGCGTCACCACGTAGCGCGCGTGGGGCACGGGCTGGCCTTCCGCGTCCTTCAGCTCGATGGCGAGCCATGTCGGCTCCTTCACGGGCGCCTCCTGGGGCCGCAGCCATACGGGCTCCGGCCAGGGCGGGGGCGCGAGCACGGGGCGATCCTCCTCCAGTGCCATCAGCTCGCCGTGGAGGAAGGCGTCGGTGAGCCGCTGCTTGAGGCGCTGCTCGTACCGGCCGCGCTCCAGGCCGGACAACCCCAGCGGGGAGCCCCCTCCGAGCGCCTGATACATCGCATACAGCGTGCGCGCGGCGGGTGAAGACAGCCAACCGTCGAGCGCCGAGGTGACGAAGACCTCCGGCACCCGGTTCCTCTCGGACTCTTGCTCACCGAGATTGAGGGATGGAACGACGAGCCAGTCCGCGCCGCGGGCTGGAAGCCTCCACCGGCGCTCACCTTGAATGTGCGGCATGTGAAGCCCCCCGCGCGCGAAGGTGGACACGCGGGAGCGTCGCGGCTCAGGGGCCGTGGCAATCTTGTCAAGCAGACATCGGCTGCGTGCCTCGCGTGTGCGCAGTGGGACGCCGGGCTCGACCCGGCAGGCAGCGTGCGAGTCTAGGGGTGTGCGCCGTGAGACTCAGTTCTCCGCCACGAGGGCCGTGCGCCGCGAGACGGCGGACCTGGACCCGAGGCTGGACTCAGCGCGCCGTGGCCGCGGTGGCAGCGCCGTCCGAGGGGGCCTCGGGCGCGGCCGGGAGGCTGTGGGCGAGGACCATGTGCCACCGTCCCTCGCGCCACTGGCACACGTCCGTGAAGGTCTGCAGGTCCGTCACCTCGGTGCCGTCGGGCAGGCGCACGCGGGCGCGCTGGGTGCCGGTGAGCACTCCGGTGTCCCCGAAGACGTGACCGCGCATGGTGAGCATCTCGATGTCGAGGATGGTGCCGGGAATGGCGGCCACGCTGGAGATGAACGTCTCGAGGTCCGTCTCCACGTCTCCCGCGCCACGGAAGACGAAGTCCTTGCCCAGCAGCTCGCGCAGCCGGGGGCCATTCCGCTCGCGGATGGCCTGGGTGACGGAGTGCTCCAGCTCCAGCAACTCACGGTGGGCGCGGGAAGGCTCGGGGCTCATGTTCGTGGGGCTCCGAAGGGGAGGGTGGCTGCAGGCGCAGGCCGCCAGCACGGCGGTGAGCAGAAGCAGACGGGGCATGCGCCACGTTTCAGCACGTTTCCCGTGGAGGGTGCCAGCAGCACGTCACGTGGGCATCAGTCGTTCCGTAACGAGGTGGCGGCGCCCGTGGCATCCCGTTAGTCCACCGGCCGCTTTTCACCGGACCTCCCGGGCCCGCTCGTGCTCACTCCGTCCCGCTCCTCGCCTTGAAGGCTGGTGTCACCCTGAATTGATGGGAGCACTCATGCCGTTGAACCACTACGTCACCCTGGGCCGCTCCGGCCTGCGCGTCAGCCCGCTCTGCCTGGGGGCGATGACGTTCGGCGAGGACCTGGGCTGGGGCAGCAGCGTCGAGGCGTCCAACGCCATCATGGACCGCTTCGTG
Source organism: Pyxidicoccus trucidator (assembly GCF_010894435.1). Classification (NCBI taxonomy): domain Bacteria; kingdom Pseudomonadati; phylum Myxococcota; class Myxococcia; order Myxococcales; family Myxococcaceae; genus Pyxidicoccus; species Pyxidicoccus trucidator. The sequence goes on along the minus strand of NZ_JAAIXZ010000013.1, from coordinate 278,393 downwards.
GAGCGGGGTGGCAACTTCATCGACACGGCCAACGCGTACACGCGCGGGCACTCGGAGAAAATCATCGGCGACCACCTGGGTCGGCACTCCAGCAAGCGCGAGCGCGTCGTCATTGCCACGAAGTTCGTCGGCAACCTGTTCACCGACGACCCGAACGGCGGCGGCGCGGGCCGCAAGGCGATGATTTCCCAGTGCGAGGAGTCGCTGCGCCGGCTGCAGACGGACCACATCGACCTGTACTGGATGCACATCTGGGACATCCACACGCCCATTGAAGAGACGCTGCGGGCGATGGACGACCTGGTGCGCTCGGGGAAGGTCCGCTACGTGGGCGTCTCGGACCTGCCCGCGTGGAAGGTGGCGCAGGCGCAGGTGACAGCGCACTTCCGGGGCTGGACGCCGCTGGTGGCCTTGCAGGTGGAGTACTCGCTGCTGGAGCGCACGGTGGAAGGCGAGCTGCTGCCCATGGCGCGCGAGCTGGGGCTCGGAGTGACGCCGTGGTCTCCGCTGAAGAGCGGGGTGCTCAGCGGCAAGTACACGCGAGAGAATGCCGGCAAGGTGAAGGCGGACCGCGGCGCGTGGGCGGAGAGCTCGCTGAACGAGAAGACGTACGGCATCATCGACGTGCTCCAGCGCGTGGCGAAGGAGCTGAACACCACCGTGGCGCGCGTATCACTCGCGTGGGTGCAGAGCCGGCCGGGCGTGACGTCCACCATCATCGGGGCGCGGACGCTGGAGCAGCTCGACAACAACCTGGGCGCGCTGGACGTGCAGCTCAAGCCGGAGCACGTGAAGGCGCTGGACGACGCGTCCACGCCGACGCTGAACTTCCCCGCGGCCTTCCTCCAGGGCGCTCCCACGTTCATGCACGGCGGCCTCACGGTGAATGGCGTCGCCGCGCCCGAGTGGCCCATGGCGCCGAAGTCCGACAAGGAGCGCTGGTAGCCCGGCGCTTCGGAAGTCCTCGCGGTAGACGTGCCCCTCCTTCACGCCGTGCCTCTCCACGTGGGACTGCATGGCCCCGGGACTCCGGGTCGGCGTGAAGGAAAAAACCGCTGAGATTCGAAGCGCGATGTCGGCATGCGTGCGAGGCACAGCCCCGACGTGTGCGGGCTCGGTGGAGCAATGGACAGGCGGGCTCCGTCCGCAGGGCAGAGCGTTCGTCCCAGGACACTCGCGAGTGGCGCACCGCCGACCCATCCCTAGCTTGCAGGCCCTGACGCGATCAGGGCCGGACAAATCAGTACGGGCGCGGGAGGGTGTGTGGGCGAGCTTCTGTCAGGGGCCGAGGGGCAGTTCCGGGGGCAGGGGATGGGGACTCCGGGGACGACGAGCCCGGCGGGTGGGGCTCACGGGCCCGTGCCGGGCGTGCCGCTGAGCGTGGAGGATGCGCTCGACGGGGACCTCGACGCGTACCTGGACCGCGAGTTGTTCGTCCATCAGGGGGCGGGCGTGGAGGCGTCCGAGGCGAGTCCCGCCACGACGGCTTCCGGGAGCATGCGCGCGCTGCTCGACCTGGCCGAGCAGGAGTCGCAGTGGCTGAAGACGCTGCCGCCGCCCTCCGTGGACGTGCTCCCCGAGCCCGAGGAGCCCGCGGTCGAGATTCCCGAGTGGATGCGCATGTCGCCGGGCGTGAAGGTGACGACGCGCTTCTCGGAGATGCTCGCGCCCGTGGACCCGGCCTCGGTGCAGGGGCACGCCGAGGCGGCGCACGGGGGCGTGGGCACGGACGCGGCGGGCCTGCCGATGACGCCGTGGAGCGTGCCAGTCTCCGCGCAGCAGGCGAGCGCCACGCCTGCGTATCCGGGCAACCTGTTGCCGGGGATTGCACCGCCGCCGCCCGGAGTGCCGCTGCCTTCGTGGGGGCACCCGCACGCGGCGCCCATGGCGCAGTATCCCCAGCAGTGGGGCATGCCGCTGCCCACGCACGTTGAGCCGAAGCGCGTCGGTATGAAGCCCGGCGCCTTCCTGGGCGCGGCGGCGGTGGGCGCGCTCGCGGCGGGAATGCTCGTGGTCGCGGGCCTGCACTTCCGTGAGCACCTGACGGGCACGGGCACGACCCAGGGCGTGTCGTCCATGGCGGGCACGGCGCAAGCGGGCAGCACCGGCGCGGTGGTGGGCACTGTGCAGGTGGGGAACTCAGGCACGCTGCCGCCAGGCATGGCCGGCGCGGCTCAGTTGGGCAGCACCAGCGCGGTGGCGGGTACGGCGCAGGTGGGCAGCACGGGCGCGCTACCGTCAGGCCTGGCCGGCGTGGCGCAGGCGGGCAGCACCGGCATGAACGGTGAGGCACAGGTCGGCACCGGCGCACTGTTGCCGTCGGGTGGAGTTGGCGTGGCTCAGCTCGGTGGCGCAGGTACGGGGGTGCCCTCGGGAGTGAACGGGGAGGCGCAGGCTGGCGGCATCGCAGGCCCCGCCGGTATCCCCGGCGCCGCGCAGGCCGGCCAGCCGTTGGTGACGGGGGCGCAGGGCCAGCCACAGCCCGGAGCCCCGGGTGCCGGTACGTCGGCCGCGCAGCAGGCCGCGGCCTCGGTCTCGGGCACCGTGCTCTCCACTGCGCAGGGTGACGTGCAGGGTGCGGCGAACGGTCTGCGCGCGCAGCAGCCCACGACGGGGCCGATGAGCGGTTCCGCCGTGGGAGGGACCACCCTCACCAGTGGTCAGCCCGCCACGGTGGCGCTCCGCATGCCCTCCGCGCGCAAGGTGGCCGCGAAGACGGTCGTGGCCTCGCGCCCCGCCGACACCGAAGAGGAAGCCGAGGACCAGGACTCCAGCGAGCACAACTTCAACGAGTCCGAGTCCTCCGCTGCCGACGAGGAGTCCATCACCGCCGAGGCCGCCGAAGCAGAGGAGGCCGAGGAGCAGCAGTCGGAGCTGGACGAGGACTTCGCGCGGGAGCTCGGCTTCACGGAGGACGCGGAGCAGAAGGCCGCGAAGCCCGCGGTCCCCGAGCGCACCGTCTACATCCCGCCCGCGCCCGATGCGAAGGAGCACCTCACGCCCGAAGACGTGAAGGCCGTGGTGGTGACGAACCAGCCCGCCATCACCGCGTGCATCCGTCAGCACGCGAAGGGCACGCCAGTGGAGGGAGGCGGTCGCTTCCTGGTGCGCTGGTCCGTGCTCCCGAGCGGTGACACCTCCAGCGTCTCCATGGACACGGACACGCTCAAGGCCACCTCGCTCGCGCACTGCATCGAGGACGTGGTCCGCCGCTGGAAGTTCCCGGCCCACCAGGTCCGCATGGCGGAGCCCATCCGCTTCCCGTTCGTCTTCTAGGCGCACGGACGAGCCCGCGCCTATCCTTCCCGGGCCATGCCGCAGCACGGAACGCCACCCCCCGAGCCCGGACAGGAACCGGAGCCCACGGAGCTGCACGTCTGCCACCGCTGCCTGGTGCGCCTGGACGCGAGCGCCGGAGGCGTGGACCTGCCGCGCCGGCTCAAGGAGGCGCTCCGTGCGCGGGGCCTCGCCGGCAGCACGCGGGTGATTTCCGCGGACTGCCTGGGCTACTGCCCGAAGGGACGCGTCAGCGTGCTGGTGCTCCCGGACGGAGGCACCGGCGCGCACGTCCAGCTCATCGACCCCGAGAAGGACGGCGAGGACCTGGCCGAGCACCTCGCGCGCCTGCCCGCGCCAACTGCGCCGCCTTGAGCAGCGCCTCCACCATGGGCACGCAGCTCGCCTCACCCTTGCCCGCAATCGCGTACGCCGTCCCGTGGTCCGGAGACGTGCGCGGCACCGGCAGCCCCAGCGTCACATTCACGGTGCGTTCGAAGTCCAGCGCCTTGGCCGGGATGAGCCCCTGGTCGTGGTACATGGCCAGCACCACGTCGTAGCGCTCCGCAATCCCATCCGGCCGGGCGAACAGGCCATCCGCCGGAATGGGCCCGCTCGCGTCCACCTTCGCCGCGCGCGCCCTGCGGATGGCGGGGCCAATCACCTCCACCTCTTCCCGCCCCAGCAGCCCGCCCTCGCCCGCGTGCGGGTTGAGCCCCAGCACGGCGATGCGCGGGCGGCGGCCCACCACCGGCTCCAGGCTGCGCGACAGCAGCTTGAGCTGCGCGACAAGTCCCTCCACGGTGAGCAGCGTCGGCAGCTCGGAGATGGACACGTGGTTGGTGGCCAGCGCCACGCGCACGCGGGGCCCGTCCATCATCATCAACACGTCCACGCCGAAGGCCTCGGCCAGCACCTCCGTGTGGCCCATGAAGGGGATGCCCGCGCGCGAAATCTGCTCCTTCGACACTGGCGCCGTGCACAGCGCGTCCACGTGTCCCGCGCGCATGGCTTCAATCGCCGCCGTCACGTATGCGTACTGCGCCCGGCCTCCCGCGCGAGACGGCTTGCCCGGCACGCGGTCCTTCTCCGCCAGCCGTGTCACCTCCACCAGGGTGGGGCCGTCCACGCGGCCCAGGGCCTCGGGGGCCACGCGCGCGTAGCGGCGGAAGACGGGGAAGCGCTCCAGGGTGGGCCCGTCCCCGAACACCACGGGGACGAGCGCCTTGCGCAAGGTGGGGAGCGCCAGGGCCGCGGCCGTCACCTCCGGCCCGATGCCCGACACGTCACCCAGGGAGATGCCGACGAGAGGAGGACTCACGGCGGCGCAGCATCCCCCCATCCCCTTCCCAACGGAAGGGGAGCGAGGTGGGCTACGACTACAGCTTCACTTCGACGTTGGCCTTCTGGCGCAGCTCGGCGACGTACTGCTCCAGGAACTTGTCCGTCCGCTCCTGGTACAGCTTCGCCTCCAGCTTCGGGCGCATCTCCTCGTACGAGGTGGCCGCCACCGAGCGCTTCTCCTCCACCTTCAGCACGTGCCAGCCGAAGTTGGTGCGCACCGGCTCGCTGACCTCGCCCTCCTTGAGGGTGAAGGCCACCTTCTCGAAGGCCGGCACCATGACGCCGCGCTTGAACCAGCCCAGCTCGCCGCCCTCGGCCGCGCTGGAGCCCTCGCTGCGCGCGCGGGCCAGGGCGGAGAAGTCCATGCCCGGCCGCCGCGCCTCCACGGCGATGGCCTCCGCCTTCTTGCGCGCGGCCTCCACCTGCTCCGGCGTGGCCTTGGGGTCCACCTGCACCAGGATGTGGCGGGCGAAGACCTCCGAGTCCCCGGTCTCCATGCGCGCGTACTGCGCATAGGCGGCCTTCACGTCCTCCTCGGTGACTTTCACCTTGGGGCCAATCTTCACGCGCAGCAGCCTGTCCCTCAGGATGCGCTTGCGCAGCATGTCCCGGTAGGCGGCCATGGTGAGGCCCTCGCCCTTCAGGAGCTCCTCGAACTGCGACGGGTCGGTGATGTTGTTCTGCTGGCGCACGTCGGCGACCAGCTCATCCACCTCGGCCTCGGTGGCGGTGATGCCCAGCTGGGCAATCTCCGCCTCCATCAGCTTCTCGCCGATGAGCGTGTCCAGCGCCGTCTTCATCAGCAGCACCCGCTGCTCGGCGCGCTTCTTGGGGTCCGGCACGTTGATGCGCGACAGCTCCGGGGCCACGCGCTGCTGCACCTCGGACAGCGCGATGATGTCGCGGTTCACCACCGCGGCCACCCTGTCCACCAACTCCGCGCGTGCCGCCGTGCCGCCCCCGAGGAGCGCCGTCGCCGCGATGACCGCCACCAGCTTCTTCATCTCGAACATCCTTCCGAGCTCCACCGGGCCCGTCCAACCACCGTCCCGGCCTCGCATTCCGTCACTTCGCCGCCTGCTGCGGCGCCGGCTTCCCACGGATGGCCTGCAGGGTGGCCTCGTTCACCTGGACCAGCGCCTTCTCGCGCAGCTCCTTCTCGAACGCCTCCTGCGCCTCCGTCCGCTTCTTCTCCAAAAGCTTCGCCTCCACCAGCTGCCGCACCTCGGCGAACTCCCGCTTGCGTGCCGGCTTGCGCTCCAGCACGCGGAACAGGTGGAAGCCGTACTCGGTGGACACCACATCCGAAACCTGCCCCACGGGGAGCCTGAATACCACCTCGTCGAAGGCCGGGGGCATCTGCCCGCGGGGGAAGAAGCCGAGGTCCCCGCCCACCTTGCCGTCCGCGCTGAGGGAATACCGGCGCGCCAGGTCCGCGAACTTCTTGCCCGTCTTGAGCTGGGCCTGGAGCTTCCGGGCCTCGTCCAGCCCCTTCACGACAATCTGCGCCGCGTGGACCTGCTCGGCCTCGTTGAAGTCCGCCTCGTTGGCGGCGTACCAGGCGCGCAGCTCCTCCTCCGTCACCGCCACGCGCGAGTAGACATGGCTGGCGAACAGCTTCTCAATCGTCAGCCGGCTCGCCTCCCGCGCGCGCAGCTCGGCCATGGAGAGCTGTCCCTGGGCCAGCACCTCGTTGAAGTTGCCCGCGGGGTAGTCGCCGGACAGCCGCAGCACGCCCCGGTCCACCTCCTCGGCGGTGACGGAGATGTTGTTCTTCCGCGCCGCCTGGAGCAGCAGCATCCGGTGGATGTACGTGTCCAGGAGCGTCCGCTTGAAGGGCTCCACCTCTTCCGGCGTGCGCTGGGGGGCCTCGGTGGAGGCCAGCTCGCGCCACAGCTCCTGCTCGAAGTCCGCGCGGCCCAGCACCTCGCCATTCACCGTGGCGACCACCGAGGCGTCGGGGTCCTCCTTCGGGGGCTTGTTGCAGGCGGCGCCCAGGCCCAGGACGAGGACTCCCAGGGCGAGTGGGATGATGGGCGCGCGGGTGGGATGAAGACGCATGCTGGGGTGCCTCGGGAAAGGGAGGGGGCGACTCCCGTAGGTGGTGTCTGCTCCCCCGGGTGGCAAGCGGGCAATCATGGCGCCGGCACCGTGCCGGGCAGGGGGCCCGTGGGCTTCTGCATGGGCGCCGCGACGTCCAGCGGTACCCGCGCGAGCGCGTCCGGGTCCACCGACAGCGACAGCCGCTGCTCCACGCCGGCCAGGTACTCGGCCCAGGCGCGCGAGCGCTTCTCGCCCTCCAGGCGCACGCGCAGCTCCTCGCGCACGTCGTCCAGGGCCAGGTTCAGCGCGGGCCGGCGCGCGCGCAGCTTCAGCAGGTGCAGGCCGGCGTCCGTCTGCACCACGTCGCTCAGCGTGCCCTCGTCCGCCAGCGTCCGGGCCGCGGCCGTCACCTCCGGGCCGTACGTGTGGGCCAGGGCGTCCTCGGTGAGGAAGCGCAAATCCCCATCCAGCGGCGCCGAGCGAGGCTCCTCACTGTGCTCCCGCGCCAGCGCGCCGAAGCCCGCGAAGTCCGTCGCCGGCAGGGCCTTCGCGCGCGCCAGCAGCGCCTCCGCCCGCTTCCGCGCGTCCGCCACCCGGGCCGCTTCCGCGCGGGGCGCGGTGAGGAAGACATGGGACACGCGCACGGCCTCGGGCCGCACGAAGTCGTCACGGCGCGCGGCGTAGGCGGCCTCCAGCTCCGCGTCGCTGACGAGGACGGGGGCCTCCTCCAACTGCGCGCGCATCAGCCGGCCCACCAGGGCGCGCTTCGTGGCCTCCACCACCTCCGGGTCGTCCTGCAGGCCCCGGGCGAGCGCGTCGCGCACCAGCAAGTCGAAGCGGGCCATGGACTGCACGTACTCGCGACGGGCCTGGGGCTCGACGTAGCGCTCGCGCAGGGCGGGGCTCATCTCCCCGAGGCGCCGGGCCAGCTCCTCCGCCGTCACCGAGTCGCCACTCCAGCGGGCCACCGCCTGGCCCCCTGCCTGCCGGGTGTGGCGCAGGTCGAGCCTCGCGTGCCCCTCGGCGGGGGCCCGCTCGCACGCGGCGGTACACAGCAGGGTGAGGGTGAGGAGACGGGCGGGAACGGACATGCGCAGGGGCTTCCGGGTAGCACGGCGTGGGGGCCCGGACAACCCGGGGCCCCGGGCGCTGTGCGCCGGCTCACGACCGGGTCGCGTGCGCGGAGAGAAACGCCTCCACCAGGGGGAAGATTTCGTCCGGCGCCCGGCGGCCGAGGATGAGGTCGGCGTGCCCGTAGTCCGCCCCGAAGCCATGGGCCCGGCCGGCGACGAGGAACTTCACCGGCCCGCCCAGGGCCTCCTTCGCGCGCGCCACCGACATGGGCGGGGCGAGCAAGTCCTTGCTGCCGGCCAGCAGCAGGAAGGGGATGCGCACGCGGGACAGGGACTCGCGGTAGTCGAAGCCCCCGTCATAGGAGGTGAAGCGGTTGGTGGAAATCCAACGGGCGAACTGGCGCCCCACGCCGCCGGAGACATTGGCCGGCACGTTGGCGAGCGCCTTGCGCACCACGTCCGTCTCCATGTTCTCCGCCAGCATCATGTACCGGCTGAGCGGCCCCGGCGGCGCTCCGAAGAGGGCCAGGCTCGTCACCCGCCCGGTGGGGATGACCTTCAGTTGGAGAATGGGCTCCACCTTCTGGATGAAGGTGCGCAGCCCCGGCTGCACCGCGAAGGTGAACGGGCTGCCCAGCACGGCCGCCGCGCGCACCGGGGCCTCGGGGTTCTTCGCCAGGTGCGCGTAGAGGGTCAACCCGCCCTTGGAATGACCGACCCAGAGCACTTCCTTCGCACCTGTGGACAAGACGGTTCGCACCGCGGTGCGAACGTCATGTTCCGCCTGGTCATCAAAATTGAAGTCCGCGCAGTCGCCCGCCAGCCCCCGGCCGCGCAGCTCCAGCACCCACGCCTCGAAGCCCGCCCGGGCCAGGTAGCGCGCCATGCTGTACTGCTCGTCGAAGTCCAGGTGGAAGCGGTTGGCGCCCAGCCCGTGGCAGAGGATGACGGGCTCCGCGAAGCGCCGTTCTCCTCTGGGGTGGTAGCGGCCCATGGCGATGGCGGCGCCGTCGTCCGTGGGTACCCGATAGAGCTCGTCTGGCCGGAAGCTCAGCGTCAGCAGGCCCTCCTTGCCGCGGGACATCGTCCGCGAAAAGAGGTCCGCCATCCGTCCCAGCCGAGCCACCTGTCTGCGTGTCACCCAACCAGTCTAAGCCCGTCCGCTGCGCGCCGCTCTGTTCAATGGCCATCCTTGCCTACCCCGGCAGGGCTGTTGCAGGGAGATGTGCGTGTGATGGCGGGAGGACGCTGGATGAGGCAAAACCGGGCTTTCAAGGAAGCGTTGTCATCCTTCATCGCCACCGTTTTTCCCACAGACACCCTCCTGCGTGCCCTTCGGGAGATGGAGCGGCACCAGGTGCGGATGCTGGGAGTGGTGGGTGAGGGGGGAGGGCTGCTGGGGCTGGTGAGTGAGGCGCACATCCTCGCGGCGTGGCAGGTGGATCCGCTGGCTTCGGTCTCCGAGGTCATGGCGCGGGTGAAACCCCCGCCCAGGGAGCGGCCCCGGCTGCGGCTGTTGAAGTTCCAATTGAGACTGCCCCGGCTGCGGCGGAAGGAGCGTGCTCCGCCGGCGCCCGTGGGGCGGGAGTGAGGCGGCCGGCCGGCGGTGGCGGTACAGTGCCGCCGCCGTGTCGGACGAAACACACGAAACACCTCTCTGGACTGTCTACATGCTGCGGTGTCGCGACGGCTCGCTGTACACCGGCGCCACCAACAACCTGGAGCGCCGGCTGGCCACCCACGGCCGGGGAAGAGGGGCCGCCTACACGCGCGCCCGCCTGCCCGTCACCCTGGTGTGGAGCGAGCCCGTGGGGGACCGTGGCGCGGCCCTGCGCCGTGAGGCCGCCATCAAACGCCTGTCCCGGGGCGACAAGCTGCTGCTGGTAGCGGCCCGCCGGACGCCCGCACGCCGCCGGAAGTGAGGCCGCGAGACGTCCGCTCTGCGACTGGCGAGCGGGGATGACGGACAGTGGTGGACCTTTCGGCGCGCCGTGTGACTTCCATCATGGAATCCACGACTTTTCCGGAACGGGGGGCGATACCCCGAGGTCCCCCGACGCGTTAGTCTGGAGCCATCCTTCGCAGGGGGAAGTCCATGTCTCGGTCGTCTTCGGGATTCGTCGTGGCGTTGGTGCTGAGCGCCTTCGGCCTCGGGTGCCATGTCAATCTGCCGCCGGAAGTCACGGTGGGGCCACGCCCCAATCCGCTCGTCATCGGTCCAGGAGGCCAGGTCGTCCTCGAGTTGGAGGTCGCCGACCCGGACGGGGACAAGATTGAGTACGAGTGGACGCAGATTCCGCCCGAGCCCGCGGGCCGCTTCAGCGACAAGCACGCGCGCAACCCCACCTGGACGGCGCCGGACATCGGCGAGACGACGACGTTCAACATCGCCGTCACGGTGACGGACAACGAGGGCGGCGGCGTGCTGGGCACCTCGCCCACGTTGGTGGTGCGGGTGAACTAGCCCCGGCCGGGTGACGTCAGGCGGTGGCGCCAGGGGTGGCGGGAGGCGTCTGCTCCGCCTGCTCCCGGGCGCGGCGGCTGGCGCGGCGGACGAAGAGGATGCCCAGCACGAGCAGGACGAGGCCGCCGATGCCCGCGCCGATGGCCTGGTACGTGAGCAGGGAGCTGGTGGACCGCCGGATGACCTCCGGCAGGTTGCACATCGTCTGCGTGGCGAAGGGCGTCTCGTTGTACCAGCCGAGGAAGGCGGGCCCCATCCACGAGGCGACGACGATGCCCAGCAGGGCTCCCGCGAGGACGAAGTTGAGCAGCGTCTTGGCGGTGTTCATGGCAGGCACCTCGGCGGGTTGACGTCGGGCCGTGCTTAATATGCGCACGGTGCGACCGCCAGGGGTGGAACGTGTTAAGGGAGGGGCGTGCCGCTGCTTCCGCTCGCCATCCTGTTCGGTCTCATCGCGCTGGTGTGCGCCGCCATCCTGTTGATCCACGCCTTCCGTCGGAGCGTGGGCACGGGCGTCATGGTGCTGCTCATCCCCTGCTACGTGCTGTTCTACGCCTTCAGCCAGTTCGAGCACCCGCGCAAGGGCCTCATCGTCGCCGGCTTCATGGCCAGCACGGTGCTGGCGGCGGTGTTCCTGGGGCTGGGCGCGCACGGGCTGAGCGAGCTGTCCTCCCCCGTCCCGCCGCCGGGCTTCTGAGGCAAAAGCCTCCGTGACGCCCATGGCCACCGGGGCCCGCTGCGCCAGCCACCCGGACGTGGCGGCGGTGGCCACGTGTGTGCGCTGTGGCAGCTTCCTGTGCGGTGACTGCACGGAGCTGGTGGGTGAGTCCCCCTACTGCGCGCCCTGCGTGGCGGTGCTGCGGCGGGACGCGAAGCCGTCGCGGGTGGTGCAGGTGGCGCTGGGGCTCAACGTGCTGGGGCTGGTGTGCCTGCCGTGCTCGCTGGCGCTGCCCCTGCCCACGTTGGTGGCCGGGCTGGCCGGGGTGGTGCTGGCCGGGCGCGAATTGCGGCGCATCCGCCGGGGCCTGGGCGCCGAGCGCGGGCGCATGCAGGCCCGGGTGGTGCTCTCGCTGGGCGGGCTGAACCTGGGGCTGTCCGTCTCGTGGCTGGTGATGCTGCGGCTGAGCCAGTGAGCGGACGTCACACGCCGCGCGCGTTCGGGTCCCAGAGGTACTTGTGCATCTGGAGCTGGAAGCGGACGGGGAGCCTGTCCTCGATGATCCACTCGGCGAGCTCGCGCGGGTGGAGCTTGTCGAAGACGGTGGAGAAGACGATGCCGTAGGGCTTCTGGAGCAGGCGGTGCTCGGCGATGAGCGCCTTGGACCAGTCGTAGTCCTCACGCGAGCCGATGACGAACTTCAGCTCGTCGTTGGCGTTCATCGACGTGAAGTTGCGGTAGTCGTTGCGCGAGTGCTCACCCGAGGAGGGCGCCTTCATGTCGACGATTTTGTGCACGGCCGGAGGCACGAGCCGCACGTCGATGGAGCCGCTGGTCTCCAGGAGCACCTTGAGGCCGGCGTCGAGCAGGCTCTGCATCAGGGGATAGACGCCGGGCTGGAGGAGGGGCTCGCCGCCGGTGACTTCCACGCTGGGGGTGTTGAGGGCCTTTATCTCGGCGACGATGTCGGCGTTCTTCCGGCGTGCGCCGCCGTGGAAGGAGAACTCGCTGTCGCACCAGGTGCAGCGCAGGTGGCAGCCGGTGAGGCGGATGAAGGCGCAGAGCAGGCCGGCGTGGGAGGACTCGCCCTGGACGGAGAGGTAGATCTCCTTCACCACCACGGAGTCGGCGGTGGGGACGAGGCGGGGCTCGATGTGCGGGCGCGCGGCGGGCATGGCTTCTTCGTCCGGCTTCTGGGTGCGGAGGGGAGGGGCGCTTCAATCCCACTGTGGCCGTGAAATCAAGCGCTGACCCCGAAGACGGACCGTAACGCCCTGGCTGACGCCCGGCATTCCCCTGGCGGGCGAGCGGGCGGGCCCTCTGGAGGTGGCCTGCTACGAGGGGGCCGGGGTGGAGCCCTTCACGCGCTCGACGAAGGCGTCGATGAGCCGGCGGGCGATGCTGATGCGCGGGGGGATGCGCGGCAGGTTGTCGGGGGTGAACCAGTGGGCCTCGGCGATTTCCTTGGGGTCCACGACGATGTCGCCCCCGGCGTACTCGGCGGTGAAGCCCACCATGAGCGAGCGCCCGAAGGGCCACGGCTGCGAGCCGAAGTAGCGGATGTTCTTCACCTCGATGCCGACCTCTTCCTTCACCTCGCGGGCGACGCACTCCTCCAGCGTCTCGCCGGGGTCCACGAAGCCGGCGAGGGTGCTGAACATGGGCTCGGGGAAGGTGGCGTTGCGGCCGAGGAGCATCGTGTCGCCGCGGGTGACGAGGACGATGATGGCGGGGGCGATGCGCGGGTAGAAGGGCGTGTGGTCCACGGGGCAGCGGCGGGCGCGCTCTCCGGGGACGAGCTGGGTGGGGCTGCCGCAGCGGCCGCAGAAGCGGTGGGTGAGGTCCCACTCGACGATGGAGAGCGAGCGGCCCACCACGGCGAAGCGGGCATCGTCCACGCGCCGGAAGAGCGAGCGCGCGGGGACCTTCTTGTAGCCCTCGGGGAGGGTGACGTCCTCGGGGAGGGCGGCGGCGTAGCAGTCCTGCCCGTCGAGGGTGCCGAGGTAGTGGGCCCCGGTGGCGAGCTCGGGGAAGGTGGCGCAGGTGGGGAGGGAGACGGTGTCCTCGTGCTCCTGGACGAGCAGGTCCATGCCTTTGGCGAGGAAGAGGAGGGCGCCGTCGCGGGGACGGTCTGGAGGCTCGTGGCCGGGGACGAAGTGCGGGACGGTGCTCACGGAGGGCACCTTAACGGGCGCGGGGCCCGGGTGCAGGTGTCGAGTGCGCGGGGGCGTCCCGGGCTTCACGGTGGCGACGTGGGTGCCAGTGACGAGGGGCGCTTCCCGAAGCGGGAGTCGAAGGGGCGGGCCCACCGTCACCGCTTCTTGAATGCGTCAGGAGACGTGGCTTGAACAGGTGTCAGGCATGCACGACATTCGTGCTCCAGGAGCACGAGTCATGGCGAGCCGGGACCGCTTCGAGGCGCTGAGGACATTCGTGGAGGTGGCGCGGGCGGGCAGCATCGCCGGGGCGGCGCGTGCGCTGCGGCGGGCGCCCTCGGTGGTGAGCCGCGAGCTGGCGGCGCTGGAGGCGCGGCTGGGCACGGAGCTGGTGCAGCGCACCACGCGACGGCTGCAGCTCACGGCGGCGGGCGAGCGCTACCTCGGGCACGCGCGAGGCATCCTCGACGCGCTCGACGAGGCGGAGCGGGACCTGGCCGAGCAGGGGGTGCCGCGAGGCACGCTCCGGGTGTCCGCCCCGGTGCTCTTCGGTCAGCACGTCCTGGTGCCGTGGGTGGACGCATTCCTCCGCGCGAATCCCGCGGTGAGCCTGGAGCTGGTGCTGGAGGACGCGATGGTGGACCTGCTGGAGGGCGGCGTGGACGTGGCGCTGCGAATCGCTCCCCGGCTGGAGCCAGGCGCGCTGGTGATGCGCCGCCTGGGGATGCAGCCCTACGTGCTGTGCGCGAGCCCCGCCTACCTGCGCGAGCAGGGAACGCTTCGCAAGCCGAGGGACCTCTCCGGCCACGAGGTGTTGCTGCCACAGCGAGGCCCGGCGGCACGGCCGCTGGAGTTGATGCACGGGGGACGGACGCAGGAGGTGCGCCCACCGAAGAGCCGCTTCCGGTGCAACAGCCTGCCGGCAATCCACGGGGCCGCGCTCGCGGGAATGGGCATCGCGGTGCTGCCGGAGTACCTCGTGGCGAAGGAGCTGGAGTCCGGAGCGCTGGTGCGGGTGCTGGCACCGTTTCGTCCCGCGCCGCGCTTCATCTCCGCGCTGTACCTGCGCCGCACCGCGATGCCCGCACACGTGCGCGCGTTCCTGGACTTCATCGCAGCTCGTGCGGCGGAACGGTTCCCGGCGACGGAGGAGCGGTGAGCCGTGGCTGAGGACTCCTGGGCCCTGGACCCCGCCTGGCGGGGCCCCGCTGCAACGAATCGTCCCTACGAGCCCTGCTGAATCAGCTCCACGCGGTACCCATCCGGGTCCTCGACGAAGGCAATCACCGTGGTGCCATGCTTCATCGGCCCCGGCTCGCGAACCACCTTGCCACCGGCCTGACGAATCGCCTCGCACGTCGCACGGATGTCGCTCACTCCCAGCGCCACGTGCCCGTACGCCGTGCCCAGCTCGTACTTCTCGACGCCCCAGTTGTGGGTCAGCTCCAGCGCGGGGTGGGTGTCCTCGGGCCCGAAGCCCACGAACGCCAGGGTGAACTTTCCGTCCGGGTAGTCATGGCGGCGCAGCAGCTTCATCCCGATGACCCGGGTGTAGAAGTCGAGCGACTTCTCCAGGTCGCCAACGCGGAGCATGGTGTGCAGGATTCTCATGCGCGCTTCATAACGCCCCAGGAGCACCGCGTCTCGGCACTCCGGGGCTCTTCGTCCGCTACCGTCAAGGAGACGGCTTCGCCGGCACGGTGAAGGTGCCCGCCTCCACCCGGGACTCATGCAGGGGCCGCCCGTCCGCCCCCCGGGCGCCGAGGCGCGAGCCATCACCGCTGGCGTGCCACAGCCCCACGAGCACCTTCCACTCCCCGGCCTCCCAGTCCTTGGTGGACACGGCGAAGGCGTCGCGCAGGAGCACGTCCCTGGGGGCCTCGCGGAGGAAGAAGGTGCCACCCAGCACCGCGTGGTCCGCGTTCTTCCGCTTGCTGCCCTCGGGCCCCGGCAGGTGCACGAAGACGCCGGCCGAGCGCGGCACCGGCCCCGTCACCCGCCAGTAGAGCACCAGGTGGACCAGGCCCTCCGCGTCCGGGGCCCCGGGCACCTCCGCCGCCACCAACTCCACCGGCGCGTCGAAGCGCACGTCCAGGCGGCGCGCCACCGGAGGAAGCGAGGCCGTCACCATCAACGAGCCATCCGGGTTGCGAGGCACCGCCCGCGCCACCGGCTCGCGCCACAGCGTCAGCAGCGCGGCCCACGCGAGCAGCGGCACCGAGGCCACCATCAACGCCTCCGGCCCCAGCCGCCCACCTCTCACCCGGGGACGCCACACGAGGAAGGCGAGCCCGGCCCAGGCCAGCAGGGACACAATCGCCCCGCCCACGCCCGAGCGCGGCACGAAGCGCAGCACCACGCGGTGCTCGCCCTCCGGCAACCGCACGCCGAGCAGCCCGTCGCGCGACACCACCTCCCCCACGGACGCCTTCCAGCCCGGGTGCCAGTTCTGGTTGACGAGCAGCACCGCCGGCCGCGTCGCCGCCACGTCCACCTCCACACGGTTCGGCGTCCACTCCACGCGGCGCGCGGTGCCGGAGTCGGCCTCTTCCAGGTACTCCTCCTGGGGCAGGTCGCCGCGCAGGCGCTCGGACATGGGCACCGGCCACGCCTCGCCGCAGGAGATGGAGCCGCGGTTGAGGGCCAGGAAGTGGCCCTGCGCCCAGCGGTTGCCACGCGCCTGGGCGAAGGGCTGCTCCGCCTCCGACGGCGTGGGTGGAGGCTCGGCCACCATCGACGCCCAGCGGGCCAGGTTGGCGAAGGCGTGCACCTGCACGCCCCAGCCCGCCACCACCAGGACGCACGCGAGCGCCGCCGCCCGTCCCCACCCCCGCGAGCGCCATGAGCGCACCAGCAGCGCGGCGAGCCCCAGCGCGGCCAGCTCGGCGATGAAGAGGCCGGCGGGGACGAGGAAGCGCTCCGGGTAGCGCAGCGTCCCGAAGATGGGCAGCAGCCGCAGCCCGGCGAACAGCGACGGCTTCGCGGCATAGCCCGCCGCCATCCACACGCACAGCGCCGCCATCACCGCGGGGTAGCGCGCGCGGTGGCGGCCCAGCACCACGGCCACAGGCACCAGCGCGAGGGCCACGGGCACGAGGAAGAAGTTGCCCGGATTGCTGTGCCCGGAGCGCGCCGGCAGCTGGAGCATCATCCGCCCCAGCGTGACCAGCGACTGGCCCGGCGTGCCCGCCATGATGCGCGGCGCGGAGCGCATCGTCTCCAGCAGGGGCCACAGTCGGTACGCGCACGCGGCCAGGGTGAACAGGGCGGTGGCGCCCAGGGCCCACAGCGCCTGGCGCCGGCGCGCGGTGCCGCGCAGCTCGAACAGCGTGCGCCCGGCCTCCAGCGCGACGAAGAGGGCGCCCATGGGCACCGGGTACGTGCCGCCGAAGCCGAGCAGGAAGGCGAAGACGCCCGCCACCAGCGCCGCGCCGGACACCTTGCCCTCCGCGGCCTTCCGCGTGCCCAGCAGCAGCCACGGCAGCAGCAGGAAGCCCGCGAAGTTGAGCCAGCCGATGGACCAGGACAGCGCGGTGAAGCCGGTGAGGCCGAACAGCGGCGCCGCGCCCAGCGCTCCCAGGGCCGAGCCCACGCGCCGCCGCGCGTAGCGGAAGAAGCCCTCCATGCCGAGCACGAGGAAGGCCCACAGCACCACCGGCTCCGCGCGCCGCGAGCCCAGGGCCGCGGACACCAGCAGCGTGGGCGACGCCACCCGCGTCTGCGGGCTGCCCAGGGCGTACTGCCCGCCACACGCCCACGGGTTCCACAGCGGATGCTGCCCGTAGCGCGTCAGCGTGCGCGTCCCCGCGTCCTCGTACGAGTGGAGCAGGTGCGAGTCGCGGAAGTCATTCAGCGCCCCGCCCAGCATCAACGGGCGCCAGCAGGCCACCAGCGCCAGCACGCCGAAGAGGGCCAGGCGAAGGCCGGGAAGGGAGGCGGCGCGGTGGGCGGCGTGGAGCAGCCGGCGGGGCGGGGGCGTCATGGGCGGAGGTGGGCGCGCTTCAGTCGTAGAAGGGCCGGGGCTTGCACGGGCTGGCGGTGGCCTTGCGAGGCGGGAGTACGGGCGCCGAGTGCAGCTCCGCGTCGATGGCGCCAAACACCTCCGCCACCGGCACGCCGCGCCTGCTGGCCTCGCTCATGGCCCAGCTGCGCTCGGAGGCGCTGAAGTCGTCGTCCTGGGACCAGTCGTCTCCAGGGAAGGAGTGGCGGGAGCGGAGGCGCCAGCCGGGCTCCTCGGCGGCGGCGGCGCGGCCCACCTCGGCGCGCTCGGCGGGGGACAGGCGGCGCTCGGGGGGAGGCCGCTCGGAGGTGGCGGCCCGCACCACCGCCGTCGCGCCACACAGCGCGAAGGCCAGCCAACCCGCGAGTGAAGCGCGCCTCCAGTGTCTACCCATGGAGGCGCTCCTACTCCAACTCAGCCCCGGTCGTCCTCCTCCACGTCACCCTCCAGGCCCTGGGGATTCGAGAGCACCCGGTGCGCGTGCTCCATCATCTCCACCACGATTTGTCCGGCGGGCAGCACCCCGTCGATGCGCGCCATGCTGGCGCCGCTGGCGGGCATGGCCATCTCCTCCAAATCGCCCTCGGTGTCGGCCGTGGGCACGAAGGAGCAGAACTTCGGCATGGGGTAGGGCGCGTCGCCCCCCGTCATGCCGGGGAACAGCTTCGTCAGGCCGATGCGCTCCGGCGGAGGTGGGGGCGAGGGGACGCGGTCCTCACGGCCGGCCCACTCGCGCACCACGCGGTTGCGCAGCACGCGCATGCGCGGGCCGGGCCACTCGGGGCCGAAGAGGGTGGTGACGTCCGAGTCGCCCGCGTCGCCCTCCACCAGCCGCTGCTTGTAGCCGGGGTGCGCGTGCGCCTCCACGGAGGCCACCATGCGCGTGCCCACCCAGACACCGTCGGCACCGTGGAAGAGGGCGCGCGCCGCGCTGAGCCCGTCGGCGATGCCACCGGCGGCCAGCAGCGTCACGTCGCGGGACAGGGCGCGCACTTCGCGCACCAGCTTCAGCGTGGGCACCGTGCTCCGGTTGTGGCCCGCGGCCTGCTGGCCCTGGGCGATGAGGCCGTCGGCGCCCAGCGCCAGCGCCTGCTTCGCCGCCTCCACCGAGGGCACCTGCAGCCACACCCGCGTGCCCGCCGCCTTCAGCGCCTTCACCCAGTCCGCGGGCGGCGCCTCCCAGTGGAAGGTGACGACGGGGACGCGCTCGGCGAGGCACACGTCGATGTGCTCGCGCGTGGTGAAGTCCTGCCCCTTCGCGTTGGCGACGATGAAGTTCACACCATACGGCCGCTTCGTGCCTGCCTGGATGGCCTGGAGGCGGGCACGCAGGAAGGGCGGCGGCTCCGGCGCGGCGCCGAGCATGCCGACGCCTCCGGCCTCCGACACGGCGATGACCAGCGGCGGCAGCGCCACGAAGGCCATGCCCGCGCTGACGAATGGATAGTGCACACCCAGCTCACGCGTCAGTCGCGTGTGCAGCGTGTTTCCCTCCAGCACGGAGATGGGTCGCCGGGGCCTGTCGTCGGTGTCTTCCGGGGAACGTCCATCGTTCGTGCCGTTCATCATGTCTCCTGGAGGTGGCGGCGGATGGGATTGAGAAGGTTACCAGCACCCTCGTCGATGATGCGCATGGGTGGGGAAGACGCCACCCGGGCTGGTGGGCGGGTGACAGCTGTCCCACCCTAGGTGTCCAACGCCTTGCGCATGTGCCGATGCGGAATTCCGACCTCGGTGAAAGCCTCTCCGTAAACGGCGTAGCCGAGGCGCTCGTAGAAGGGGACGACGGGCGCGCGGGCGTGGAGGTGGACGTGGGTGAAGCCCCGGCGGCGCAGCTCCTCCTCCAGCGAGCGGACCAGCCGGGCACCCAGCCCCTGGCCCTGGAGGTGGGGGGCCACCGCCATCTGGAAGAGGCGGCCGCCGTGGGCGTCCTCGGGGTTGAAGAGGACACACCCCAGCACGGTGCCGTCCTGGTGGGCCACCAGGTGGAGGCTGTCGGACTCGAAGGGGAAGGCCACCTGGGCGCGGGTGAAGCCGAGCGGCTCGCGTAGCACCTGGAAGCGCAGCTCCAGCTCGCCCGCGTACAGGGGGTGGCCGGGGTGGATGAAGGACAGCACGGTGTCGGGCATGGCGGCGGGCGTCGCGCCGGGGGCGGCGCGTCAGGCGTGCCGGCTCAGAAGGTGCCGGTGAGCTGGAGGGTGAAGGTGCGGCCGTACTGCGGCACGGGGGCGATGGAGTTCTCGTCCGACACCGGCAGCGTGTAGCGCGCGTCCAGCAGGTTCTGCACGCCGGCGAAGTAGCGCAGGGGGCCGTAGTCGCCGGACAGGCCGAAGCCGATGAGCAGCGCCTCCCCGCTCTCGGCGCCGCCCGGGCCGGTGGACCGGGCGCTCTGGTAGGTGGCCTGCGTGGCCAGCCGCATGTCCCCGCCGCCCACCGGCATCATCAGCCGGCCGGAGACGAGGTGCGCGGGGGCCGCGGCGGCCACCTCCTCCGAGGCGTCGCGCAGCGTCACGTACGAGTAGCTCACGTCCACCAGCAGCCAGCGCCCCGGCTGCCAGTGCACGCCGGCCTCCGCGCCCCAGGCCAGCGTGGTGCCGTCGTTGTTGGCGAAGCGCAGGCACGCCACGGTGCCGCAGTCGCCCGAGGGTGTGGCCTCCGTCTGCAGCTGCACCAGGCTGGAGATGCGGTTGTGGTAGCCGGCCACGGTGAGGCGCAGCTCGTCCGTGAGGTCGTGCGAGTGCTCCAGCTCGAAGGTGGTGATGGTCTCCGGCTCCAGCTCCCTGGCCGCGGCCTGGGAGATGTTGTCCTCGTAGTAGAGCTCGTAGACGTTGGGCGCGCGGAAGGCGCGGCCGGCCACCAGCTTGGTGAGGCCCGCGTCATACGGGCGGGCGATGAGGGCCAGGCGCGGGGTGATGGGCGTGGTGTCCAGGTCCACGTACTTGTCCAGGCGCAGGCCGGCGGAGAGGCTCAGCCGTGGGTGCAGGCGCCACTCGTCGAGCAGGTAGACGGACACCAGCGTGCGGGCCTGCGTCGCCAGCGGCACGTCGTTGGCGGTCTGCCGCACGCGCAATTGGGCCTGCCCTTCCACGCCCACGGTGAAGCGGTTGCCCTCGAAGAGGCCCAGCTGCGCGCGCACCTCGGCGGTGGCCCAGTCGGCCGCGCCTCCTTCGGTGCTGGGGCCGCCGTCCTCTTCCGGGTACACGTAGGTGCCCTCGTAGCGGCTGAGGTCGAACGCGCCGCGCACGGACAGGCTGAAGTTCTCGGAGAAGGCGCGCTCGTAGCGGGCCTCGGCGAAGGCGCGCAGGTCCTCCACGGTGGTGCCCTCGACGCCCGGCACGGTGCCGTAGGGGGCGGTGGGCAAATCCTTGCCGCGCACGTTGAGCTGGGTGTGGAGGGAGAAGTTCCCCATGCGCGCCGTCAGCGAGCCGGTGAGGGCCCGCTCCGCGTCCATGCCGGTGATGAGGGGGCCGCCCTCGCCCAGCCGCGTGGTGTCCGCGCCCGTGGCCGTCATGGCCGCCGCGCTCACCAGCACCGAGCGGTCTCCGTCCCGCCATGCGGCGGTGGCATGTGCGCGCGTGGTGCCGAGGGCGCCCACCGCGCCGGTGACTTCCAGGTTCTTGTCATCGCCGAGCGACTCGCGCGGCACCACGTTGATGACGGCGAAGAAGGCGCCGGTGCCGTACAGGGCGGAGCCGGGGCCGCGCACCACTTCGATTCGCTCCACCTCCTGGAGGTCCACGCTGAGGTCATGCGCGGCATAGCCCTGGCCGGCCCAGACGTCGTTCATGGAGTGGCCGTCCCAGAGGATGAGGACGCGGGTGTTGAGGTCGCCCGGGGGCGAGAAGCCGCGCACGCCCAGGTAGGTGTACGTCCGGTCATCGGTGAGGAAGATGCCGCGCACGCCGGAGAGGGCCTCGGCGAGGTTGCGCCAGCCGAAGGCGCGCAGCTCCTCCTGGGTGAGGACGGTGGTGGAGGCGGGGGCGTCGTCCACGGACACGAGGCTCTTGGAAGCGGCGCGCACGGGAGGCGGCGCGTAGCGCAGCTCGGCGTGGACCTTGACCTCCTGGTCGGCCACCACCGTCACCGTCTGGCGCAGCGGGCGGACCTCGCGGCTCTCGACCTCCAGGGTGTGCTCGCCCTCGGGGAGGGTGACGACGGTGGGGGTGAAGCCGGTGGGCTTGCCGTCCACGCGCACGGCGGCGCCGTCGCGGTTGGCGGTGACGACGAGCCGGCCGGCGGGGCGGTCCTGCACGCGCAGGGACACGGCGAGGGGCACGTTGCCGTCGGCGGGCACGTCCACCACGTACTGGCCGGGAGCGTGGCCGGGGGCGCGCACGTAGAGCACGCGCTGGCCGGGGGGCAGGCGAGCGCGGCCGGGCAGGCGGGCGATGACGGGGCCGTTGGGGGTGTCTCGCACCTCGGCGCCCTCGGGAGTGCCGGACAGCTCGACGCCGCCGGTGATGAGGGCCAGCTCGAAGGTCTGCTCCGTTTCTCGGCCGCGCACCAGGGCGAGGGTGGCCTCGGCGGGGCGGTAGCCGTCCTTCTTCACCATGATTTTGTGGCGGCCGGGCGTCAGCGCGAGCGTCTGCGGCGAGCGGCCGCGGCTGCCCAGGTCCATGCGGTCCACGTAGACGTCGGCGCCCTTGGGGTTGGTGGTGACGCGGACGAGGGCCACCTTGGGACGGAGCCGCTCCACCGAGCGGGACACCTCGGCGGCGTCGTCGGAGGGCAGGTCCTCGGTGAGCAGGTCGTTGTAGTAGCGGTACGCCTCGTTGAACTTGTTCAGCGCCTCGAAGCAGCGGGCGATGTTGAAGAGGACGTTGCGGTTGGGCACCAGGCGGTAGCTGGTGAAGTAGGAGCGCAGCGCCTCGGCGTACTGGCCCTTGGAATAGGCCTCGTTGCCCAGCTCGAAGGCGATGTCAGCCTCGTCCGCGTTGTTGTCCGCGAGCACGGGGCTGGCCAGGAGCAGGAGGGACAGGATGAGGAGGCCGTAACGGGTGGGAAGCATGGCGCGGCGGCCATTCTTCCCTCTCTGGGGGAACAGGTCCATGGGGGCCTTCGGTTGTCCGTCTGCTGTCAGACCCCGCGAGTAGGGTGGGATGGACACACAGTGAGGGGTGGGGTTCCACTCCTGGGAGGCAGGGGGAATGATGGAGGGGTGGGGCGTCGCAGGCGAGAGGAGCGAGGGAATGGGCCAGGAGACGAAGCGTCGGGCGACCTACGAGGACCTGCTGGCACTGCCGGAGCATGTGGTGGGGCAGATCATCGACGGGGAGCTCATCGTCATGCCGAGGCCGGCGAGCCCGCATGCGAGGGGCAGCTTCTCGTTGGGGGGCGAGCTTTACGGCCCCTTCGAGCGCGGCCGGGGAGGTCCCGGGGGCTGGCACCTTCTCGCCGAGCCGGAGCTGCACTTCAGTGAGGATGTCCTGGTCCCCGACCTGGCGGGCTGGCGTCGGGAGCGGATGCCCGACATGCCTCGGACGCCGTTCTTCACGCTGGCCCCGGACTGGGTCTGTGAGGTGCTCTCGCCGTCCACCGCGGCGGTGGACCGGGTTCGCAAGAAGCGCATCTACGCGCGTGAGGGCGTGCGCCACGTGTGGCTGATAGACCCGGAGCTACGGACACTGGAGGTGTACCGGCTGGACGGACACCAGTGGGTGGAGCAGGGCACGTACTCCGGCGAGGAGCGCGTCCGGGCCGAGCCCTTCGAGGCCCTCGAGCTGGAGCTCGGAGTGCTATGGCTGCCGGAGCCGAAGGGGCCGTGAGGCAGGCCCAGCACCTCCTGGGTGCTGGGGCTGCCCGAACCCAGAGCCCCGTGAAGCGGGGCAAGCGCCGGTTCAGTGCACCACGGATCGGCCGGCTCCCGGGGCCTGGGCGCTTGCGGGCTCTCGCATGAGCTTGTCCCCTGCGGCCTGGAGGACGCGCGTGGTGGCGCCCTCCGGGTCTCTGAAGAAGTGGGGCGTCCACAGGCGCACCAGCCTCCAGCCCTGGCCTTCCAGCACGCCGGTGCGGAACAAGTCCCACTCCACGCGGTCGGCGGCCTTGGGGTAGCGGGTGCCGTCGCAGAGCACGCCCACGGTGACGTCATCCAGTTGCGTGGGGTGGTGCAGCGCCAGGTCCACGCAGAAGCCGTCATTGCCCCAGTGCACGTCGGACGAGACGCGGTGCTCCCGCGCCAGGTGTCCGGCCAGCGCGCGGGCGAACGGGGAGCCCGCCGCCGTCTCCCGCTCGCGCACCAGCGTCTCCCGTTTCTCCAACGGCAGGGTCTTCGGGTCCGCTTCCCCGGTGGCGAGCCACTGACGGAGTTCCTGTTCTTCCTCGGAGTAGGACTGTGTCACCTGCTCCGCGAACTGGAGGTAGGCGAAGAGCAGCCAGCCGCCGTTGGGCTGGCGGCCCTTCTCCACGGGAGGAAGCGACAGGTACGTCTCGCGGGGAATCGATGTGACGAGGTGCACCTGCTGCCGCGCGCGGGTGACGAGCACATTGAGGCGCCGGCCTCCGCCCGCGGTGCCGAGCGGGCCGAAGCGCCGATAGAAGCGCCCCTGCCGGTCCGGGCCGTAGGTGGTGCTGATGATGAGGTGGTCTCGCTCGTCGCCCTGGACGTTCTCCAGGTTCTTGACGAAGAGGCCCTCGAACGAGCCGGCGCCACGCCGAGCGCGCGCCGCTGTCAGCCGGGCTGCGAAGGTGGAGTCCTCCGCGGCCAGCTCATCGAGCACGTCGGTGATGGCGTCGCGCTGCGAGAGGTTGAAGCAGGCGATGCCGATGGACGGAGGCTCGGGGCGCGCGAGCAACTCCTTCACCAGGGCGCCCACGGCCTGTGCCTCCACGCGGTTGACGCGCTTCTCGTAGGTGCCGCCCACGGGCAGCAGCCGCAGCGGCGTGTGCGGAGCGCGGTGGGACGGGTGCGCGGGGATGGCCTGCAGGCGCTTGTCGTAGAAGTGGTCGTTGCTGAAGGCGATGAGGTCCGCGTTCTGCGAGCGGTAGTGCACGTCCAGGTAGCACTGGTCGATGTCCAGGTTGAGCGCGGCGGAGAGCAAATCCTCCACCTCGGCCTGCTGCTCCTCGAAGAGGCCCTGCTCCGTCTCGGCCTCCAGTTCCTGGCTCTGCACCACGGCGGACTCGAAGAAGCGCGTGGGCGGCAGCTGCTTCGGGTCTCCGGCGATGACCACTCGCTTCGCGCGGGTGAGCACGGGGAGGGCTTCCTCCAGCCGGCACTGCGAGGACTCATCAAAGATGACGACGTCGAAGATGGGATGGCGGGGAAATATCTGCGCCACCGTCTGCGGGCTGGCCATCCACACGGGCCGCACGTCGAAGAGGGGGTCTCCGCCTTCGATTCCCTGGCCGGTGGCGATGACCTGCCTCACGCGCATGGCGCGCTCTCCGCGCAGCATGAGCCGTCGGCGCAGCTCGGCGCCCGCGCCGTTGAGCCGTCCGCCGGTGGCCGCGAGCAGCCGCTCGCGCTGGCGCTGCGTCCAGCGGTGGACGAGGGCGTCGCGCACGAGGCCACGCTTCCTCTCCTCCAGCGCCCGGTAGCGCGCGTGGGTGGTCTGCACGCGGTCCGCGTCGATGTGCTGGAGCGCCGGGTCCTCGCGCAGCCGCGAGGACACCTCGGCGGCCAGCGTCGCCTTCAGCACCGCGCGCCAGCCCTCCTCCACGTCGGCGCCCTGGCGGGCCAGCCCCTCCGCCGCGGACTCCAGCGCCGGGGGCATGCCGGACAGCAGCGAGCGCAGGCGCAGCAATCCCTCCACCGTGGACAGCCGCGCCTGGAGGGCAGAGACGACAGAGGACAGCTTCCCGCCAGCCCGCAGCTCACGGGAGCGGGCCTGGAGCCACGCGGTGGAGAAGAGGCCCGTCTCGACGAGCCGCGTCTCCAGCCGGGCCACGGCCTCGCCCCGGGCCGCGGACTGGCGCAGCCCGGAGAGCAGGGCCATGCGCGCGCCCGCCTCGCCCTTGAGGGCCTGGCGCACGGCCTCACGGCACGAGGCGAGCAGCGGCGTGCCGTCCAGCTCGCCGAGCAGCTCGAAGAGGGTGGCGTGCGTGCGGAGGCCCCGGGAGAGGGCCTCGTCGGTGAGGGGCTCGGTGGCGCTGGGGGCGAGGGTGGAGCGGTGGTACTCGGTGAGCAGCGCCCGGGCGCGCGCGCCGGTGAGGAAGCGGTTGACGCGCTCGGCGGCGGCGATGCCGAGGGTGAGGCCGAACTGCTGGAGCACCCTGCGCGCGCCGGCCTTCCGGGCGAAGTAGAAGAAGGCGTACCACTTGCTGGCGATGTCCAGGTACGTGCCCAGCGCGGCCAGCGCCGTGCCCAGCGCGCCCAGGGCCTGGGGTTGCTCGCGGTGGACCAGCGCCAGCTCCGTGTCCAGCGGCCCCTCGGTGAGCACTCGTGTCTGCGGCGCCAGTCCGTCGAGCTGGGCCTTCGCCGCCCGCACCGCGTCCGGTGACGCCGAGCCCCAGCGCGAGAGCACGTCGGGGCTGGCCGACTCCAGCAGCGGCGCGAGCTTCTCCGCGAAGGCGGCGCGCGCCGCGCCCTCCGCCCGAGGGTCCGCGCCAAAAGCGGGCACGTCGGGAGCGGTGAGTGCGTCCGCGTCGCGAGCGGCCTGGGCCGCGGCGTCGAGGCGCTCGCGGAACGTGGCGAGCGGCCGGGCGAGGTACGAGGCCAGGTCGACGCCGAGGGCCTCGCGCCAGGGGTTGTCCGGGTAGCCTTCCCGGACACCGCGCTCCAGCACCTCGCGCACCTCGCGCTCGCGGGGGGACACGTCGGACAGGCGCGCGGAGGTGAGGCCCGCCACGGTGGGGGCCAGGGCCTGCGAGGGCTCGAGGGCGAACCACTGGCCCACCAGCTCATGAAAGGAGGGCGCGGTGCCGCCGGCGGGGCGCTCGGAGAGGGCGCGCTCGGAGGTGGTCAGCTCGTCGTGGAGCGACTGCAGCTCCGCATCCACGCGGGACAGCTCGGAGGACACGGCCGCGTCGGTGCGCGTCTCCGGCAGCGAGTCGAGCTGGTCGCGGATGCCCATGTAGAGGTCGCGCTGGTCTCGCTGGGCGTCGTGCACGACGGCGCACAGGCTGCCCAGGCCCAGGTGGTCCAGGCGGTGCTTCACCACGTCCAGCGCGGTGCGCTTGTCGCAGACGAGCAGCACGCGCTCGCCGCGAGCCAGGTGGTCGCCGATGGCGTTGGCGATGGTCTGCGACTTGCCGGTGCCCGGAGGCCCGTGGACGACGAGGCCCCGGCTGCTGCGGGCCAGTCTCACCGCGCGCGCCTGGCACGGGTCGGCGATGGTGACGAGCCGCTCCTCGTCCGCGCGCTTGAGGCCCTCCAGGTTGGGCTCGCCGCCCCCGTGGCCCGCGGGCTCGCCGAGCGACACGTCCACGCGGAGGAAGCTCTCCAGGGGGCCGGAGATGGGCTCGCCGTCCACGAGCGCCCGCATGTCGTCGACGAGGCTCTGGTTGGACAGCGGGTACAGACCGAGCACCGCGCTGGGGAGGATGGTGGGCTTCGCGTCGCCGTCATCATCCGAGCGGGGGACGGGGGCCAGGGGCGTGGTGGCGGTGAAGGGCGCGGGGGCGGGCAGGTCGAGGGCCCGGGCCACCGCGGCGACCAGCTCGTTCAGCTCGCGCCACGGGTCGGCGCCTTCTTCGTCCTTGAAGAGGTCTCCGAAGCGCTGGCCGGTCTGTTGCTCCACCCAGGCGAGCAGGGCGGTGTTGGGCGCGACGCGGTCCTCGCCCTCCTCGGCGCCCTCGAGCTCCACCGAGGGTGCGCGGCCCTTCTTGAGCGTGAGGCGCACGGGCACGAAGGCGATGGGAGCGAGGACGCGCCGGGTGCCGAAGCCTCGCTTGTCCTTCGCACCTGGAGGCAGGTGCAGCAGGGGGAAGCCCACGTGGAGCACGTGCGCGCCGGTGTCCTGCTCGAAGGTGCGAGCGTCCTCGACGATGGTGGCCAACTTGCGCAGCAGTGCCTGTTGCTCCTCCTCGGCGCGAGTGGGGGAGTCGGTGTCCTCCGCTTCGCTCTCGTCGGCGTCGTCGGTGGGGAGACCCGGCTCCTCCATTCCTGGCACCGTGATGGCACGTGAGCGCGAAGCGCCCGGTGCGTCGGTGGTGGGAAGGGCTGGCGCGGAGGCACGCGCGAGCGAATCGCCCTGTGCGTCGGGGGGGCGGCTCCGCCCGTCAGCCGGCGTGGTGGAGCCGCGGCCCGAGCGCATGGCCCGAGCCTTGATGGGCGGAGTCCTGTCGGAGCTTGCGTCGGGCGCGGGAGGCTTCACTGCGAGCCGGACGGTGGCCTTGTCACCCAGGAGCGCGGCCAGCACGGTGTGGGGCGCGGTGCCATCCAAGCGGCTCAGCGCGGCCAGGTCCACGCGCTGGCGGCTGTGGTGGGGGCGGCAGTTGAGGCTCGGTCCGGAAGCGAGCGCGGCGTAGAGGCGCTCGAGCATCTTCTCCAGAACGCGGTTGCGGGGCTCGGACGGCAGGCGGCACCTCTCGTCGGGAAGGAGGCCGGTTGTCTACCACGCGGCCCGGGCGCGAGCCTCAGCCCGACAGCGCGGCGGCGAGCGCGCGGGCGGCGGCCTCCAGTTCTTCCGCGGGGCGGTGGTCGGCGGGGGCTGCGTCAAAGGCGGCGCGGCCCCACAGCCGCTGGGGCGTCTGGGCGAAGCGGGGCACCAGGTGCAGGTGGAAGTGGCGCAGCACATCGCCGATGGCGAAGGCGTAGGCGTGCTCGGCACCGAGCGCCTCTCGCTGGGCACGCATCACCCGGGCGGCGAAGGGGCCCAGCTCGCGCGCGGCCTCCGCGTCCAGGTCGTACCAGGCACGCACGTGCCGCTCGCTGGAGATGACCACCCAGCCGGGAACCGGGCTGGGTGACGCCACCCCGTGCAGCACCAGCCCCGGGGCCCGGGCGAGGACGCCTCCCACCGGCCGGGTGTCCCCCCGAACGATGGCGCAGCCAAGACAGGGCTCATTCACATCCGACATGGCCCCACCCTAGCAGGGTGACTGTCACGGGACGTGGCGCGAAATGGGGTCATCCATGACCTCATTTCTCAGTTGAAGGGACTGCGCTGATCCACTTCGGAGCGAGCGTGACGCGAGTTGGGGATGGGGATTTGAGGGAGAGAGCCCCCCCGCCTTGACGGGATGGGCTCGGGTCGGAGAGTGTCCGCCCGACGCCCTTCCAAGTGTTGGGGCGTCGATATTGGGGAATTTCCTTTAAAGGTGGGGATGATGAAGAAGCATCTGGTGTTTGCTCTGGTGCCGCTGCTGGCGCTCGGTTGCGGCGAAGAGGCGAAGGACGAGAACGGTGACGGCATCGCGGATGGCGTGCGTGAGCCGGACAGCGTGACGGTGGTGACGCCGTCCACGCCCAAGGGCACCGTGTCGGGCCAGGTGCTGGGTACCGATCTGAAGCCGCTGGCCGACGTCTCGGTGGAGATGACCATCGGCAGCTCCGCGGAGCCGGTGGCGGCCACCACGGATGCCAAGGGCAACTTCGAGTACACGGATGTCCCCGCTGGCGCCCAGGTGCTGCTGACCTTCAGCAAGGCCAACTACGCCACGCTGCGCGCCACGTCGACGGTGCCCTCGTCGGCCGGCAACGTTCCCATCAACAACGGCAACGCGAGCTTCGGCCCCATCACCCTGGCGCATCTGGATGGCACGCTGAACTTCCTCGTGGTGACGCCGCAGGGCCGTCCCGCGGTGGGCGCGAGGGCGACCATCGAGGCCACGCCCGCGGGCTCCATCGTCCTGTTCAACGGCGACAACACCACCCGCGTGGTGAGCAATGTCGTGGTCGAGGCGACCGCGAACGAGCAGGGCCTCCTGACGTTCTCGGGCATCCCGGGCGCTGCGGAGATGGCGCGTCTGCAGGGCGGCCAGTACCGCCTGTGGGTGTCCCCGATGGTCTCCACTTCGACCGGCCTCCCGGAGACGGGCGGCTTCGTGAGCTCCTACTCCGGCGGCGAAATCGTCGGTAACAGCACCACGCGCCTCATCAACCTGCCCTTCACGCGGCCGACGGGTGGCACGCTGAACGTCGAGAGCAGCAACGTCGGCAGCCTGCGTGGGGCCACCGACCGCGACCCGCTGCGCAACCTGGTTCGCCCCGGCGAGCCCATCCACCTCTTCTTCAACCAGCCGGTGCAGCAGGGCTCGCTGCTGGCGCGCTTGACGGATGAGTACGCGCGCGAGTCGCTGACGGTCAACGCCACCGTCGGCAATGGCGGCTACAGCGCCACCATCACTCCGAACCTCACCCTCGTGGAGGGCAAGGAATACAACCTGGACCTGCGTGCCGTGTCCGCCGAGGGCGGCAGCATCTTCACGCGCACGGGTTTCTTCTTCGTAGGAGATCCGACCTCCGCGCGGGCTGTATCCATTACGGATGCGCGCTACCAGGAGACCACGACCGTCGCTCCCGCGTCGGGCCAGCTCAACAGCGGTGAAACCGTCTACGTCAACTTCAACTACCCCATCTCTCGCGAGTTCATCGGCGCCGGAAACGTCTACGTCCATGTGTCGGTCGACATTGGTGGCCCGAATCCCGGCGTGGTTGGCGATTATCCGGGAGAGGTGAACAATCCCGTAGGCTTCGAACTCTTCAGTGCCGAGCCCACGGCTCCCATCCAGACGCGCATCCCGGCCGAGACGCCGGTGTTCCAGATTGACTCGTCTGGTTACACCACTCGGTGGGCCTTCACCTTCGCTGGTGCCAATGCCATCCAGAACGTGAGCTTCAGCTCGCTCAACATGGTGGTGTCATTCTCCAAGCTCCCTTCGCGCTACATCAACGGTACCTATGAGAGCTTCTGGGGACAGTCGGTCACCAGTGACCTGCCTGTGACCGGTATGGGCCAGATGGCCGTGCCCGTCTCTCCGTGATGAACGGGCAGGGTTGAGCTTCAAAGCTTGAGTGTCTCTTCAGCGCCCCCGTGGAATGAGCTCCACGGGGGCGCTGCTGTTTCTACGAGAGGCCCGGGAAGAACCGGAGCGAGCGTCCACCTCATGGGACTCAAGTCCCACCCGTGGACTTACCTTCTGGATGAACTGCCATCTCCATGACTCGAACCTGCGGTAATTCCGTGGGTTCCGAAGCTGCCGGTTCGGCTTGGGCCCGGAACAACGGCTGCATCAGTGACTTGCGCCATGCGCTACCCCCAAATCGTTGCTCTGTTTGCGTGCCTGTTCTCCTGGGCATGCATTGATCTGCCTGAAGTCCAACAGGTGACTGAAACCTCTGACTCAGGTGTGCCGGGTGGGCATGCCGAGGACTCGGGGACATCACCAGACGCCTCTGTTCCTGATTCCGGTATTCCTGATTCGGGAGTTCTGGATTCAGGTACTCCATCCCTGGTCGTCACACTGGTGACCTCCCAGTCGATCACCAATGGCGACGTCCAGGTGAATGCCGAGGTGATCGGGCCCGCTCCAGACGAGCTGGAACTCCTCGTGGACGGAGTGGCTGTTGCCACGCTGGCCCCGCCCTACGAACTTCGCTGGAGCACTCAGTCCCTTGAAGAGGGCTCGCACGTGCTTGTCGTGAGGGCGACCCTGGGGGAGCGCAGATTCACGAGTGAGTCGCGTACGCTCGAAGTGGACAGGACCTCGCCTCGGTTGATCTCGCAAACGCCGCTGACCGGTTCACAAAACGTCCCAGTGCGCCAGACCATCCAGGCGAGTTTCTCCGAGCCTCTCAAGCCGGCCACCGTGAGCGCGGCGTCGGTGAAGTTGCTGTCTGATGCAGGCGTCGTTGCCGCGGATGTCTTGCTGACGCCTGAAGGGACCTTGCTGACCCTACGACCTGTCTCGCTCCTGCCCGCTGACACTGTCGTGCAGGTGAGTCTCGACGGCCTGGCGGACCTGGCGGGCAACACCCTGCAGGCCCTTCCCCAGGACTGGGAGTGGACGGTCCCCGGCTACCTGCCTCTGGGTGAGCCCCTGAGCGCCAGTTCGACCGAGAGCTCGATCGTGCAGACGCCTTCTCTTCGAATCGATGGGGCGGGCCAGCCTGTCGTGGCGTGGTCGGATGGCACCAACCTGGAGCCCTTCGGTATCCGCGTCAAACGGTGGAACGGTACAGGCTGGGAGCAGATTGGCAGCGTTCGCGAGGTTACCGCAGGGCACGGGAGCCTTTTCTCCGCGCTCGAAGTCGATGGAGACGGGTTGCCTAGCGTGGCTTGGAACGAGTTTTCACAGGCTACTGGAATGACTTTTCGCGCTCAGCGGTGGAATGGCGAGGCCTGGGAGTCCTTGGGTACTCCGGGAACACTCCTGCGCCAGCAAGCGAGTGCCGACTTCATCATCTTCAAGGGGAACGAACAGGGCTACCTTGCGCTCGCATTTCGTGAACTCTACCAGGGGGCTGACCAGCTCCTGGTCGGGCGCTGGAATGGCAGTAGCTGGGGCCTTCTGGGAGGCACACTCAAGGTCAACTCAGCGTGGTCCGTCTCCAGCTTGCAGATGGAAATGGATGCGGCCGGAAATCCAATCGTCACCTGGAGCGAGAGCAACTCCGGCACCATCGCCGCCTACATGAAGCGCTGGAACGGCGGTGCCTGGGAAGCCATCCCCATGCCGGCGCAGACTTACCCCGGGAAACTCATCATTGATGATTCAGGGGCCCCCATTCTGGACGTTCCCGCCTCGAATGGGACTGCGAACAGCGCTCAGCTCCGGAGGTGGAATGGGAGTTCCTGGGTGGCCCTTGGCAACCCCATCAGCGTCCATCCCGGTGCAACCAATTCCTTGGCGGTTGCTCTCACCTTTGACGCGCAGGGGAGACTGATTGCACTGATTGCCGAACCAGAAATGGCAGGCGGGGCGACCGTCTTCTACCTTCGACGGTGGAATGCTGGAGCCTGGGAGCCGGTAGGCAGCCCTTTGAGGAAGACTCCCGGTTCGACTCCATTTGGAGCCACCCTGCTCGCCTTGGACGCCTCCGGTAGACCCGTGCTGGCACGGGCCGAGTACTCCGAGAGCGAACCCACCCGGCGAAGGCTCTACGTCTACACGCCCAACGACTGAGCCCTCCTCCGCACTCCCTCAGCCCCACCGCGCCCCGGTCCGCCAAGGTCCGGGGCGCCACCCGCCTCCCACGGTTCTCCAGTCAACGCTCCATCACCCCCCGGGTCCATTCGTCAAATCGTGGGGGGACGGGCGCGTTGGAACCGTCGTGTATAGATTCCCGACCGCCCTTTCCCTACACGTGAGGCGTCGGTTCCATGAAGCGAACGGCCATGACAGCCCCGGAAGACGCGGCGCCCGCCAACGCGCTCCCAGCGTCTGCCGGCAACAAGAAGCGGGTCCTCGTCGTCGACGACTTCGATGACGCGCGGGAGATGTACGCGGAGTACCTGGAGTTCGTCGGCTTCGAGGTGGACACCGCCTCCAACGGCCGGGAGGCGGTGGAGAAGGCGCAGGACGGCGAGCCGGACATCATCCTGATGGACCTGTCCCTGCCCATCATGGATGGCTGGGAGGCCACCCGCCTCATCAAGCAGGACGCGCGCACGCGGGACATCCCCGTCATGGCGCTCACCGGCCACGTCCTCGCGGGCAACGCCGAGCACGCCCGGGAGGCCGGTGCCGACGAGTTCGTCGCCAAGCCGTGCCTGCCGCAGGACCTCGAGAACAAGATTCGCAACATGCTCAAGCCCAGCAAGGTGAAGGGGAAGAGCGGGCAGGGGAGCTGAGCCAGAAGACACCCCCACTGCCCGGCACCGGACACTCGGGGCACCGCCCTTCCGTTGTGAGTCGTTCCCCGCTCCCGCCCGGTTGACCCCTGGCGTGTGGATGCATAGGCACCCCCTGTGGGCACTTCCCCCGCTGCCGCTGAGCCGCCGCCGACGGACTCGTGGACTCCTCCCGAGGAGTTCGATGAGTACCGCCTCGTGCGGCCCATCGGCCGCGGGCGGACGGGGCGGGTGTTCCTGGCCCACGACACGCTCCTCGAGCGCCCGGTGGCGGTGAAGTTCATCCCCGCCCTCGGCCCCAACGCCCTGGCCCGCTTCCTGGTGGAGGCCCGGGCCGCCGCCCGAATCCAGCACCCCAACGTCGTCACCCTGTACCGGGTGGGACAACTGGAGGACCAGCCCTACCTCGTCTCCGAGTTCATCCGGGGGGTGAGCCTGGACCGGCTCTCCAAGCCCCAGCCCTGGGAGCGGGTGCTGTCCATCGGCCGGGACTTGGCGCGCGGCCTGAGCGCCGCCCACCGGCGCGGCGTGCTGCACCGGGACATCAAGCCGGGCAACGCCGTGCTCACCGAGGCCGGTGAGGTGAAGCTGCTCGACTTCGGGCTCGCCAAGCTGCTGGACCAGGCCGCCGAGCCGGGCGAGGCCGGGCCCCGCCCGGACGCCGTGCCGCCGAAGCTGCCCGAGGAGCTGGACCCGGAGGCCAGCCCCAACTTCTCCGCGCGCTCGCTGGACGGCGTCTTCCTCCCCTCGCTGCCGAGCGGCGCGCTGGTGGGCACGCCCTACTACATGTCCCCGGAGGCCTGGGCGGGCGAGGACCTGACGGCGCGCAGCGATGTGTACTCGCTGGGCATCGTCCTCTACGAGCTGTGCTCGGGCCGGGGCCCCTTCCGCGACGTGCCCTGGAGAGAGCTGCCCAAGGTGGTGCGCACGAAGGACG
This sequence comes from Pyxidicoccus trucidator, assembly GCF_010894435.1. Taxonomy (NCBI): domain Bacteria; kingdom Pseudomonadati; phylum Myxococcota; class Myxococcia; order Myxococcales; family Myxococcaceae; genus Pyxidicoccus; species Pyxidicoccus trucidator. The sequence continues at coordinate 244,768 of NZ_JAAIXZ010000013.1, read as the reverse complement.
CTCGCTCGCTGGCCGAGGCCGCACCCGGTGTGGACGCTGCCTTCGCGGGCATCATCGACCGGTGCCTGCGCCGCGAGCCAGGCGAGCGCTACACCTCCGCCGCGCACCTGCTGGAAGCCCTGGAGGCGCTGTCCCGCGACGAGACGCCGGAGGACGTGCCCGAGGGCAACCCCTACCGGGGCCTCCAGGCCTTCGAGGCGGAGCACCGCGCCGTCTTCTTCGGCCGCCGTCGCGAGCAGCGCGCGGTGCTGGAGCGGCTGCGCTCCGAGTCCTTCCTCCTCATCACCGGCGACTCCGGGGTGGGCAAGTCCTCGCTGTGCCTCGCCGGCATCCTCCCGGCGGTGGCGGAGGGCGGGCTGGAGGACGGACGGCGCTGGTACACCGCGCGGCTGGTGCCGGGCCGCAGGCCCATGGCTGCCCTTGCGGCGGCGCTCGCCCCGCTGCTGGAGGTGGACGAGGAGCCCCTGGCCGAGGCGCTGCGCAGCGAGCCCGCCTCCCTCGTCCGCCGGCTGCGCGCGAAGCTGGGTGCCCGTGACGGCCTCCTCCTTTATATCGACCAGCTCGAGGAGCTCGTGACGCTGGCCTCGCCGGTGGAGGTGGCGCTGGCGGGCCAGGCGCTGGGCACTCTCGCGGAAGGGGCCAGCGGCGTGCGCCTGCTGGCCACCGGCCGGAGCGACTTCCTCACCCGCCTCACCTCCGTGCCCGGCCTGGGCATGGAGGTGCCGCGCGCGCTGTACCTGCTCCGCGCCCTGACGCCCGAGGAGACGCGCGAGGCGGTGACAGGCCCCGCGCGGGTGAAGGGCGTCCGCTTCGAGTCCGAGGCGCTGGTGGACGCGCTCGTCGCCTCCACCACCGCGGCGGAAGGTGGCCTGCCGCTGCTCCAGTTCGCGCTGGCGGAGCTGTGGGAGGCCCGCGACGGGGCGGCCAGCGTGATTACCCAGGCCGCGCTGGACTCGCTCGGCGGCGTGGCCGGAGCGCTGGCGCGGCACGCGGACGCCGCGGTGGCGCGGCTGCTGCCGGACCAGCGCACGGCGGCGCGGGGCGTGCTGCTGCGCCTCGTCACCGCTGACGGCACCCGCGCGCGCAAGACGGACCGCGAGCTGGTGGGCAACGACGCGCGCTACCGCGCCGCGCTGGAGGCGCTGGTGCACGCGCGCCTGCTGGTGGCGCGCGAGGCCCAGGAAGGCACCTCATACGAGCTGGCCCACGAGGCGCTGCTGTCCGGCTGGGCCACGCTGGCGCGCTGGCTGGCGGAGGCGGCGGAGCGCCGCGAGGTGCAGGCCCGGCTGGAGGCCGCCGCCGCGCACTGGGAGAAGCTGGGCCACGTGCGCGAGTCGCTGTGGGGCCCGCGCCAGCTCGCCGAGACGCGGCTACTCGACGCGGCCGAGCTCACGCGCCGCGAGCAGGACTTCCTCAAGGCCTCGCGCCGCACGGTGGTGCGCAGCCGGCGCATGCGGCAGGTCCTGGCGGCGGGCTTCGTCCTCTCGCTGGGGCTCGTCTACGGCGGCCTCAAGCTGCGCGAGCGCTGGGGCCTGGACCGGCAGGTGCGCGCCGAGCTGCAGGAGGCCGCACACGCCCTGCGCGCGGTGGGGTACGAGCGGGCTTCGCTGGGCTCCGAGCGCGCCGAGGCCTTCCGCCTCTATGGCAGCGGCCGCAAGGCGGACGCCGACAAGCTCTGGGGCAAGGCGGGCGCGCAGGCGGCGGGGGTGCGTCACCGCTATGACGCGGTGGCGGGCCGGCTGGAGCGCGCGCTGGCCCTGGCGCCGGGCCGTCCGGACGTGCGCGAGGCGCTGGCGGACTTCCTCTACGAGCGAGCGCTGTGGGCCGAGCAGGACGGCGACGCCGCGGCGCTGCCCGCGCTGCTGCAGCGGCTGAAGCTGTACGACGTCACCGGCGCGCGCTGGCAGCAGTGGAACGCGCCCGCGCGCCTCACCCTGGAGACGCCCGTCTCCAGCGTCCAGGTGGAGCTGCGGCCGGTGACGCGGGACGCGCAGGGCCATGAGAGTCCCGGCGAGCCGCTGCCCCTCGTCGTGGGGCCCTGGGTGGACGTGCCGGTGCCGCCGGGGCGCTACCAGCTCTCCCTGCGCGCGCTGGGCCACGAGCCGGTGGTGCAGCCGGTGCAACTGCGGCGCGGGGAGTCGCGGCGGCTGGCCGTGCCGCTGCCGCTGGCGGGCGCGGTGCCGGAGGGCTTCGTCTACGTGCCGCCGGGCGAGGTGCGCTTCGGCAGCGCGGCCGAGGCCAGCGTGCGCGAGTTCTTCAACGCCGTGCCGGAGCACCCGGTGGAGGTGCCCGGCTTCCTCATCGCCCGCCACGAGGTGACGTACGCGGACTGGCTGGGCTTCATCGAGGCGCTGCCGCCGGACGAGCGCGGGCGGCACCTGCCCCGCGTGGGCACCGGCGGGTACGCGGGGCTGCTCGCGCTGGACAGGGTGGACGGCACGTGGCGGCTGCGCTTCCAGCCCGGCGGCGAGCCCTACGTGGTGCGCGCCGGGGAGAAGCTGCGCTATTCCCAGCGCTCGCGGCGCGTGGAGCAGGACTGGCTGCGCTTCCCCGTCAGCGGCGTCACCTTCGCGGACGCGGAGGCGTACGCGGCCTGGCTGTCCTCCAGCGGCCGGGTGCCCGGGGCGCGGCTGTGCTCGGAGCTGGAGTGGGAGCGCGCGGCCCGAGGCGTGGACGGGCGCGAGTACCCGCACGGCGACACGCTGGGCCCGGACGACGCCAACATCGACACCACCTACGGCAAGCAGCCCGGGGGCTTCGGCCCGGACGAGGTGGGCAGCCACCCCGCGTCGCGCAGTCCCTTCGGCGTGGACGACCTGGCCGGCAATGTGTGGGAGTGGACGCGCTCGTGGCTGGAGCCGGGCAAGGCGGTGGCGCGCGGCGGCAGCTTCGCCTTCGCGGCCACCTCCGCGCGGGCCACCAACCGCGAGCTGCCGGAGCCCTCGCTGCGCGACGTGGCGATGGGCGTGCGCGTGTGCGCGGACTCGACGTCCGCGGACCTGTAGGCCGCCCGCCCGCCAGGCCCGTCTTCGGACCGGCACCCTGACTCCGGGTGTTACAGGACGTTGGAACCCCCGGTTCGCCCTGCCGTGCCAGTGCGCTGCCATCCGCAGGACGTTGCAAGTGTCCGTCGGAGTGCAGGCCGCTTGCGGGGCACGCCGGGACTGCAAATCTTGCACGGCGTGGGATGGGTAGGTCGGGTCGGGGAGGTGGGGTCATGGGCGCGAGGCGGGCGGTGCAGGCGGCGGTGGTGGCCTGGGGGTTGGTGGGGTGCGCGGGTGGGGTGACGGAGTCTGAGACTCCGCTGCAGTCCCGCGTGGCGGAGCTGGCCTCCCCCAACGGACGGAACCTCAACGGGCGCAACCTCAACGGACGCAACCTCAACGGCTCCGAGCTGGGACAGGTGCTCGTCTCGGTGAGCTTCGCGGGAGCCCACGCCTCGGCGACGGCGGATGACCCGATGAGCTCGGTGTGGCTCCAGGGCAGCGTCTTCCACGGCTACGACGCGGGCCAGGAGGTGTCCGGCACGGCCTTCCTCGGCGCGCGCTTCGTCGGCAACCTGGGCGACGGCCAGAAGGTGGACCTGCGGGTGGACGAGGTCCAGCCGGGCACCGAGGCGAACGCGGACGTGTGGTCCTACCGCGTCTCCTTCCTCGACACGGTGGACGGCCTCTGGAAGCCCGCGTGCCCCGCGGCGGATGGCTCGGCGCTGAACGCCATTCCCGTCATGGGACGCTGGAACTACCAGCAGGGCGTGGCCGGCGGCGGCGCGCGCATCGACGACCCCACCGTCTTCACCTTCGCGTGCGAGGACGCGGCCATCGCCAAGTGCGTGCGCTTCGGCTACCGGCCCTGGGAGACGGCGGCGGATGGGCGCAGCCTCGCGGACCACCACCAGGCCTGCACGCGCATGGTGCGCGCGGACTTCTGCGGGGACGGCACCTCGCACACGGTGGATGGGAACTGGGTGAACCTCTACGACGCGGTGGGCGTGCAGCAGGACACCGAGTCATGGCTGCTGGAGGCCGAGTGGAACGCCGAGGGCGCCCGCTGCTCCTCCTCCTCGACGCGCGCCCCCGCGCCGGTGAGCTGCCCGAACAAGCCGCAGCTGTCGGGCTGTGGCCAGACAGGGCACTTCCGCACCGGCACGCTCCTCATGAGCGAGGTGCCCGCGGCCACGACGCCGTAGCCCGTCGACTTCCGGACTCCGCCGCGTCGAAGGACGTGGCGAACTGGACGGCGCTCGCCCGCCCGCCCGCTCCGCTTTCAGGCAATGGACACCCGGTGTCCCGTGGGTGTGGAAGGACACCTGGAGCGGCTACCGGAGGCAGGGGGGCGACACCATGGTTAGCCGGCTCGCCGGGGCCAGGTGCCGGCCGCCGGGCGGAGGACGGGAGACGCGCCGTGAGACGAGCCCAGGTAGGTGGAACGACGCTTGGCTGGAGGCCCGGGCTGCTGCTGGCGGTGGCCTGTGCCCTGGCGGGTTGCAGCAAGGGCTCGGGAGGCGCGGCGCCGACCGTGGAGCCGGTGGTGACGCTCGGGCAGGAGAATGTGGCCCGCGCCGAGCCACAGGAGCTGCGCTCCGGCCCCGGCATCTCCGGCACGCTCCAGGCGCGCAAGGCGGCGGCGGTCCGCGCCGAGGTCGGCGGCACCATCCTCGACATCAAGGCCGAGCAGGGCCAGACGGTGAAGCAGGGGCAGGAGCTGGCGCGCATCGAGGTCCTCAGCCAGATGGACCAGCTCCTCGCCGCGCGCTCGGCGGTGCGGGCGGCCAGCACCGCGCTCCAGGTGGCCCGGGCCGAGGAGGAGCGCAGCGCGAAGCTGGCGGAGGCCGGCGTCATCACCCGGCGGGACTTCGAGCGCATCCAGCTCTCCGTCTCCCAGGCGCAGGGGCAGCTCGCGGAGGCCCGCTCGAGGGTGGCGCTGGCGCAGGAGCAGGTGGGCCGCTCGCGCATCACCGCGCCCTTCGACGGCGTGGTGAGCGAGCGCCAGGCGAGCGCGGGCGATGTCGTGCAGCCCGGCACGCCCCTCTTCACGGTGGTGGATCCGCGCACGCTGCGGCTGGAGGCCTCGGTGCCGGCCGCGCGCCTGGAGCAGGTGAAGGTCGGCACGTCCGTGGAGTTCCAGGTCACCGGCTACGGTGAGCGCGCCTTCACCGGCAAGGTGGAGCGCATCAACCCCGTGGTGGACCCGGCCACCGGCCAGGTGCGCCTCTACGTGGCCATTCCCAACACGGACCTGCAGCTGCTGGCGGGCCTCTTCGCGGAGGGACGCGTGGCCTCGCAGTCGCGGCAGGCGCTCGCGGTGCCGGTGGATGCCGTCGACACCACGCGCGGCGAGACGTCCGTGCTGCGCGTCCAGTCCGAGCGCGTGCAGCGCGTGCCCGTGAAGCTCGGGCTGCGGGACGACGTCGCGGAGTGGGTGGAGGTCCGCTCCGGGCTGCAGGCGGGAGACGTGGTGCTGCTCGGCTCGGCGCGAGACGAGGTGGGCGAGGGCTCGCGCGTGAAGGTGGACGCGCCGTCCCCGGGCGCGAAGCCCGTGGAGGACGAAGGTCCGGGCGTGGGCGGCTCGGCAGCTCCACCCGCGCCCTGAATCCGCTCGCGTCCCATCGCTTCCCGCCGGGAGTCACCCCGTGTTCATTTCCGATTTCGCAATCAAACGCCCCATCGTCACCATCACCGCGATGATGGCCCTGGTCGTCTTCGGCCTCGTGGCCCTCTGGCAGCTGGAGACGGACGAGTTCCCCGACGTCCAGCAGCCCATCATCAACGTCACCATCGTCTACCCGGGTGCGTCACCGGACACGGTGGAGCGCGAAATCGTCGAGCCGATTGAAGACGCCATCTTCGCCATCAGCGGCGTGGACCCGAAGGAGACGACGTCCAGCGCCACCGATGGCCTGGCCACCTTCACGGTGTTCTTCGAGTTCGAGAAGGACATCCAGGAGGCGTCGCAGGACATCCGCGATGCCATCTCCAGCAAGCGGGCGGACCTGCCGCAGGAGATGGAGGAGCCCATCCTCACGCGGTTCGACCCGGCGGACCAGCCCATCGTCTCGCTGACGCTCACCTCGGAGCAGCTCGACGTGGCGGCGCTGTCCCGGGTGGCGGACCCGCTGGTGGTGGGCGAGCTGCGCTCGGTGCCCGGCGTGGCGCAGGCGGACGTGGTGGGCGACGTCGAGCGGGAGATGACGGTGCAGCTCAGTCCGAAAGCGCTCCAGGCCGCGGGCCTATCGCTGGCGGAAGTCGTGGGGGCCCTGGAGGCGCAGAACCTGGCGGCGCCGGTGGGCCGCATCAACGCGCCGCTGTCGGAGGCGTCCATCCGCCTCAAGGGCCGGCTGGGGGACGTGAAGGACTTCCAGGACATGGTGGTGGCCACGCGCAACGGGCAGGTCATCCGGCTGGGGCAGGTGGCGGACGTCTTCGTGGGCTCGGAGGAGCCGCGCACGCTCGCGCTCTATGACGGCGCGGAGGCGGTGGGCATCGACGTGCTGAAGACCAAGGGCTACAGCACCACCGAGGTGGCGGACGCGGTGCGCGCGCGGGTGGAGGCCCTGCAGAAGCGGCTGCCGGCGGGAGTGAAGCTGGCCATCGTCCGCGACGCGGGCGTGCGCGTGGAGGAGTCGGTGGAGAACGTGCAGTCGGCGCTGCTGGAGGGCGCGCTGCTCACGGTGCTGGTGGTGTTCATCTTCCTGAACTCGTGGCGCTCCACCGTCATCACCGGCCTGGCGCTGCCGGTGAGCGTGCTGGCGGCCTTCATCAGCGTCTGGGCGTTCGGCTTCACGCTCAACACCATGTCGCTGCTGGGCCTGACGCTGGCCATCGGCATCCTCATCGACGACGCGATTGTCGTGCGTGAGAACATCGTCCGCCACATCGAGATGGGGAAGGACCACTACACGGCGTCGCGCGAGGGCACCGCGGAAATCGGGCTCGCGGTGTCGGCGACCACCTTCTCCATCGTCGCGGTGTTCGTCCCGGTGGCCTTCATGTACGGCGTCGCCGGGCAGTGGTTCAAGCCCTTCGCCCTGACGATTGCGTGCGCGGTGCTGGTGTCGCTGTTCGTCTCCTTCTCGCTGGACCCGATGCTGAGCGCGTACTGGCCGGACCCGCAGGTGGAGCAGGGCGCGCGGCGCGGCTTCATCTCCCGGCAGTTGTCGCGCTTCAATACGTGGTTCGACCGGCAGGCGGACCGCTACAAGCGCGTCATCGCCTGGGCGCTGGACCACCGGCTGGCCATGGTGCTGGTGGCGGTGGGCTCGCTGGTGGGTGCGCTGGGGTTGCAGGCCACGGTGGGCGGCGCGGGCTTCGTGCCGGTGAGCGACCGCGGAGAGGTGGAGGTGCTGGTGGAGACGCCGCCGGGCTCCAGCCTGGACTACACGCGGCGCAAGGTGGAGGAGGTGGTCCGCCGCGCCCGCGCGCACCCGGAAGTCGCATACACGTACAGCACCATCGGCGTGCCGCTGCCGCTCAGCGCGCCGGGCGTGGACCAGGCGCTGGTGTACGTGCGGCTCAAGCCGAAGTCAGAGCGGGAGGTGAGCCAGGATGCGCTCGGCAAAATCTTCCGCGACGAGCTGAAGACGCTCGGCGGCGCGCGAATCTCCGTGTTCACCTCCGGCTTCGGCGGCGCCTTCAAGCAGATTCAGCTGGAGCTGCGGGGGCCGGACCAGAAGGTGCTGTCGCAGCTCGCGGAGCAGGTGCAGAAGGAGATGGAGGCGGTGCCGGGCGCGGTGGACGTGGGGCTGTCCACGCGCGGGCAGAAGCCGGAGCTGGAGGTGGAGCTGAACCGCGGGCTGGCGGGGCAGCTCGGGGTGACGGTGGGGCAGGTGGCCCAGGTGCTGCGGCCGGCCTTCGCGGGTCTGGACGTGGGGGACTGGGTGGACCCCATTGGAGAGACTCGGGACGTCATGATTCGGCTGGCGCCCGAGGCGCGTGACAATCCGAACGACCTGGAGCAGCTCCCCATCGCCGTGGCCAGAGCAGAGGAGGGCCCACCCCGGCTGGTGCCGCTGGGACAGGTGGCGGACATCCGGCAGACGCTGGGGCCGGCGCAGATTACGCACCTGGACCGCGAGCGCGTCATCAACATCCAGGCGAACACGCAGGGGCGCTCGCTGACGGAGGTGATGACGGACATCCAGGAGCGGGTGACGGCGGTGCCGCTGCCGGCTGGCTACACGCTGACGACGGGCGGTGAGTCCGCGGACCAGGCGGAGGTCTTCACGCGGGTGTTCATCGCGCTCGGGGTGGCGGTGCTGCTGATGTACCTCATCCTGGTCATCCAGTTCGGCTCGTTCCTGGACCCGCTGGCCATCCTCCTGTCGCTGCCGCTGTCGCTCATCGGCGTGGTGCTGGCGCTGCTGATTACGCGCGACACGCTCAACATCATGAGCCTCATCGGCGTCATCCTGCTGATGGGCATCGTCGCGAAGAACGCCATCCTCCTCATCGACTTCGCGAAGTGGTCGCACGAGAAGGGCATGCCGCTGCGCGAGGCGCTCATCGAAGCGGGACGCATCCGCCTGCGGCCCATCATCATGACGACGCTGGCGCTGGTGGCCGGCATGATTCCGGTGGCCATTGGCGCGGGCGAGGGCGGCGACTTCCGCGCGCCGCTGGGCCGCGCGGTGATTGGCGGAACGATTACGTCCACGTTGCTGACGCTGCTGGTGATTCCGACGGTGTACGAAATCCTCGTGGACGGGCGCACGTGGATGAGCCGCAAGCTGCGCAAGGTCTTCCACATGCGTCCCCCGGAGCAGCACGGCCCGCCCCACGGTGGCGGCGGCGAGCCCCGTCCGGTGCCCCAGGCCCGGCAGGACTGAGCCCGACGAGGCGCCGCCGTGGGTTGATGTTGAACGTCCGGCCCATCAGGACGGTTGGCGCCTTGCGCGGAGGCCCGTAGGGTCGGCGCTGCCCCCTATGGCTCAAGCGCCGCTGCCCGAAGACCATCACCGACTCGTGACCGAGGCCCTGGCCGCGCTCGACATCCACAACTGCGTGTTGAGCATCCACGACCCGAGCTTTCCCAGTCTCCCGGAGGAAGACACGGGCTGGGGCTCGCCGTACTCCGAGGGCGCCGCGAGCTACCTCGCCTTCGCGCGGGAGCTGGGCTTCAACGGCATCCAGCTCGGGCCGCAGGGACAGACCACGGAGTTCAACGCGTCGCCGTATGACGGCACGCTCTTCTCGCGCAACGTCCTCAACGTCGCGCTCGCGCCGCTGGAGGAGCCCGAGCCCTGGGGCGCACTCCTCCCGCGCGGGCGCGTGGCCGCCCTCGTCGCCAGTCGTCCGCGCGGCGTCAGCCCGGGTGAGCGCTATCGCCACGCGTTCCGCACACAGCTCGCCGCGCTGCACGAGGCGTGGGAGTCCTTCCGCCGCCAGCGCGGGGCGCCCGACGCCTCGCCGGCCATCCTCGGGCTGGCGGGGCGCTTCGCCACCTTCCGACAGCAGCACCACGCCTGGCTCCTCCGTGACGCCCTCTTCGACGTGCTGTGCGAGGAGAAGCACGAGCCGGACTGGAGGCGCTGGGGTGACTCGCTGGATGGGCGGCTGTGGAGCCCCCGCCAGGAAGAGGAAGCCGCGGCGGCCGCGCGTCTCGTGGAGCTGGAGTCCCGGTACACGGAGGCGCTGGAGCGCTACGCCTTCTTCCAATTCCTCGTGCACGCGCAGCACCAGGGCCTGCGTGAGCGCACGGTGGGGTGGCGGCTGAAGCTGTACGGCGACCTGCAGATTGGCTTCTCGCCGCGCGACACGTGGGCGTGGCAGGGGCTCTTCCTGCGCAGGTACCTCATGGGCGCGCCGCCCAGCCGCACCAACCCGGATGGCCAGCCCTGGAACTACCCCGTGTTGGACCCGGAGCAGTACTACGAGCCCGACGACGCGGGCGTGGCGGCCGGGCAGCGGACCGGTCCGGTGCTGCGCTTCATGAACGCGCGCATGGACAAGATGCTCGGCGAGTACGACGGGCTGCGCCTGGACCATCCGCACGGGCTGGTGTGTCCCTGGGTGTACCGCGCGGACCTGCCGGACGCGCTGTGGGCCGTGCAGCACGGGGGGCGTCTGTTCTCCTCACCTGACCTGCCGGACCACCCGGACCTGGCGCGCTACGCCCTGGTGCACCCGGCGCAGCTGGACCGCACGGTGCCGCGCCATGCCGACGGAGAGGTGAAGTACCTCACCCCCGAGCAGGTGCGCCGCTACAGCGTCCTCTTCGACACCGTGGTGGGCGCGGCGCGGCGCAACGGGAGAGACCTCGGCGACCTGCTGGGCGAGGTGCTCAGCACGCTGCCGTATCCCCTGGAGCGCGTGCTGGCGCAGTACGGGCTGGGGCGCTTCCGCGTGACGCAGAAGGCGGACCTGAACAACCCGGCGGACGTGTACCGCAGTGAGAACGTGGCGCCCGAGGACTGGGTGATGGTGGGCAACCACGACACGAAGTCGCTGTGGCGCCTGGTGGCGGAGTGGCAGTGGCGAGGCACGCTGAAGGCACAGGCGGACTACCTCGCGTGGCGCCTGTGTCCGGAGGAAGCCGAGCGGGAGGACTTCGCGCGGAAGCTGTCAGCGGACCCGGGACTGCTCGCACAGGCGAAGCTGGCGGACCTGTTCGCCAGCCGTGCACGCAACGTCATGGTGTTCTTCACGGACCTGCTGGGAATGACGGAGACGTACAACACGCCGGGCACGGTGGACGAGCGGAACTGGTCCCTGCGCGTGCCGTCCGACTGGGCGCGCGAGTACCGCGAGCGGCTCCGAGGGGATGCGGCGCTGAATGTCCCCGCCGCGCTGGCCATGGCCCTGCGTGCGAGAGGCACGGAGACGCGCCAGCGGCACCGCGCCCTGCTCGCGGGTCTGGACCGACTCGCGGACGCGCTGCGCACGCCTGTGCAAGGAGTGCCCTGCGGGAACGGGCGCTGACGGTTTCAGCGCCTCAGCCCTGCTTCGGGCGCCCCCTGGCGGCCCCGCGACACAATTCGGTATTCTCCGGCGTGTTGTTCCAGTTCCGGGCGGGGGGCCCTCATGACGAATCGACGTGAATGGGTGTTTGGAACGCATCGGGCGCACTTCGAGGAGCCCGATGTCTTGTTCGTCGACTTCAGTGGACCCACGGTCCTGGAAGATGCGAAGCGGCTGCTCTCCATCGTGCAGGAGGTGGCGGCGGACCAGGGGCCCGTGTTCGTCATCCTGGACATCGATGGTTCCACCATCGACAAGCCGGCTCGGGAAGCCTTCAGTCAGCTGGCCAACCCGGAGTGGTTGCGGGGCGTCGTCTATGTCGGAACGAATCGCCTGCAGATGGCGAGCGCCAAGGCCGTCGCGTTCGGTCTCTACCTCACGGGAAAGCTGAAGGGAGACGTCGAGTTCGTCTCGAGCGGGCAGACCGCGCGCGAGCTCATCGAGCGCAAGCGCGTGAAGGCTCAGGTGGCGCGCTGAGCCCGGGCGCGGTCCACGGCGGACCGCGCCAGTTCCACGAGCCTCAGTGCTGCACGTCCACCACGAGGCGGGTGGGCCCGTGCAGCTCCATGACGCGGTACTTGTTGGGGCTCTTGTTGCCGAGCACCCACGTCACCTCGCCCTCGAAGTCACAGATACGCTCCAGCTCCAGGATGATGGGCAGGCGGGGCTTGATTTCACGCTCGGCGACGGTGGCCTGGCCCTGGTCGTTGTGTCCCCGCGCGGGAGTGAAGCGCACCTGGAGCCAGCCCTGGCCAGCCACGGGCGTCGGGTCTCCCGAGCCGCACTGGATGATGGGCTTGTCCACGTACTCCAGCGCGTAGCCGGGGAGCTGCTGGCCCTCGAACTCGAACACCACGCGGTCGAAGTCCGCGTGCTGGCCCGCGCGCACCGAGCGCAGCGTCACGGACGCGCCAGGGCGCCGCTTCAGCTCCACCTTGCTCGCGGTCCACTCGCGGTTCTTCGGGTCCTCGGCGGGCAGATCCGCCGCATTCGCCGGAGCCGGAGCAGGCGTGGGAGCCGGAGCCGCCGCGGCCGTGTCGTTCCCCGCCGTAGGCGCCGTCTCGGCGGCCTCCTGCTGCGTCTCACCCGGAAGGGCCTCCGGCTGCCGAGCCGCGCCCCCGTCACCAGGAATCACGACATGGACGGGTGGCCTGGCGGCGGCCTCGCCCTCGCGGGGGAGGGTGCCCGGGGGCGGACCCGAGGGCTGCGCGGGAGCGTCCTCGGCGGCGGGCAGCTCCGCGGCGGGATGCGTCGGCCCCTCTTCCTTCTTCGAGCACCCGGTGACTCCGATGCACCCCACGAGCAACAGCGACGTCAGCCTGCGTCCAGACTGCTTCATCGTCCCTCTCCTGGCGGCCCGCTCGGTCCGGGCCTGTGGCCTCCCTCTCTCACGAGCGGCGCCCGGGTGCCAGCGTCACCGCATGGAAGCGAGCCCTCAGGAGACAGCGGGCCCCGCGCCCACACGGGGACGCAGGGCCCGAGCAGCCTTCGCGCAGGTGCGCCTCACTGCGCCGGCGGCGTCGCGCGGACGAGCGCGCCGAGGTCGGCGTCACGCAGGAAGTTGACGAGCACGCCATCAATCTTCCGGACGCCGTTCACCACCACGGTGGGCTTGTCGAAGAAGATGTTGTTCCAGTTGAAGTCGGCCAGGGCCTTCTCGGCGCTCGGGGACCACGAGGCGTCCATGGGCCCCTTGTAGTAGCCGAGCTTGCGCAGCGCGAGCTTCACCACCAGGGTGTTGACCAGGTTCATCGGAACGAGGTCGGCCGGGTTCGGCACGGCGATGGTGGCCTGGTAGCGGTTCAGCGTCACCTCCATGTCCCGCAGCGCCTTCGTGCTGGCATACGCGGTGCCCTCGGCGAGCACCTGCGTGTAGAGGGCGGAGTCGTCGGTGCCGTTCCACACGCGGATGACGCCGGAGCGGTCCCCATTGTTGTCCTGGCCCACGCGCGCGCCGGCCTTGAGCGACGCGAGCAGCCGCTGCGGCAGGCTGCCCCGGGCCTGCTCGAAGCCCTGGGCCATGGCGCGGCACATGTCGGCGGTGGTCTGGTTGTTGGCCTGCACCACGTAGGTGGTGCCCCGCACGTCGCAGGTCTCCAGGCTGTTCTGCGCGCCGGTGCGCTGGCCCAGCGTCACGCTGCCGTCGTCATTCAGCTTCACGGCGGCGAGCTGGCGGTAGGCGGCCCACGGGTCCGCGGCCAGCACGGCATCGATGGCGGCCTGCGGCGCCTCGCCCGAGTCGATGCGAGCCATGACCGCGTGCGCATCATCCACCGACGGCACCGACATGGAGGCCACCGCCAGACCCGGGCGCCCGTAGGGCACGAGCCCGGTGACGCCGCTGGGGAAGGTGATGACGCCCATGCCGCACGACTTCTCCACCGGGTCGCACGCGAGGATGGCACGCGTGCCGAACAGGCGCGTGTTGATGGGGCGGTCCGCCGCGGACGCCGTGGACGAGGCCAGCAGCAGGGACGACAGGACCAGCAGGCCGCGCTTCAGGAGCTTCATGTTCTGACCTCGGGACAAGGGGCTCCCGTCCAGCGCGCGAGGTCCTCGCGGCCGTGGGGCTCCCAGGTGGTGTGGGATTCAGGGGGGACGCTTGGAGTTCGTCCCCGCGGCTATCGGGGCGAAAAACGACGTGCGCCCTGGCGCATATCGGGGAGTCGGGACGCCTCGGGAATACGGGCAGAACCACTGCCGGGAATTACACACGGGGGCGCGGCCCCGACCTTCTCAGAGAGGGCCCGGCGTCCTGGCTGCCCTGTGCGCCACGGGGCCGGCGGGGAGGCGACTTCCGGAAAATTGAAGCAGCGGCACTTCCGCGTGGGGATGCAAATGCATGACACACGGGGCGCCGTGCGGCGGGTATGGTCCGCGCCCGGCCGCAGTCCGCGTGGCCCCCTTCAACGCGAACGAACCGGAGAGCAACACCTCATGGCAATCGACCTCACCTCCCTTCCCCGCCCCTCACGGGACGACGCCACCGTGGGCACCATGGCGAGGGGCCTCGTCGGCAGCGAAATCCTCAAAATCGCCGCGCAAATCCGGGAGCTCGTCGCCAAGGGCCAGAAGGTGTGCAACCTCACGGTGGGCGACTTCGCCCCGAAGGAGTTCCCCATCCCCGACGGGCTGCGGCAGAACATTGCCACCGCGCTCCAGGCCGGGGAGACGAACTACCCACCGTCCGACGGTGTGCTCGACTTGCGCCAGGCGGTGCAGCGCTTCTACGAGCGCGCGCTCGGGCTGAAGTACCCGCTGGAGGGCATCGTCATCGCAGGCGGCGCCCGGCCCATCATCTACGGCACCTACCGCGCCGTGCTGGATGAAGGGGAGACGGTCGTCTACCCGGTGCCCTCGTGGAACAACAACCACTACGCGTACATCATGGGCGCGAAGAGCGTGGTGGTGACGACGGACCCGGCGCACGGGTTCATGCCCACCGTGGAGCAACTTGCCCCGCACCTGGGCAGCGCGCGGCTGCTATGTCTATGCAGCCCGCTCAACCCCACCGGCACCATGATTTCGCCGGACGTGCTGGCCACCATCTGCGAGCGCGTCGTCGCCGAGAATCGCGACCGTGAGAAGCGCGGCCAGAAGCCGCTCATCCTCATGTACGACCAGATTTACTGGGTGCTGAGCTTCGGCGCGGTGAAGCACGTGACGCCGGTGGAAATGGTGCCCGAGGTGGCCCCGTACACCGTCTTCGTGGACGGCATCTCCAAGGCCTTCGCCGCCACGGGCGTGCGCGTGGGCTGGGGCGTGGGCCCGCCGTCCATCATCGCCCGCATGCGCGACGTGCTGGGCCACGTGGGCGCGTGGGCGCCCAAGGCCGAGCAGGTGGCGGTGGCCCGCTACCTCGACGACACGCAGGCCACCGAGTCCTTCCTCACGGTGATGCGCCAGCGCGTGGACGAGCGGCTGGAGGCGCTGCACCGCGGCTTCACGCGGATGCGCGAGGCAGGGCTGCCGGTGCAGCACATCGCTCCGCAGGGCGCCATCTACCTCTCCGTGCGCTTCGACCTGGTGGGCAAGGGCGGGCTCAAGACGAATGACGACATCCGCAAGCTCCTGCTGGAGAAGGCGAGCTTCGCGGTGGTGCCCTTCCAGGCCTTCGGCCTCGCCGAGGACACCGGCTGGTTCCGCCTGTCCGTGGGCGCCACCTCGGTGAAGGAAATCGAGGAGGCCCTGCCCCGCGTGGAGGCCGCCCTCCGCGAGGCGCTCGCCGCCGGCAAGTAGACGTGTCCATGCCCCGGGTCCATGCGTCGGGACTCGGGGTGCGGTTGGCGCGGCGCTGGGGCGGGGACGTGGAGTCCCCTCCTTGTAAACGGGCCTCGCGATTCCAGGTCGCACGCCACGCGGCGCATCGTGACCTGGGCCTGGCCGGCACGTTCTCCCGACGAGCAATCCGGGAATACACTGTCTGAATCTGGGTTGGACGCGCGCGTGCTCATGTTCAAGCGATTCGTGGATGTCCGGGACGAGGAGGTGAAGGCGGTCCTCTGGTCCTTCTTCTACTTCTTCACGCTCATGTGCGGTTACGCCATCCTCCGGCCCATCCGCACGGAGCTGGGCACGGCTGGCAGCGTGAAGGACCTGCCCGAGCTCTACACCGCGACGTTCCTGGTGATGCTGGCCGTGGTGCCGGCCTTCTCCGCCATGGTGGCGCGCTGGCCTCGGCGCATCGTCATCCCGCGCGTCTACCGCTTCTTCCTGCTGTGCCTGGTGGCGCTGTTCACGCTGCTGAAGCTCGGCGTGGCGCCGGTGATGGTGTCGCGCGTCTTCTTCGTGTGGCTGAGCGTCTACAACCTCTTCGTCGTCTCCATCTTCTGGAGCTTCATGTCGGACGTCTTCGCCAGCGGCCAGGGCAAGCGTCTGTTCGGCTTCATCGCGGCGGGAGGCACCACGGGCATGCTCGTGGGGCCCTTCCTGGTGGGCCGCCTGGCGGAGCCCCTGGGCCCGGTGAACCTCATCCTCATCTCCATCGTCCTGCTGGAGGTGAGCACGCAGTGCGTGCGCAGGCTGGGCGGCTGGGCCCATGACGTCCAGCACCAGCCGCCCGCCGCGGAAGGGCCCGTGGGCGGAGGGGTGCTCGCCGGGCTGCGGCTCATCGCGACGTCGCCCTTCCTGCTGGCGCTCGGGCTTCAGGTCTTCCTCTACGCGGCCACCTCCACGTTCATCAACTTCCAGGAGGTCCGTCTCGTCGCCGAGGTGGGCAAGGACGCCGCCTCGCGCACCGCCCTCTACGGGAACATCGACTTCTACGTGCAGCTCGCGACGCTGGGGCTGCAGACGCTCGTCACGGGGCGCTTCATCTCCAGGCTGGGGCTGGGGGCGGCGATGGCGGTGGCGCCCGTCGTCACGGCGCTGGGCTTCCTGGGGCTGGCCGCGCTGCCGCTGCTGGGGGTGCTCATCGCCTTCAAGGCGGTGCGAGGTGCCAGCCACTACGCGCTGGAGCGGCCGTCGCGCGAAATCCTCTTCACCACGGTGGACCGCGAGGCCCGCTACAAGTCCAAGAGCTTCATCGACACGGTGGTGTATCGCGGCAGCGACACGCTGAGCGGGTGGCTCCAGGAGGGGCTCAAGAGCCTCGGCATGGGGATGACGGGCCTGTCGCTGGTGGCGGTGCCGCTGGCCGGGCTGTGGCTCGCGGTGTCGCTGTACCTCGCCAGCCACCAGCGGCGGCGCACGCCGGGCGCTCCGGAAACGCAGGCGCCCGCCGTCCCGGAGAATGTCCCGGTCCGCTGAGGCGGCCCGGTGCTAGGCAGTCCTTCGAAAGAGCAGGGCAACAGGAGGAAACACGGCATGAAGCTGTCCCGCAGAGGAGTGATTCAGGGAGCGGCCGCGGTGGGCTCGCTCTGGGCGATGGGCTGTGCCACGACGGGCAAGACGGCGGAGGGCGGCACCGACGCCTCCGCCCAGGGGCAGGGCGCGAAGGCGAGCGCGCCGAAGAGCATCCTCATCCTGGGCGGCACGAAGTTCCTGGGCCCGGCGCTGGTGGAGTTCGCGCGCTCGCGCGGCCACACCGTGACGCTCTTCAACCGCGGCAAGACGAACCCGGGCCTCTTCCCGGACGTGGAGAAGCTGGAGGGCGACCGGGACCCGAACAAGGGCGAGGGCCTGAAGGCGCTGCAGGGCCGCAAGTGGGACGCGGTGGTGGACACCTCCGGCTATGTGCCTCGCATCGTGAAGGCCTCGGCGGAGCTGCTGGCCCCGAACGTGGGGCACTACGTCTTCGTCTCCTCCATCTCCGTCTACAAGGACCTGTCGCAGTACGGCATCGACGAGAGCTCGCCGGTGGCCACGGTGGAGGACGAGACGACGGAGAAGGTGGCGGAGAACTACGGCGCGCTGAAGGCGCTGTGCGAGAAGGCGGCGGAGACGGCCATGCCCGGCCGCGTCCTCAACGTGCGCCCGGGCCTCATCGTCGGCCCGGATGACCCGACGGACCGCTTCAGCTACTGGCCGGTGCGCGTGTCGCGCGGGGGCGAGGTGCTGTCCCCGGGAGACGGGCAGGACCCCGTGCAGTTCATCGACGCGCGAGACCTGGCCGCGTGGATCATCCTCAACGTCGAGCGCAACACCGCGGGCGTCTTCAACGCCACGGGGCCCACGCAGCCGCTGCTGATGAAGGAGCTGCTGGACACGTGCAAGACGGCCACGGGCAGCGACGCGAGCTTCACGTGGGTGGACGCGGCCTTCCTGGAGAAGCAGAAGGTGGCGCCGTGGCAGGACATGCCCGTGTGGATTCCGCGCTCGAGCGAGGAGAAGGGCCTGGGGCGGGTGAGCATCGCCAAGGCGCTGGCCACGGGGCTCACGTTCCGGCCGACGGCGGACACCGTTCGCGACACCGTGGCCTGGTTCAAGACGCAGCCCCCCGAGCGTCAGGCGAAGCTGGGCGCGGGAGTCACGGCCGAGCGGGAGAAGGAAGTGCTCGCCGCGTGGCACCAGGAGAAGGGCACCGCCAAGGCGGGGTGACGTCGCCCAGGCGCAACGGGCGGTGACGGAGAGGCCCGGGACATTCCGGGCCTCCCGTCAGCACCGCGCCCTGGCGGCGTTCTGGGCGATGGCGTCCACGATTGCCTGCATGGAAACTTTCCAGGCCACCGGTCCGGCTCGCGGCTGAGCTGACGGTCCACTCCACCAGTCCTTGCACCCGGGCGAGCACGTTGGCAGGACGAGGGGCGCGGCCAGGCTCGCCTTCCGAGGGAAGCCCCGGTCCGCCACGAGGGAGCGACGATGATGCCCGACCTGAACAGCCCCGCCTTCCTGCTCCGAGCACGCGGCGTTGCCGTGTTGCTGTCCCTGCTGCTGACCGCGTGCGGTGGCAAGGACGTGAAGCCCGACCCCGATGACGAGCTGCCCGACGCGGGCACCACGGACGCGGGCTCGGGTGACACGGATGCCGGCACCGATGACCCGGATGCCGGCACTGTCGTCCCCGGAGAATGTGCCCCGCTGCGGCTCGAGCGCGACGTGCAGGTCGACGGCTTCCGCACGGACCGCTACGCCTGGAGCGACAGTGCCTGCCATCCCCGCTCGGCCGCGCTGGTGCGCAATGACGCCGCGGACCCCGCGGGATGGAATGGCGGCTACCTGCGCCGCTACACCTACGAAGTCGGCGGCGCGGAGCGCGTCTGCGACGGTGCGCACTCGCAGGTTCCCGGCTGGGGCATGGTGGTGTGTCACCTCCACGAGGGCGCCAGCTGGGGCAACTGGACGCAGGGCGTGCGAGGCACCTGGCGCACCGTCTTCGCGGGGCGCCACCACGCGCTGCACGAGTACCGCTGGCCGCTCCCGCTCGACGGCCGCGTCGTCAACGTGACGGTGCACTACCTCTTCGCCACCGGCAGGAGCCACCCGCTCTACGCGATTACGCATGACGCCTCGGGCTTCCCCGCCAACGTCATCCAGGCCGACGTGCGCTCGCCCTATGGAGACCTGCTCTTCGACGGCAACGCCAACGCCGAAATCGCCGGCCTGGGCTGGGGCGACCGCAACCGTTTCGTCACGCTCTCCTCGCCGGTGACGATGAACTCCGGCTGGGACTACAGCGCGCCCAACGTCGTCCCCTACATCCGGATGTGGACGGCGGCGCCGAACGCGGAGATGGGCGTGGTGCAGACGCAGACGTGGGAGCAGAAGCCCGCGGGCGGCTACTGGTTCTACCCGAGCCGGGGCGCACGCGACGCGGACGGCCCCATGCCCCAGGACTGGAACTGGACGTACCAGCTCAACCAGTACGAGCTGCCCACCACCACCCGCTCGCACCGCCTCGCCTGGGGCAGCAACTTCGGCGCGCTGGGGCTACAGCAGTACCCGCGCTACGGCGACGACGGCAACCTCTCCGGCCACCCGTACCAGAGCTACTCGGTGTTCATGGTGCTGGGCACCCACGCGGAGGACCCGGTGCTGAAGGTGACGTCGGAGGTGGAGGCCGCGCAGGGCGTGCGGCTGTCCGCCACCGAGGGCACCGTGCTCACCCGGGGGCCCGGGGGCGTGGGGCGCGCCGACGCCGTGACGTACGACGTGCCCGGCTACAACCCCGTGTACTCCACGTGGGAGGCCCAGGCCGCCGCCAACCGCGCCACGCTCCGCTTCGAGGCGGGCGCCCGCACCGTCACGCACCCGGTGGTGGTGCTGCGCGGCTACACCGCGTCCACGCCTCCCGCCCGCGTCACCCTGGACGGCCAGCCCCTCACGGCCGACGTGGACTACTTCGCCTCCGTGGACGCCGCCGGGGACGTCCTGTGGCTCACCGTCCACCGCGCCCTCACCGGCACTGTGACGCTGCACGTGGAGTGACGCCCGACGCCCCTGGCGCCATGGGCCCCGAAGCTGGGGCCGGCGCCGCGGGCCTCGGAGCGGGGCCCGGCCCTGAACCCCCGGCGTCGAGCCCGCAAAAGCAACGGGGGATGCCCCGATGGACTCGGAGCACCCCCCGGATATGACCCATGCTCGGGTTGCTCTCCCCCTCTGACGAGCGTGACCCCGGGTCCCCCTTCCACAGACGCCACCGCCCCCGCGGCAACGTCCTCCTACCCGCCCCTGAGTGTCCGGAGGGCCTTGGACCCCTCCAGCGAACTTTCATTCAAGACGTGCACCCCCCGGTGCGCGCTTACGGCTCCACCCGGTGCGTGTCCGGTACCCCAAGTACCGACACCCGGCTGCGCCGTGATTCCCCCTTCACCCGTCCGGCTTCACCCCAGGGCACCGCGGGCCGCGAGAGCGCCCGCAGTCGCGCCAGTGTCTGGGCCCTGCCGAACGTCCGCGGGCGCATGGAAGCCACCCGCGTCACATCCTCCAACACTTCACGAAGTGGCTCGGTTGCGGTCGACTTCGTCAGGGCGCCGAGCTGCGTCCGCTTCGCCCCCGCGAAGACAGCCAGCTCCGGTACCGCGACTCCCCCCGTCCCCCCCTCGACCGCCCTCCGCCACTCCCCCCAGGACTGACGCCCTGGCTTACAAAATGTGGCCCCTTCGTCCCCGCGCGACACCCTGTCGGGCCTCGTGTTTCCCCCCGGAACCCCTCGGCCCGACTCATGCGCGACGTGCGACATATGCTTCCCCCTTCGCACTCTCGGTGACGCCTGCTCTCCCCCCGTCAACAGCCGCTGTTGGCGACTGGCGACAAGGGCATACTGGCTCAGGTGCTGGAGGGAGTTTTCCTCTGCCGCGCCAAATGCTTGCGCGAAGGCGCCAGTGTGCGCGAAGGCGTCAAGCCAGGGCGTGCGGGCCCGGTTCTCTGCGCGTGAATGAAGACCTGGAAGGTTGGTGGCGGGCGCGAGGCGGGCGGGTGTGTGGAAGCGCGCGGCATCCCTCGGCCGGCCGTGGACCGGGCAGGCTTCACGGGTAGGGACAGGCGGGGCTCGGCCATGTCAGCCTGACGCGGTAGGGGAATGGGTTTCGCGGCGCCAGGGGCTCTACCCGGGGCGTCGGTGGAGCGGGCGGGAGGGGACAGGGCTTCATGAGGTGGGAAGAGATGGGCGAGTCGCCCCGTGACGACAGGCTCGGGAGCACGGACGGCCGCGCCGGCGGGCGGGGGTCCGTCCTGGCGGTGCTGGCGGAGAAGCCCTCCGTGGCGAGAGACCTCGCCCGGGTGCTGGGGGCCAACGAGCGCGGGGACGGCTTCCTCAAGGGCAACGGCTATGTGGTGACGTGGGCCATCGGCCACCTGGTGGGGCTGGCCCAGCCGCACGAGATTCGCCCGGACTGGAAGAAGTGGAGCCGCGCGCTGCTGCCCATGCTGCCGGCGGAGTGGCCGCTCGTCGTCTCGAAGGAGACGCACACCCAGTTCGGGGTGGTGAAGCGCATCCTCAACCTGCCCGAGGTCTCCACCGTGGTGTGCGCCACGGACGCGGGCCGCGAGGGCGAGCTCATCTTCCGCTACATCTACGAGGCCGCCGGGTGCCGCAAGCCGGTGCGCCGGCTGTGGGTGTCCTCGCTGACGGAGCGCGCCATCCGCGACGGCTTCCAGAAGCTGGCGGACGGGCGCGAGTACGAGCCGCTGGCCGCCGCCGCCATGGGGCGCAGCCGGGCGGACTGGCTGGTGGGGATGAACCTGTCGCGCCTGTACACGCTGGCGCACGGGGGCCACGGGGAGATGCTGAGCGTGGGCCGGGTGCAGACGCCCACGCTGGCCATGGTGGTGGAGCGCGAATTGGCCATCCGCGACTTCGTCCCCCGGGACTACCTGGAGGTGGTCGCCACCTTCGTGCCCCGCTCCAAGGCCGTGCCCGTGGGGGCCCGGTACCAGGGCACCTGGTTCCGCTCGGGGCCGGACGGCAGGCCCGTGGTGCCACCCGGCGAGGCCCCGCGCGAGGCCCGGCGCCTGGACGCGAACGGGGTGGAGGCCCAGGCCATCATCGACCGCGTGCGCCGGGGGAGCGCGGCCATTGAATCCCTGGAGGCGGAGGAGAAGAAGATGCCGCCTCCGCTCCTCTACGACTTGACGGAGCTGCAGCGGCACGCCAACCGGCTCTACGGCTTCAGCGCGCAGCGCACGCTGGAGGTGGCGCAGGCGCTCTACGAGAAGCACAAGCTGTTGAGCTACCCGCGCACCGCCAGCCGGCACCTGTCGCGCACGGTGGCGGACACGCTGCCGGAGGTGGTGAACGCCATCCGCGCGCCCTTCGAGGAGGACCTCGCGCCGGGCACGGGCGCGCGGCCGCTCGGCAAGCGCTACGTGGACGACGCGAAGGTGACGGACCACCACGCCATCATCCCCACACCCACGTCGCCGGAGGGCGCGCGCCTGTCTCCGGACGAGCAGCGCATCTACGACCTGGTGTGCCGGCGGGTGCTCCAGGCGTGGCACGAGGACCACGTCTGGCGCGTCACCACGGTGATTACGGCGGTGACGTCCGGGGACGCGGCGGCGCGGGTGGTGGACCGCTTCCAGAGCACCGGCACGCAGGTGGAGCGGGTGGGCTGGAAGGTGCTGGACATCGGTGGCGGGCAGAAGGCACCGCGCCCGAAGGCGGAGGGCAAGAAGGGCGAGGACGAGGAGCGCGAGCCGGACGACGAGCCGCAGTCGCTGCCCTCCGGGCTGGAGCGCGGGCAGCCGCAGACGGTGGAGGACGCGGAGGCGGTGAAGAAGCGCACGCGCCCGCCGCCGCGCTTCACGGACGCGACGCTGCTGACCGCCATGGAGACGGCGGGCAGGGCGCTCGATGAGAAAGAGCTGGCGGACGCGATGCGCGAGACGGGCCTGGGCACGCCGGCCACTCGCGCGGCCATCATCGAGGTGCTGCTGGACCGCGAGTACCTGCGCCGCAAGGGCAAGGTGATGGAGGCCACGGAGAAGGGCATCCACCTCATCCAGGTGGTGCACCCGGACGTGAAGACGCCGGCCATGACGGGGCAGTGGGAGGCGTGGCTCCAGCGGATTGAGCGCGGCGAGGGCCGGCTGGACGAGTTCCTCCGGGGCATCGAGAAGTACGTCATTGAAGTGGTGGGCCATGGGCCCACGAGTCCGGCCGCCGCGCCCGCATATGGGGCGCAACCGGCGTTCCAGGCTGCTGCTTCCTTCAACTCCTCCGCCTCCGGTGGACCGGGCGCCATGGGAGGGCAGGGGGGGCCCCGTCGCGTCGCCTCCAGCGCGTTCTCCGACGCCGCGGTGGTGATGTCGCCGGGCCCCGCCGCGCCCTCGCGGAGCCCTGCTCCCGAGTCCACCTCGTGGAACGCGGGCCCGGTGGGGAGGCCGTCCTCGCGGGGCACGGGACGCAGCGGTGCCACCGCCGCGCAGCCGGGCCAGCGGCCGGCGCGGGTGCCTCGCGCGCCCACGCCGCCGGACCAGCTCCGCCCGCTGCTCAAGGCGTCCTTCGGCTTCTCCGACTTCCGGCCGTACCAGGAGGCTGTCTGCCGCGCGGCCACGGCGGGCGAGGATTTGCTGCTCGTCATGCCCACGGGCGCGGGCAAGTCGCTCTGCTACCAGCTCCCGGGCCTGGCGCGCGCGGGCACCACGCTGGTGGTCAGCCCGCTCATCGCGCTCATGGAGGACCAGGTGGCGCGGCTCCAGTCGCTGGGCTTCGCGGCGGACCGCATCCACTCCGGGCGCGACAGGGCCACCTCGCGGCAGGTGTGCGCGGACTACCTGGAAGGCGGGCTCGACTTCCTCTTCATCGCCCCCGAGCGGCTCGGCGTGCCCGGCTTCGTGGAGTTCCTCGCGCGCCGCACCCCCGCGCTCATCGCCATCGACGAGGCGCACTGCATCTCCCAGTGGGGCCATGACTTCCGTCCGGACTACCGGCTGCTCGGCGCGCGGCTGCCGCTGCTCCGTCCCGCGCCCGTGGTGGCCCTCACCGCCACCGCCACGCCGGACGTGCAGCGCGACATCGTCCAGCAGCTCGGGCTGCACGGGGCCGGCGGCAAGGCGCGCACCTTCATCCACGGGTTCCGCCGCACCAACATCGCCATTGAAGTGCGCGAGCTGAATCCCGGCGCCCGTGGCGACGCCATCCTCAGCCTCCTCCAGGACGAGGAGAACCGTCCCGCCATCGTCTACGCGGCCACGCGCAAGCACGCCGAGCAGCTCGCGGACATGCTCGCGGGCGAGTTCCCCTCCGCCGCGTACCACGCGGGCCTCCAGCCGGCGGAGCGCGACAGGGTGCAGGCCGAGTTCCTCCGGGGCTCGCTGGAGGTCATCGTGGCCACCACCGCGTTCGGCATGGGCATCGACAAGGCGGACGTGCGCACTGTCATCCACGCCGCGCTGCCGTCCAGCCTGGAGGGCTACTACCAGGAGCTGGGCCGCGCGGGCCGCGACGGCAAGCCCTCGCGCGCGGTGCTGCTGCACTCGTACATCGACCGGCGCACGCACGAGTTCTTCCACCGCCGCGACTACCCGGAGCCCCACGTCCTGGAGCGGCTGTTCCAGGCCACGGGCACGCAGCTGGAGCCGAAGGTGGTGCTCCAGGGGCGCGTGCGCGGGGACCCGGAGGTGTTCGACAAGGCGCTGGAGCAGCTCTGGATTCACGGCGGCGTGGTGATGACGCCGGAGGAGACGGTGGCGCGCGGGCGGCCGGGCTGGGCGGTCGCGTACGGCGCGCAGCGCGAGCGCAAGCTGCTGCACCTGGAGCAGATGGGACGCTACGCGGAGGCCCACGGCTGCCGCATGAAGCAGCTGGTGGCTCACTTCGGAGACGTGCAGGACTCCGGCGAGGCGTGCGGCCTGTGCGATGTCTGCTCCCCCGAGTCCTGCGCCACGCTGCGCTTCGTCGAGCCCACCTCCGCGGAGCGGCACTGGCTGGAGCGCATCCTCGAGTCGCTGCACGAGCGGGACGGGCAGGCCATGGGCCGGCTCCACCGCGAGCTGTTCGGCGAGGCGCTCCCGCGCCGCGACTTCGAGCGGCTGGCGGGCGGGCTCGTCCGCGCGGGGCTGGCGCGGCTGGACGTGGACTCGTTCGACAAGGACGGCCAGGTCATCAACTTCCAGCGCCTGTCCCTGACGGACGAGGGCCGGCGCACGCGCGCGGTGGACCCCCGCCAGGTGTTCCTCCCGCTGGCGCTGGAGAAGGCGACGAAGAAGAAGCGGCAGAAGGGCAAGGCGGCGGCCACCGCGGCGAAGCGTCCCTCGCGCAAGCGCGCCTCCCGCCCGAAGGGGGACGCGGACGCGGGCCGGTACAGCCGGGGCGCGGAGTTGGAGGCGAGGGAAGAGGCCCGGCCCCAGCACTGGCGCGCGAATGCCCCGGCGGCGGCGGGCGGCCGCTCCTCCTGGAATGCGTCCCGCGACGAGCATGCGTCCCGGAGCGGGCGCGCGGACATCGACCATGACGACGCGCCCGCCCCCACCTCGCGCGGCCGGCGCGCGGTGTCAGGTGACGCGGAGGGGGCGGAGGCGCCCCCGGCGCTGGTGGAGTCCCTCAAGGCGTGGCGGCTCGCGGAGGCGCGCAAGCGCAAGGTGCCCGCCTTCCGCATCCTCACGGACCGCGTGCTGGGCGCCATCGCCGTGGCCCGGCCGGAGAACGGCAGGGAGCTCATGGCCATCCACGGCGTGGGCCCCGCGCTCACCGAGCGCTACGGCACGGAGATTCTCTCCCTCGTCTCGCGGCGACGCTGAGGCCTGGCGTCACCAGCCTTCCCGTGTCGCGCTTCCGACAGTCTTGCTCCGGATGGAGCCCGCACTCCCCGTGTGTCAGCGCCGTGGCCACCCTTCTCGCGGGTGGTGACACGGGAGGTGGGGGATGCGCGGAGCCAGGTGGGGGAAGGCGTGGGGCGTGGGGCTGCTGGGGGCCATGCTGGGGAGCTGCGCCCCGTATCCGGGTGACGATGTCCTGGTCTCCATCTTCGACTGGCGCTACCAGCCCACGCACATCCGGGTGAAGCCGGGGCAGACGGTGCGGATGCTCAACCTGGACACGCAACCCCACTCGGCGACGAGCGCTTCGGAGCCCGGCCGCTTCGTCCCGGGGGAGTCGGACGGCATCTCCTTCGACACCGGCGCGTTCCTTGGCGAGGAGCGCGCCTTCACCATTCCCGTGGACGCCGTCCCCGGCTCCTTCGTGCCCTTCTTTTGCACCGTCCATCGCGACTTCCAGCACGGCGTCGGCCGGCTCGTCGTCACCGAGTAACAGAACACGGCACCCCTCCTCGTGGAGCGGCCAGCCGAGCGGGAAAATCCTTTCGCTGCACGAACAGGCACTGTGCCGCTGTGGGTGTGGGCTTCACCTTTCCGCCCATCCAGCGCAACGGAGTGCGGGCGCGGGCGAGGGGGAAGCGCGAGATGGAACTGGGTTTCGAGACCATTGGGAATGCCACGGTCATCTGCCACGACGACGGTCCGGTGTTGGCCACGGACCCCTGGACGGACGGCGGGGCGTATTTCGGAAGCTGGACACTGTCGCATGAAGTCCCGGAGGCGCAGCGCGAGGCCATCCGGCAGTGCCCGTACGTGTGGCTCTCTCACGGCCACCCCGACCACCTGAGCATGGAGTCGCTGGAGAAGCTGCGCAAAGCCACGCTCCTGGTGCCCAACCACTTCGGCAATCGCATCCGCGACGACTTGCGCGGACAGGGCTTCAGCGTGCACGTGCTGCCGGACCGCGTGTGGACGCAGCTGTCCCCGCGCATCCGCGTCATGTGCCTGCCGGACATGAACCAGGACGCGGTGCTGCTGGTGGACGTGGGCGGGCGGCTCGTCGTCAACCTCAATGACGCGGGTGACCGCGGCTGGGGCCGCTACGTGCGCAACATCGTCAGCACCTACAAGGAGTCCTATCTGCTGGCCCTGTCCGGCTACGGCGACGCGGACATGATCAACTACTTCACCGAGGACGGGCAGCGCATTGCGCCCCACGCCGCGGCGAAGAGCCCGGTGGGCCGCACCATCGCCCGTCAGGCGGAGTTCTACGGGGTCCGCTACTTCGT
This sequence comes from Pyxidicoccus trucidator, assembly GCF_010894435.1. Classification (NCBI taxonomy): domain Bacteria; kingdom Pseudomonadati; phylum Myxococcota; class Myxococcia; order Myxococcales; family Myxococcaceae; genus Pyxidicoccus; species Pyxidicoccus trucidator. The sequence continues at coordinate 217,947 of NZ_JAAIXZ010000013.1, read as the reverse complement.
GCCCTCCAGCTCCATGCACAAGTACCAGCGCGCCGACAGCGTCTGGGCCTCCGAGTACACCACCACGCTGGAGGACTACGGCCGCGGCTTCGAGTCGCAGTCGTGCGCGCTGCTGCCCGCCTTCATCCAGCAGGACTTCAGCAAGGACAGCACCACGCTCATCCGCCCGAAGGAGCGCGCCCTCGTCCCCCTCGACCCTAAGCAGTTCGGCGACGACTGGAGCGAGCTGCTGGAGGCCGACGAGGCGAAGGCGCTGCGCGAGTACTTCAGCGCAGTCGAACACCTGGGCACCGCCCTGGACTTCCTCCGCTTCCGCGTGGGCGGGCAGGACCACGTCATCGAGTTCCACCCGCGCCGCTTCCGCCGCGGCATCACCTTCGAGGTGCCGCGCAACTCGCTGATGACGGCCGTGCGCTACCAGGTCTTCGACGACTTGCTCATCGGCAACTTCATGAAGACGACGCTGCACGGCGACTTCGGTGAGGGGAAGCTGTACCCGGACTTCAGCCCCTACGTGGCCAAGTACGCGGACAACGGCCACGCGCGCACGCGCAACGAGCTGAAGGCGTACTTCGCCGACTACCGGAACAGAGACCCGGTGGGCTTCCTGCGCACCAAGGTGGAGGCGCACTGCGTCCGGCCGCTGCAGACGCAGTCCGCGGAGCTGCTGCGCACGCTGCTGCCCTCCGACTCCGCCGCCTTCCGCACCGCCAAGGAGACCTTCTGGCGGGTGCGCCGCGCCCTCTTGTAGCCGCGCGACGCAACTTCTGGCGCGGTGCGCCGATACTCAATCATTCCGGCCGCGATGCGTCGGAGGGATTGACGCAGCAGGTCTGCATGGGTAGCCTGACAGACCCACACCGCGCGCACGCGTGCGTCGCACTCCGCCTTCTTCTCGGGGAGCTGCGATGCCCGGGCCGCTGTCTGATAACCAGACAGCACTGTCCTTTTTTCAGGCACTCTTCCGCGTGAGGCAATTTCCCTTTGCCCACGCGGGGTTGGCGGAGTGACTGTCGCCGCCGTTTACACTGGCGGTTTGTGGGCTGGACTACGGGCAGTCCAGTTAAACCGTGTTTTCGGTTTTTTCACCCTCTGAGGGCCGGTTGGCCTGGCGCTTGCTCATGGGCCGTGCGCGCCGTGCCGCGGCTGGCGGAAGCCAGGCGGACGACGCGTCCCCCGCAATACGCTTCAGAGGAACCCCCGATGCTCAAGTTTCGCTCCATTGCGCTGATGGCTGGTGTTGCCCTTCTCGGTACCGCGTGCGGCGGCCCCGAGGCCTCCGAGACCCAGGCTCCCGTGATGTCGTGGGAGGAGTTCCAGGCGAACGCCTTCCAGGATGAAGAGGGCAAGTGGATCATCGACGGCGACCTCGCCTTCGACTCCAAGGAGGAGCTGCGCGGCTTCTACGACAACAACATCGCCGAGGAGAAGGGCACCAGCGCGGACGGCCTCGCGGTGTACTACATCGGCGGCGACATCAAGTGGTCCGCCGCGCAGAAGGGCAACCTGACCTACTGCGTGAGCACCAGCAGCTTCGGCACCCGCAAGACCACCGTGGTCAACGCGATGAACAGCGCGACGGCGGCCTGGGAGGCCACCGCGAGCGTGAACTTCATCCACAGCACCAGCTACGACAGCAACTGCACCGCGTCGCAGACGGGCGTGCTGTTCGACGTGCGTCAGACCTCCACCACGTCGTACGTGGCGCGCGCCTTCTTCCCGAACTCCGCTCGCTCGGGTCGCAACATCCTCATCTCCACCAGCGCCTTCAGCGGCGGCGGCGCCTGGAGCCTGACGGGCGTGCTCCGTCACGAGCTGGGCCACGTGCTGGGCTTCCGTCACGAGCACACCCGCTCCACGGCGAGCGGCTGCTACGAGGACAACCAGTGGCGCGCGCTGACGTCCACCTACGACCGCGCCTCGGTCATGCACTACCCCCAGTGCAACGGCACCCAGACGGGCGACCTCGTCCTCACCAGCCTGGACAAGCAGGGCGCTCGCTCGCTGTACCCGTAATCCCGCGACACACGGCTGATGCACCCGCCGCGGCGTGAGCCCTGGCGGGGCGCGTGGCCCGGGCCGGAGGGTTCCTCTTCTCACGAAGGGGGCGCCTTCCGGCCTTCGTCGTTTCCAGCCCTGCGCGCGCCTCACATGGGCGCGCTGGCGGACCGCTCGTCTCCGGCGTTGGGCTGCTCGAAGAAGATGAGCGTCTTGGTGTGGTCCGAGCCCTCGATGTCGAGGCACTCCAGCTCGCCGCTCTCGCTCTCGTCCGCGTAGATGTGGTCCGGCTCCAGGATGCGGTGGGTGATTTCGTCCCCCGGCCGGCCGACGATGATTTCCACGGCGCCCTGGGCGCTGCCCTTCTCCTCCAGGGCAATCTCGACGAGCGGCAGCCTGCCGGCGAGCGGCTGGTCACCCATGTCCAGGCTCTCTGTTTCGATGCGGACCCAGTGGTCTCGCTCCAGGTTGCTCAGCAGGGCGAGGTAGTCCGCCCAGCCTTCACGGGGAATCTCACGAGTGTGGTGCATGGTGCTGCCCTCCGGCGTTCCGTCCCTCTGAAGAAACCGTAAGGCGCGCACGCTCGCGGTGGGTTGCGGGCTCGCCCTCCTGGCGTGACAGGGGCGCCCCCACCGCGCCCTCGCCACGCTGGACGGTGCCCTCCGGGACTATTCCGCCAGCGCCCGCACCGCGTCGCCTTCCAGCACCAGGCGGACGCTGCCGGACGTGCCCGGCCGGCCGAAGTGCTCGTACGCGGCGCCCTCCAGCAGCGGGGCCAGCGTGGTGCGCAGGCCGCGCGCGCCCGTCTCGCGCTTGAGGGTGCGGGCCACCACGTGCTCGCGCACGGCGGGCTCCACCACCAGGCGCAGGCCCTCCTGCTCGAACTCGCGCTCGTACACGCGCAGCACGTTGTGCTGGAGGATGTCGCCCAGGGTGGCCGCGTCCAGCGGGGAGAAGGGCACCAGCCGGTTGAAGCGGCCGATGAGCTCCGGGATGAAGCCGTAGCGGGCGAAGGCGGTGGTCTGCTCCAGCTGCTCCTGCGTCACGCTCGCGGCGATGGCCTCTGCCTGGAAGGCGCGAGGCTCGCGGCCGAAGCCGAGCCGCTCCTCGCGCGCCATGCCCTCCGCGGTGGAGCGCAGGCCGCTGAAGGCCCCACAGGCGATGAAGGTGACGCAGGCCAGGTCCATGTTCTCCGGCTGCATGCGGCTGGTGAAGCCGAAGTCCGCGGGGAAGTCCGCGCTGGAGGCGGACAGGAGATGCAGCAGGCTGCGCTGCACGCCGAAGCCGCTCACGTCCTTGGTGGTCTGCTGCCCGGCGAAGCGGCTGTCGGAGCGGCTGGTGGCGAGCTTGTCGAACTCGTCCATGCAGATGACGCCGCAGGCGGCCCACTCCGCGTCCTTGTCCGCCACCTCGTACAGGCGCGACAGCAGGGTGTTCACATCGTCGCCCACGTAGCCCGTCTCGGAGAACTGGGTGGCGTCCGCCAGCACGGTGGGCACCGCGAGTACCTCGCGGAACAGCAGCTCCACGAGGAACGTCTTGCCGGAGCCGGTGGGCCCCAGGAACAGGCAGTTTTCCCGCATGCCCGGCTCGGGGGCGAGCCCCTCCAGGTGGAGGCGGCGGATGCGGCGCAGGTGCCGGTAGGCGAGCACCGAGGCCGCGCGCCGCGCCTCGTCCTGTCCGCGGTAGCCCAGGTCCGTCAGCCGCGCGTCGATTTCGCGCGGCGACAGCACTTCGATGGCGGCCACGCGCTCGCGCACGTCGTCTCCACGGGGGACGGACTCCAGGCCAGTGCGGGCGATGCTCATTCCAGGGTGCTCCGGTAGAAGGCGCGGGCCCGGCGTTTCGGGCTAGGACGCCCCATCATCCCGGGGGGAGTGGGCATCCACAAGGCACGCACCCGCCCCGAGCAGGCGGCGCTACCTTTCCACCGGCCTGTCTCCTGGGCTGCCCGCCCACCGCCCTGGCTGCTCGTCTCACAGACCGGCCGTCTTGCCTGGTCGTCCGCCGCCCTGGCGGTCCGGGCTCACGGACTCACTGTCCTGGTCGTCCGTCCCTTCGGCTTGCTGTCCTGGCCGCCCGTCCGCCGTGGGGGCGGGCGGAACGCGTCCGGACGGAGGGACCCGGGCTGCATAGCGTGTGGGTCATGACGACCGCGGTGGAGCTGAAAGCCTTGGCCCCTGCACCGGAGCGCGTCCGGCTGGGCGAATGGCGGCGGCTCTTCGCCCGGCTGCCCACGCCCCAGCGCGAGTCACTTCCCGGCCGCTACCGGGGCGAGTTCGTGGGCCCCGCGTGGCTGCGGCTCGGCTCGCCGGTGCTGTTGGCGGTGCTGGGCATGCGCGGCTGGTGGGGCAAGGACTTCGCGGCGGGCGCGCACGGCGGCGTCAACCTCGTGCGCCGGAGAGACGGACTGCGCCCGTCCGTGCCGCTGCTCCTGCGCCAGGGCGTCTCACGGGCCGACGGCCGCGTGGGGCTCCAGGTGGAGTACCCACGCGAGGCCGGCTTCCAGTGGCGCCCCTTCGTGGACGAGCTGCGCTGGCTGGATGGCCACACGCTGCTGGCCCTGACGCACCTGGAGCTGCCCGGCCTGCGCCGGCTCACGCTGCCCTTCCTGCTGCACCGTGAGCCGGTGGCCCGCGCGCGGTGAAGCTTCCAGGCCTGCTCGCGCGATGAGGCTCCCAGGCCTGCTCGCGCGGTGAGGCCCCCAGGCCTGCTCGCGCGGTGAGGCTCCCAGGCCTGCTCGCGCGGTGATGCTCCCGGCGCCGCGCTCCCGGTGGGGCCCCGTGCCCGGCCCCGGGAGCCGGCGCCCGCTCCGGCCACCCGTACGCAGGGAGGCCATGCACCGTCCTCCGGTGCCCATTCATGCCGGGAGCTTGCCCAACCGTGAACATCTCCTGTTGGGCCCGGGCCCGGCTGGGCGCGGAAGCGCTCTCGCGCGCGGGACGGACGCATTACAGAGCAGCCACATGGCTCCAGCGGATGACTCTCGGTCGACACGGACAGCGGTGCCCCGTCTGGGGGCGTGGGTGGAAGAGGGCACGGGCGTGCGGTGGCGCGTCTGGGCGCCCGGCCATCAGCGCCTGGAGGTGGTGATTCACGACGCGCGGGGGCAGCCCGGGCGCATCGTCCCCATGACGCCGGAGCCCAATGCAGGCTCGAATGAAGGCTCTGATGCAGGCTCCGGCGACTGCTTCGGCGCGGTGCTGGAGGGCCACGGTGCGGGCACGCTCTACAAGCTGCGCGTGGACGGCGAGGGCCCCTTCCCGGACCCGTGGTCCCGCTCGCAGCCGCTAGGCGTGCACGGCCCTTCCGAAGTGGTGGTGCCGGACTTCGAGTGGACGGACGCGGCCTGGAAGGGCGTGGAGCCCGAGGCGCTCGTCATCTACGAGGTGCACGTGGGCACCGCCACGCCCGAGGGCACCTTCGAGGCTCTCATCCCCCGGCTGCCCGGCCTCAAGGAGCTGGGTGTCACCGCGCTGGAGCTCATGCCGGTGGCCGCCTTCCCCGGCGTGCGCAACTGGGGCTACGACGGGGTGGACCTCTTCGCGCCCCTGCACGCGTATGGCGGCCCGGAAGGGCTGCGCCGGCTGATTGACGCCGCGCACGCGCGCGGGCTCGCGGTGCTCATCGACGCCGTCTACAACCACTTCGGGCCGGACGGGAACTACCTGCGCGCGTACTCGCCGCACTACTTCACCGGCCGCCACCACACTCCGTGGGGCGACGCGGTGAACTACGACAGCGAGGGCAGCGCGTACGTGCGCTCGCTGGTGCTCTCCAACGTGGAGATGTGGATTCGCGACTACCACGCGGACGGCCTGCGCCTGGACGCCGCGCACGCCATCGTCGACGAGGGCACCCCGCACCTGCTCACCGAAATCGCCGAGCGCGCCCGCGCCAGCGCGCAGGGCCGCCGCGTGCTGGTGATTGCCGAGGACGAGCGCAACGAGCGCAAGCTGCTGCGCCCCGCGCCGGAAGGCCACGGCCTGGACGGCGTCTGGGCGGATGACTTCCACCACCAGATGCGCCGCGCCTTCGCGGGCGACAGCGAGGGCTACTACCAGGACTACACGGGCAGCACCGAGGACCTGGCGCGCACGCTGCGCCAGGGCTGGTTCTACGAGGGCCAGGTGTCGAAGAACCTGGGCCACGCGCGCGGCACGAAGGCCGAGGGGCTGGAGCCGTGGCGCTTCGTCCACTGCATCCAGAACCATGACCAGGTGGGCAACCGCGCCCTGGGCGAGCGGCTGGGGCACGACGTGTCCCCCGCGGCCTTCCGCGCCATGAGCACGCTGCTGCTGACGTCGCCCTTCACGCCGCTGCTCTTCATGGGGCAGGAGTGGAACGCGAGCACGCCCTTCCTCTACTTCACGGACCACAACGCGGAGCTGGGCCGGCTCGTCACGGAAGGACGCCGCAAGGAGTTCGCCGGCTTCAAGCGCTTCGCCGGCGCCGAGGTGCCGGACCCGCAGGCGCTGGAGACCTTCACCCGCTCCCGGCTGGACTGGCATGAGGCGGAGCAGCCGGAGCACGTGGGGGTGCGCGCGCTGTACCGCGAGCTGCTCCGCCTGCGCGCCTCCGAGCCCGCGCTGAAGGCGCCCCGCCCCGGAGGCCATGACGCCCGAGCCCTGGGGCCGGACGCACTGGTGCTGGAGCGGCTCGGCGGAGGGCAGGGGCTGCAAGTCATTGTCTCCGTCCGCGGCACGCTGGAGCACCGCGTGCCCCCGGGCGCGGAGCTGGTGCTGTGGAGTGAAGCACCGCGCTTCGGTGGCACCGCGGAGGCGCCGCCGCTAGAGGACGGCACGCTGCGCCTGCAAGGGCCCGCCGCCGCCGTCGTCCGCTTCGCCATGAAGGGCTGAGCAGGACGGGAGGCCCTCCCCCGCGCGGGTGCTGTACGGGCGGGGGAGCAGGCCTCGGTTCACAAATGCGTGGGGAATTCCATATCGGCTCAAAGGGTACTTTCGCCCGCAGACCGAAACGTTGATTGCACAACGCCGCTGACCGCGGCCGAAGAGAGCCTCACGCACCGAACGTGGGCGTCTTCGTGTGGCGGTCCAGCGAATGGAAGCCAACGCGCCGCGGGGGGAACGCGGCGCGCCGGTCCGGCACCGTCCGGCCGGTGAGTCGTGGCACCACGCGGCCTCACTTGAGGTAGTGACTTGAATCGACACATGACTTCGTCCCTGGGCGGATGGAAGCGCTTCCGCATGCCGATGGGCGCGCTCTCGCTGGCCGCGTTCATGGCCGCGACACCCGCGCTGGCCGCCGGAGGCTTCTCCGCCGCCACCGCCAGCGGGAACGACGGCAACGTGCCCGCCAGCGCCATCGACGGCAACCTGTCCACGCGCTGGTCCAGCAATGGCGTGGGCCAGTGGATTCGCGGTGACATGGGCGCCGTGAAGGCCATCAACGCGCTGGACATCGCCTGGTACAACGGCACCTCGCGCGCCAGCAAGTTCGTCATCGCCACCTCGGCGGACGGCACCACCTTCACCCAGGTGTTCTCCGGCAGCTCGTCCGGCCGCTCCGCGTCCCTGGAGCGCTATACGTTCCCCACGGTGAACGCCCGCTACGTGCGCGTCACCGTCAACGGCAACACCGTCAACACCTGGGCGAGCATCTCCGAGATGGCGGCCATCGCCGGCAGCACCACGCCGCCGCCGAATCCGGACCCGGAGCCGACCCCGGAGCCGACGCCCACCCCGGGCAAGGACAAGTTCGGCGTGACGCAGATCTACCCGACGAAGGCCGGCGGTGAGACGTGGGCCCTCGCGGACACCGCGACGAGCGACAAGCGCTTCGACCCGCAGAACACGATTACGCGCAACGCGGACGGCTCCTGGAAGATGAAGAACAGCCAGGTGCGCATGTCTGTCTTCACGTCCACGGGCTACAGCGCCTCGAAGATTCCCACGTACGACCGCGACGTGCTGGCCAGCCGTGGCTACATGCAGGCCGCCAACGACTGGAAGAACGTCGAGATGACGGGCTTCGTGAAGCTCAACGCGGCGCAGGACTCGTCGGACAACTTCGACTGGTACGCGCGCGGCGGCAAGCACAACGACGACCAGTCGGGCTGTGAGGGCAGCAGCTACAAGGGCGCCCTGCACTATGACGGCCGCGCCCGCTGGCAGAAGGAGACGTGGCACGTCTCCTACGAGCAGGCGGCCTACAAGCCCGGCACCACGGCGCTCAAGGGCCGCTGGGTGGGCTTCAAGTCGGTGATGCGCAACACCCTCGTCAACGGCAAGGAGGCCGTGCGCCTGGAGCTGTACGTCAACGAGAACGCCGACAAGGTCACCTGGAAGAAGGTCTACGACATGGTGGACTCCGGCTCGTGGGGCGGCGACGCCCAGCACTGCGGCGGCGCTGTCGGTGCCATGCCGATTACGTGGGGCGGCCCCATCGCCGTCTTCCGCTGGGACAACGCCAACGACGTGGACTTCAAGTGGCTGTCCGTCCGCGAAATCCAGCCGTAACAGCGGTTCGCTGACCTGAATCACCCACCCGTCCCGCACCGCGGGGCGGGGCGGGGACTCGCGAGGGCGCGGGGAGCTCTGTCTCCTCGCGCCCTTTCGCGTGCGGGGCTCATCTCGGTGACGGTGGCGCTGCTGCCCTTCACCTGCTCCATTGCCCACGGAATCTCCGCGGGCATCGTCAGCGACGCGGTACTCAAGCGCCTCACGGGCCGTCCGCGTGACGCGCACCCGGTGTTGTATGGGCTGGCGGCGCTGCCGGGCCTGTACCACGCGCCCGCCTGAGCGGCGGTCCGCAGGGCCGCCAATGGGCGCCATCAGCACCGGCCGCGGGGTAGGCTGGGGGGCGAGGTCCTACCCACTCCCCTCCGGGGTTCCCACAGTCGACAGGGGCCCCTCCTCCGTGCTCTGCATCCGCTCGCCATGGCCATGAACGTCCAGACCGCTACCGAGTCCTCCGACCGCATCTGGGAGAAGGAGATCCTCCCGGCGCTCGAGCGCTACATCCGCATCCCCAACAAGTCGCCCGCCTTCGACCCGGACTGGGTGAAGTCCGGCCACATGGAAGCCGCGGTGCAGCTCATCTCGGAGTGGTGCCGCGCGCAGGCGCCGCACCTCCCCGGGCTGGAGCTGGAGGTCATCCGGCTCAAGGACGAGCAGGGCAAGCCCCGCACCCCGGTCATCTACATGGAGGTGCCCGGCACCAAGGGCGAGGACACCGTCCTCCTGTACGGCCACCTGGACAAGCAGCCGGAGATGACGGGCTGGCGCGAGGGCCTCACGCCGTGGACGCCGGTGCGCGAGGGCGACAAGCTCTACGGGCGCGGCGGCGCGGATGACGGCTACTCCGCCTTCGCGTCGCTGACGGCCATCCGCCTGCTGAAGGAGCAGGGCCTGCCGCACGCGCGCTGCGTGGTGCTCATCGAGGCGTGCGAGGAGAGCGGCAGCTACGATTTGCCCGCGTACATCGAGGCGCTGGCGCCGCGCATCGGCAAGCCGTCGCTGGTGGTGTGTCTGGACTCGGGCTGTGCGAACTACGAGCAGCTGTGGATGACCACGTCGCTGCGCGGAATCGTCGGCGGCAACCTGCGCGTGGACATCCTCACCGAGGGCGTCCACTCGGGTGACGCGACGGGCATCGTCCCCTCGTCCTTCCGCATCCTCCGCCAGCTGCTGTCGCGCGTGGAGGACGAGTCCACCGGCCACATCAAGGTGGAGGGGCTGCACGTCGAAATCCCGAAGGAGCGGCGGGAGCAGGCGCGCGAGGCGGCGAAGGTGCTGGAGGGTGAGGTCTTCACCAAGTTCCCCTGGGTGCCCGGCTCGAAGCCGGTGTCCGGGGACGGCGCGGAGCTGGTGCTCAACCGCACCTGGCGGCCGGCGCTGGCGGTGACGGGCGTGGACGGCATGCCGCCCCTGAGCAACGCGGGCAACGTGCTGCGGCCCTTCACCACCTTCAAGCTGTCCATGCGCATTCCCCCCCGGCTGGACCCGAAGGCGGGCATGAAGGCGCTGAAGGACACGCTGGAGAAGGACCCGCCGTACGGCGCGAAGGTGACGTTCGAGGGTGAGAAGGCCAGCGTCGGCTGGGACGCGCCGCCCCTGGCGGGCTGGCTGTCGAGCGCGGTGGAGTCGGCGTCGAAGACGTACTTCGGTCAGCCGGCCATGGCCATGGGCGAGGGCGGCACCATTCCCTTCATGGGCATGCTGGGCGAGCGCTTCCCCGAGGCGCAGTTCCTCATCACCGGCCTGCTGGGGCCGGGCAGCAACGCGCACGGGCCCAACGAGTTCCTGCACGTGCCCACCGGCAAGAAGCTCACCTGCGCGGTGGCCAGCGTCATCGCCGACCACTTCAAGCGCTAGTGGGATTCGTCCCCGCTCCCGTCACCGGGGGCGGGGCCGGGTGGCTCCTCAGAGCATCGGTGCTTCCGGGGCGGAGCCCCGCAGCCGGGCCAGGACGCCGCGCACGTAGTCGCTGACCGGGGTGGGGCGGACGGGAATGGCCTCCATCGCCGGCCTCGGGTCCACCTCGCGGCCCCGCGCGATGTTGAGCATCAGCGCGGTGACGGAGCGGTGCCGGGCGTCGGTGGCCTCCTCGAACTCGGCGTGGAGCACCTGCTCGGGGATGGAGTCCAGCGCCCACTCGCGCCCGTCCCACTGCTGGAAGAGCCGCACGACTTCGCATTGGCTGAGGGCTTCTTCTCCGCCCAGGTCGAGGATGGCGTCGCGCGCCTGGGGGCGCTCCAGGGCGCCGACGGCGAACCGGGCGACATCGTCGAGCGAAATCCAGTTCATCCTCCCATGCCCCGTGCCGAAGAGCCGGGCGCGGGCGTTGGCGGCGTCGAAGCCCAGCGCGGGCCCCAGCCAGACCTCGGTGAAGTAGGAGGGCCGGAGGATGGTGTAGTGGGGCATCCCGCTCCGTCTCAGCGCCTGCTCCACCGTGCGCTTGGCCTCCTGGAGGGGGAAGCGCTCCTGGAGCGGAATGAACGAGATGAAGATGAAGTGCTCCACCCCGGCGCGCCGCGCGGCTTCGAGGAGGGCGAGCTGCCCGTCCACGTCCACGGCCTGAATCGAGTCTCCCGGCTGCCGCGAGAGCATGCAGGTGGCGGTCGAGATGACGGCCCGGGCTCCCTCACAGACGGCGGCCAGTGAAGCGGGCTCCTTCAGGTCCCCTTGCCGCGGCTCCACGCCCAGGCGTGTCAGCCGGGTGAGCCGCTCCGGCTCCGAGGTGGGCCGCACCAGCGCTCGCACGGGCCTGCCCGCCGCCACCAGGTGCTCGCAGATGGCGCCGCCGAGCAGTCCGGTGGCCCCCACCACGCTCGTCACCGCTCTCATCGCCATGCCTCCTTCGGGCCCATCTCAAACTAGGGAGGGCTGTCCCCGCCCGCCATGACCCCGCGGGCCGCCTTGTCGCCCGGGTGCTCCAGTCCCCATTCATCCAGGGGAGACCCCGAATGGATGGATTGAATGCCACCGTCGCTGGGAGCAACGGCCCGGTGGCTCCCAAGTCGTGGCGCACGGGCACGCACCGCCTGATTCCTCCCGAGGAGACGCTCCGTCGCGTCAGGCCCCTCATGGGACGCATGGGCATCACCCGCATCGCCAACCTGACGGGCCTGGACTGGATTGGGCTTCCCGTCGTGGCCGTGTGCCGGCCCAACGCGCGCTCGCTGTCGGTGTCCCAGGGCAAGGGACTGGACCTGGCCGCCGCACAGGCCTCCGGGCTCATGGAGGCGGTGGAGTCCTACCATGCCGAGCACATCGACCTGCCCCTGCTGCGCGCCAGCCATGAAGAGCTGAGCGCCCGCCGCCCGGTGGTGGACGTGGGCCTGCTCCCGCGCCTGTCCGTCCACGCCTTCCATCCAGCGCGGCGCTTGTTGTGGGTTGAGGGAAGGGACCTCCGGGACGGCACGCCCCGGTGGCTGCCCTTCGAGTCCGTCCACACCGACTTCACCCTGCCGCTGCCCGAGGGCAGTGGCGCGTTCTTCATGAGCTCCAATGGCCTGGCCTCCGGCAACCATCCGCTGGAGGCCCTCAGCCACGGGCTCTGCGAGGTGGTGGAGCGGGACGCCACCTGCCTCTGGCACCTGCGCGGCGAGGCGGCACGGCGCGAGACGCGGCTGGACCCGGACACCGTGGATGACCCGGCCTGCCTCCAGGTGCTGGAGCGCTTCGAGCGCGCCGGCATGGAGGTGGCCGTCTGGGAGACGACGACGGACGTGGGGCTGGCCAGCTTCTACTGCGTGCTCGCCGAGCGCTCGCCGGAGCCGCTCCGTCCCCGCGCCCCCACGTCGGGAGCGGGGTGCCATCCGGCTCGCGAGGTGGCCCTGCTGCGCGCGCTCACCGAGGCGGCCCAGGTGCGGCTCACGTTCATCTCCGGCGCTCGCGATGACCTGGGGCTGTCGCGCTGCTACACGGCCTTTCGGGACCCTGTCGTCTGGCGCAAGGAGGTGGAGCGGATGCGCTGCGGGCCGCCCGCCCGGCGCTTCCAGGACGTCCCCACCTTCGTGGGCAGGACGTTCGACGAGGACGTGGCCTGGGAGCTGGCGCGGCTGGCGGAGGCGGGGCTGCATGAGGCGGTGGCGGTGGACCTGTCCCGACCCGAGCTCGGCATTCCCGTGACGCGGGTGGTGGTGGCCGGGCTGGAGGCGCCCCACGACGCGCCCGGCTACGTCCCGGGCCGCAGGGCGCGGGACGTGCTGAAGGAGCACGCGTCATGATGTACGTCTTCGCCGGGCCCACGCTCTCCGCCTCCGAGGGGACGCGCGAGCTGGACGCCGTGTTCCTTCCGCCCGCGGCGCAGGGCGATGTCTACCGGGCCGCGCTGGAGCGACCGCGCGCCATCGGCCTCATCGACGGCTTCTTCGATAGCGTTCCCTCCGTCTGGCACAAGGAGATTCTCTGGGCCATGGCCGAGGGCATCCCCGTCTTCGGCGCCGCGAGCATGGGGGCGCTGCGCGCGGCGGAGCTGGCCTCCTTCGGCATGGAGGGCGTGGGCGCCATCTTCGAGGCCTTCCAGCGCGGCGACCTGATGGATGACGACGAGGTGGCCGTCGTCCATGCCCCCGCCGAGGACGGCTTCCGCCCGCTCTCCGAGGCCATGGTCAACATCCGCGCCACCCTGGCCCACGCCGAACAGCGGGGCGTGTTGGACACGGAGGAGAGGGCGCGCCTGGAGCGGCTCGCGAAGGCGCTCTACTACCCCGAGCGGAGCTGGCCGGCCCTGCTCGGGAGGGCCGTGGACGCGGGCCTGCCGCCCGAGCCGCTGCGGCGCCTGCGGGAATGGCTGCCAGGGGGGCGCGTGGACCAGAAGCGTCTGGACGCCCTGGCCATGCTCCGCCACATGCGCGAGTCGCTGGCGGAGAACTCCGAGCCGAAGCAGGTCTCCTATTCGCTCGCTCAAACCGATGCATGGCTGGAGGCCTGCCGCTGCGCCGGGCGGCTCGCGCCCGGGTACCGGGGCGGCGCCAGCGCCGAGGCGCTCCCGCGAGAGGCCCTGCTCGAGGAGCTGCGGGTGGGCGGCCTCCTCCCCCGGATTCGTGCCGGAGTCCTGGCCCGCGCCCTGGCCCTGGAGCTTGCCCGGCGCCGCGCGGGCGCGGTGGAGCTGGAGACCGTGCAGCGGGCCTGCGAGGGCTTCCGCCGCGAGCAGGGCCTGATGGAGCTGAGCCGCTTCCAGCAGTGGCTGGTGGAGCAGCGCCTGGAGCAGCCGCTGCGCTTCTTCCGGGACGAGGCCTGCGTCCGCCAGACGGCGCTGCTGCACGCCTCGGACGTGGAGCAGTGCCTGCCGGACCACCTGCGCGCCCTCGGCGTGTACGGGCTGCTGGTGGACCGTGCCGAGCGCAAGGCGCGGGTGCTCTCGCGCTCGGGGCTGGAGCACCCCGCACCCGAGGAAGCCGGCGTCGACGAGGAAGCCCTGTGGCAGTGGTACTTCACCGAGCGGCTCGACTCACGCCCGGTGCCCGCGGACCTCGAGCGCTACGCGCGCGACGCGGGCTTCGCCAGCGTGGACGAGCTCCGGCGCGCGGCCCTGCGGGAGCACTGCTTCCTGCGCCTGGAGCGGGAATGCGCCGAGGAGGAGCGGGGAGCGTAGTGCCCGTCGAGGCCTGTCAGCCGGGCAAGGCCCCTTGTCAGAGGGCGCTGCGCATCCCCACTCATTGCTTGAGGTGCAACCGTGAACATCGACGAACCCTTGCAGGAGGGCGAGGTTCTCGGGGTCCGGGACCTGGGGCCCTACCACCTCGAGGAGGTCCTGGGGCGGGGTGGAATGGGGGTCGTCTACTCGGCCGTCCATCGCAACACGGGTGAGCACGTGGCGCTGAAGACGGTGCTCGTGACGCACGGGAGCCTGCTGAACAGCATCCGGTGGGAGGTGCGGACACTGGGGCGCATCCACCACCCGGGCGTGGTCCGCATCCTCGACAGTGGGCTCTCCGGCGAGAGGCCCTGGTATGCGATGGAGTTGGTGGAGGGGCGGACGCTCCGGCAGCTCATCGAGCGCTACTGGAGTGTGTCGAGCCAGGGCACCGCCTCCAGTGCGACGCTTCCCGCGCTCCCCCTGCTGAAGCTCGTGCGGAGCCTGTGCGCGCCCCTGGCCTACCTGCATGGCAGCGGCCTGGTGCACCGAGACCTCAAGCCCGGCAACGTCTTCATCCGGAGGAATGGGACGGTGGTGCTCGGGGACTTCGGGCTGGTGGGCGCGTATGGCGGAGCCTCCGGACGGGAGGAGCTCCAGGTGGATGAGGGCGTGCAGGGCACGCCCCTCTACATGGCGCCCGAGCAGATTCTGGGTGACCTGGTGGATGCCCGGGCGGACCTCTATTCGCTCGGCTGCATCCTGTACGAATGCGTGACGGGCTTTCCCCCCTTCTTCGGGGGCACGCCCGGCAGCATCCGCCGGCGCCACCTTCAGCAGCCACCCACGCCGCCCTCCCAGCTCCTGGACGAGCCGCTCCCGGAGCGGCTGGAGTGGCTCATCTCCAAGCTCCTGGAGAAGCAGCCGCAGGACCGGCTGGGCTATGCGGAGGATGTGGACCGGGTGCTTGGGGAGCTGGGGGTGGAGTCGGCGCTGCCGGCGAAGCCGCCCCGGCCCCGGCCCTATCTCTACCGTCCACCCTTCTCGGGCCGGGTGGAGGCGGTGCAACGCATTGGCGCCCGGCTCGATGCGCTGGCCGAGGGCCGCGGTGGCTGCATCTTCATTGGCGGCGGCAGCGGCACGGGCAAGACGCGGCTGGTGATGGAGATGGCCCGGCGGGCGCTGCGCAAGGGTTTGATGGTGGTGACGGGCGAGTGCATTCCCCTGGGGCTGTCGGGAACGGCCGTGGATGACCGCACGCGGGCCTCGCCCCTGCACCCCTTCCGCCCGCTGCTGGTCCGGGTGGCGGACCGGTGCCGCGAGGAGGGCTGGGAGGCGGGCCAGCTGCTCGGGACCTGGGGGCGGGTGCTGGTTCCCTACGAGCCCTCGCTGCGCGGGCTGCCCGCCCTGGACGCGCTCCCCGTGCCGCCGCCCCTGGCCAGCGCCGCGGCCGAGCGCGCCCGCATCTTCACCGCCCTTCAAGAGGCCCTCTTCGCGCTGAGCGAGGACGACCTGATGCTGCTCGTCCTCGACGACCTGCAGTGGGCGGATGAGCTGACGCTCGGCTTCCTGCGGCAGCTTCGCTACGAGGACCTCGTCTCCCGGGGCGTGCTGTTGCTGGGCACCTACCGCGTGGAGGCGCTGGGCCAGCCGCTCCTCAGGGACGCGGTGTCCGGCGCTCCCGAGGCCCTGCACCTGGAGCTGGGACGGCTCGAAGCGACGGACATCCAGGCCATGATTCGCGGCATGCTGGCCCTGCGCGCCCTGTCTCCCGTGCTCGACGGGCTGGTGCGCAGGTCCGAGGGCAACCCCTTCTTCGTCGCCGAGTACCTGCGGGCCGCAATCTCCCAGGGGCTGCTCCACCGCGACCCCTCCGGGGAATGGCACCTGTCCCGGCGGGCCCGCGCTTCACTCGAGTCGCTCGCGCTGCCCGCCTCCATCGCCGAAATCATCCGAGGGCGGCTGGCGTCATTGGACGCCCGGACGCAGGTGGTGGCGGAGCTGGCCGCGGTGCTCGGGCGCGAGTTCGACGCCGAGCTGCTGCTGGACGCCGTGCCGCTGAGCGAGGCGCATGGGCTGGAGGCCCTGGAGACGCTGCGGGTGCGGCAGATTCTCGAGCGGATGGACGGAGGGCGGCTGCGCTTCATCCACGACAAGCTGCGCGAGTTCTCCTATGGCGCCCTCGGCCCCGAGCGGCGCCGCGTGCTCCACCACCGTGCCGCGGAGGCGCTGGAGCGGAGCTACTCCACCGCGCTGGACTTCGCCCTGATGTTCCCCGGGCTGGCCAACCACTGGGCGAAGGCCGAGGTGCATGAACAGGCGAGTCGCTACTACGGCCTGGCGGGGGACCGTGCCCGCGCCGCTCACGCCAACGACGAGGCCATCCGCTTCTATCAATCCGCCCTGGCCGAGGCGGGGATGGGGCGCGAGCCGGACGCGGCCCGGCTCCCGGTCCTCCAGGAGAGCCTGGGCGACGTGCTGGCCCTCACCGGGCGGCAGGAGGAAGCGCGCGCGGCGTATGGCGAGGCCCGCTCCCGGCTGGCTTCAGCGCTCCGTCAGGAGCGCGCCCGCCTCCATCGCAAGGTGGGCAAGACGTGGGAGACGCATCACCTGCATGAGGACGCCTTGCGCGCCTACGACGAGGCCGAGGCCGCGCTGGGCGTGCCCCAATCAGGAACGGGTGGAGTGGCCGAGGAGGGGACGGCGCCGCGCTGGTGGCACGAGTGGGTCCAGGTCCACGTGGAGCGCATCTGGGTCTACTACTGGATGGGGCGGGTGGCGGAGATGGAGGCCATCATCGACAAGGTCCGCCCGGACGTGGAGGCGCGGGGCACGTTCCAGCAGCGCGCCCGCTTCTTCCAGGCGCTCCTCCTGATGGCCTTCAAGCGGGACCGCTACAGGGTCTCCGACGAGACGGTGCGGGATGCCTGGCGGGCGATGGAGGCCGGCGAGCGGTCTGGAGACCTCGCCGAGATGGCGACCTGCCGCTTCTTCCTGGCGTTCACCCTGCTGTTCCATGACGACCTGGATGCGTCCGAGCAGCAGGGGCTGGCGGGCCTGCGG
This sequence comes from Pyxidicoccus trucidator, assembly GCF_010894435.1. NCBI lineage: Bacteria > Pseudomonadati > Myxococcota > Myxococcia > Myxococcales > Myxococcaceae > Pyxidicoccus > Pyxidicoccus trucidator. The sequence continues at coordinate 200,841 of NZ_JAAIXZ010000013.1, read as the reverse complement.
CTGGCGGAGCTGCTGGGTGACCTGACGCTGCAGTCACGGCTGCTGACCTACCTGATGCAGGTGTACCGCCGGCGCGGCCAGGTGGCCGAGGCACGCGAGTGGAGCGAGCGCTGTCTGAAGGTGTCCACCGCGGCCGGCATGGACGACTACGTCGGCGCGGTCCAGGCCACCCGGGCGTGGGTGGCGTGGAAGGAGCACCGCCTGGACGAGGCCGAGCGCGAGGCGCGGGCGGCCACGGACTGCTGGCGGAAGCTCTCGGCGCGCTACCCGTTCGCCGGGCAGTGGCAGGGACTGGTGGTCCTGCTGGCGCTGGAGGCGCGGCGCGGGAAGGTGGCGGAGGCGGTGGAGCACGCGAGGGAGTTGTTGGACCCGGCGCAGCAGCGCCTGCCGGACCCACTGTCCGGCGCGCTGGAGGCGGCGGTCGGGGCGTGGAACAAGGGGCAGCGGCGAGAGGCGCTCGAACACCTGCTGCGTGCCGTGGACCTGGCGGACGAGCACCATTTCCTGTGAGGCCCACGCCCACGGAGCGCACGTCGAGGCACGGGAGAACGAACCAAGGGGGGGAATGATGAGCGACGGAGAAGGACGCAAGTCGGGTGACGCCGCGGACGGGGGCGGGGAGGTGGCCGCCGACTTCATGATTCTGCGCACCTTCAGCATGACGAAGCCGGGGGCGAAGGCGCTGTACATGAATGCCTTGAATTGGCAGGCCGCCTGGCTGCAGGAGCACTTCAACTGGGTCCGCGTGGTGGTGGGCTACGCCCTGACGGACATTCCGGAGCGGGTGCTGGAAATCTACGGAGTCCCGCTACCGGAAAAGGACATGGACGTGGCCAGGAAGGTCCTGGAGTCGCTGCACGCGCAGCCGGAGTACGCGCTGCTGCTGGAGTGCTGCCGGGAAGACCTGCCCCGAGAAGAGGAGCTGCTGCCCGCCCTGGGCTTCGACACGCGCCTCAAGGAGGTCATCGAGGCCATCATGGCGGAGCAGGGCCTCGTGGTGCGTCGGAGGAGCGCCCTCCAGGAGTTCGAGCGGCTCCGTGGGGAACTCGCCACGGCCGACGCCAGCGTCAAGAAGCTCGAGGGGCAGGTCGCCGAAGCCAACGAGCGCATCGCCAAGCTGGAAGTCGAGCTCGAGGAGCTGGAGGGTCGGAGGAGCAGGAACCTCGAAGACCAGATCCGGCAGCTGCGAGACAAAATCAACAAGGAGCGCGTCAGGCTTCGGCGGCTCGACGACGACTTGAAAGCGGCGAAGGAGCACAAGGCCGGCCTGGAGTCGCAGCAGGCAAAGACACAACAAGAACTCACGCAGGTGGAGCAGCTGCTCCGGGAGGCCATGGATCCGGTGAAGCGGGCCCAGACGTACGAGATGATGCTCAACCTCCCCGCCTATTTCCTGAACGTCACCATCCACGTGAAGCCTGGCTTCATGAAGACGTTCGAAGAGGGGATGCAGACGCTGGCCCACGACTTCAAGTGGGACTTCCTCGCCGCTGGCAGGCCCCTGCCCGGGACGGGGGCCCCGGGTGGCGAGCCCGGGAGTGAAACGGTGATGAACCTCTGGGGGTTCAAGGACGCCAACAACCTCTACCAGCAGATGCTGGAGCTGCAGGAGAACGTGCGGTTCGCCGCCCTCGAGGAAATCACCGGAGATGAAAGCCAGATGTTGATGTGTGACTGGGAAGCGCTGTCAGGAATGAAGCGGCCGCCCCCGCTGCATCTTTGAGCGCGGACAAAGGGAGACACCATGACAACACCCTCCGAAACCTCGACGCACGCGAGCAGGGACAACGCGTTTCCGCGTCCGCTTCCGCCGGGCCCCGAGGACCTGGTGATTCTGTCCAGTGATGACCAGTTCTACCTGCTCAAGAAGGAGGCCTACCAGAACGCCGACCATGAAATCAGGACGTCCATGGTGAGCCAGGTGCAGCTCCTGGTGGACCAGGGCGTGGCGCTCGCGGACATCCCCGTGGGCAGCATCCCAGGCGTTGGCGCCATGTGCTACCTGGTGAACCTGAGCGGCTTCGGGCCTCGCGAGTCAGGCTCTGGCACGGACTTCCCCTCCGAGGGCCGGCTGCCGATAGAGCCGGCGCCCATCGACCCGCAGGCCGCCTGCCTGGTCAGCCCCGCTCCGGCCACGGATGACCTCATCATCCACGACAGGGAGGGAAAGGGCTTCTACTGGGTCAAGAAGTGCGAGTACGAGAGACCCGAGACCCGGCTGGACCAGCTCGAGCCCATCCTGGAACAGCAGGTCCGACTCCTGACGAACCAGGGGGTGGTGATTGCGGATGTCCCAGGAGGAGGAAAGCTCCTGGGCGTCGATGACATGGGGGTCCTGGTGAACCTGAAGCGCATTCCGCATCCACCGCCGCCACCCCCGGAGGCATACGGAGCGCTCTAGAGGCAGTCGACCAGCCCGTCGTACAGGGACTGCGTCGTCCGGGGCAGCGTCGCGTTGATGGGCGACGTCCCCGCGAGCGCCGTCAGGAAGGCGCGGAGGGTGGGCCTGCGTCCGCGCGGCACCGGACGCCACGGACCCGTGTGAAGTTCGCATCGTCCTACAAAAGTCCCGCTGCACCAGCAACGTGATGGAAACAATCGGGCCGGGCCCTGTTAGTCCACCCGGGGACGCTGGCGCTCATCACGGTGTGGGATGTGCGGCCCCCCGCCGTGGCGTTCTGGTACACGGAGCCCGCCAACCCGTTGTGTCTGTCTTCCCGGAGGAGCCCTCGATGAAGCTCTATTTCAATCCCAGGAGCCGTGCGGTCATCGCGAAGTGGATGCTCGATGAGTGCGGCGCGAAGTACGAGCTGGTGCCCGTCGACTTGTCGAAGCGGGAGCAGAAGGCGCCGGAGTTCCTCAAGGTGAACCCCGCCGGCAAGCTGCCCGCGCTGGTGGATGGCGACACGCGCGTGTTCGAGGCCGCGGCCATCTGTCTGTACCTCGCCGACAAGTTCCCCGAGGCCAACCTCGCGCCGAAGCCGGGCGCGCCGGAGCGGGGCCGCTACCTGTCCCTGGTGGTGTACTCGACGTCCCAGGTGGAGCCCTCCATGGGCGACCACATGATGAAGCAGCCGACGGCGCCCCAGCGCGGCTGGACGGACTTCGAGGGCGTCCTCAACGCGGTGGAGAACGAGCTCGGCAGCGGGCCCTACCTCTTCGGCGACTGGTTCACCGCGGCCGATGTGATGGTTGGCTCCATGTTCATCTGGCAGCGCATGCTGGGCGGCAACACGGGGCGGCCGAAGCTGGAGGCCTACGTCGACCGGCTCATGGCCCGGCCCAAGGGCCTGAAGGTCGGCTGAGACGGCGGACACGGGTGACCAGCCAGGAGGCAGGGTGGGGGGAGGGGGGAATGGGGGGCCCCCGCCTCCCGGCCGGTCGAAGGCGTGACTAGTCCAGGTAACCGAGCGTCTCGCTGCGGTCGACGGCCTCACCGTAGACGGTGTAGCCGGAGTACCAGGACGTGTCGTTGGTGCCGAGCTTGTCGTACTGGAGGTGCGCGTGCGGGCCGGTGGCGTTGCCGGTGGCGCCGATGTTGCCCACCTGGCAGCGGTCACACGTGCGGTCGTACGAGTCGCTCGTCTTGATCCAGTGCCACTGGCGGAACGTGTAGCCGTTCGTCCACAGGTGCTTCGCCTCGTTCTGCGTGCCGCTGCCGGTACCGTTGCAGTAGACGCCCGTCTTGCGGATGGTGACGTTCCAGGAGACCGAGCCGACCACGCCCGTCTCGGCGCCCCAGTAGTTGCACCGGCCGCCCGCGCCAATGTCCACCGCGCGGTGGGTGCCGCCGCTCGGATAGGTGGTCGTGGCCGTCACCGTGCCGGTGTGCGTACCGCGAACCTCGTGCGCCGTCACAGCGGCGGGAATCATCGCCAGCGAGGCCAGCGCGGCCAGACCCGTCTTCATGATGCTACGCATCGTCATTCCTTTCGGGCCGCCACAGCGGCCCCCGATTGAACTGAGCTTCACGGAGCCTGCTGCAACCGCTGCTTCTCCCTCAGGATCAGGCTCCACTCCTGAAGGCCCATGCCGAGAGCCCGAATCCACGCGTCGACCTCGGGCACCAGGCGGGGGTCGACACCCCGCAGGCGCTGGAGGTCGGGAATCGCACCCGCGAAGCCGAGCTGGGCGATGCTCCGCAGCAGCATCTTCCGCACCCCGAGGTCCTGCTCGTCGCGGTACATGCCGAGCAGCGCTTCCCGCGAGCTGGCCATCTGCTCCGACGGCACCCCGCCCAGCGCGTTGGCCGCCGCCGCGCGCACGCTGGCGTCGTCACTGCGCAGCAGCGACTTGAGGCGGTCCGCGGACTCGGGGCTGATGTGCTCGGTGGAGACGTTGTCGAGAATCCGCGCCGTCACCTTCGGGTCCGTGGAGGCGGCGGCCGCGCCCACCGCCGCGTCCGCGGCCGGGCCGTGGTGGCCCGAGTAGACGAACTGGTTGTCCTCGATGAGGTTCGTCGCGGCCTCCTGGCGCACCTCGGGGGAGGCGTCCCGCGCCAGGCGCTCGTACAGGTCGCCGGTGTTCTCCGTGGCGCTGGTGCGCCGCAGGGCGCGCAGGGAGGCGATGCGGAGGGCCGGGTCTCGCTCCTCCTGGATGCGCTTCGCCACCACGCCCATGGCCGCGGGGTCCGCCCCGCGCTCGGTGCGCGCCACCAGCGCGGCGGCGAGGTGCTCGACCATGGCGGGGTCCGTCTCCCGCTCGAAGGCCGCGCGCAGCTCGGCGTCCGGCAGCGTGACGGCGGACTCGCGCAGCAGCGTGCGCAGGTACTTCCTGTAGGCGGGGGACTTGGAGGAAAGCCCCCGGCGGATGCTGTCCATCAACCCCTCGACGGAGCAGGAGTCCGCGCGCAGCTCGGGGACCGCCGGGGCCGCGGCCTGGGCGGACGCCGTGACGGGGAGGAGGGGGATGAGCGCGAGCGCGACGAGGCCGAGCGCGCGCGAGGAGAAGGAGGAGGGGCAGGTCATGGCGTGGGTTCCCGTGCTCATTCTTCGTGGCGGTCGAGGCAGCCGAAGGGGTCCTGGTCGGGCAGGCTGTTCCACACCCGCACGAAGTCGAGGGTGCCGCTCGCGTAGATGCGCTCGAAGGTCTGGTAGAGGGGCTGGAAGCGCGGGTCGGCGATGGCCATGTTCGCCATGGTGGGCAGCGACTCCTGGCCGGCCACGCGCGCGGCGAAGCGGAAGAGGGCCCACCGCACGCAGATGTCCTGCTCCGCCGTGAAGGACTGGGCGAACAGCTCCAGCGTCCGGGCCTTGTCGCCGCCGGACACCGAGAGGTTGTGCGCCGCCGCCTCGCGGCCTTCCGGGCTGCCCTCGGTGGTGAGGACCTTCGCGTAGCGCGCGCTGGCTTCATCATCCAGCACGGGCGTCGCGTGCATGGGCATGGACAGCGCCAGGTAGCGGATCTGCTCGTCGGGCGACTCGACGCCGATGGTGAGCAGCTTGTCCATGTACGGCGCGAGGTTCCCCTTCGCGTTGAAGTCGCGCTTCATCACCCGGGCGATGGTGCGCGTGGCGGCCCAGCCCGCCTCGCCGGAGACCGGGTCCCTCGCGAAGTCCGCCAGCGTGCCGAGCGAGGCCGGGTCCAGCCGCTTCTGCGTGTCCAGCGCGGAGAGGAGGCCCGCGCGCCGCTGGCCGTCCAGGGTGAGGTCCATGCCCTGCTCCAGGAGCCGCGCGGCGACCTGGGGCTGGTGGACGGCCTCCGAGTCGCGCAGCGCCATCATGATGACGTTGAACTCCCGGGGCGCGGCGTCGCGGCTCCAGCCCAGCACCTCGAGCGCGTGGCCCGCGTCGTTGCCGATGAGCTCCGTGAGGCGCTCGCGCAAGTAGGCCCGGACGTTCGGGTCCCTCGACGCCAAGAGGGGCGCGGCCCAGTTCCGGAAGCTCCCAATCGTCACCGACTCGTTGAAGCGCTCGATGTCCCGCCAGCAGACGGTGGCCTCGAACCGGGGCGGCGGCTCCTCGGCCTGCGCGGCGCCCCCGCCGGAGTGGCCATTGGAGCCTCCCGTCCCGGAGTGGCCCTTCGCGTGGGCGCTGGAGGAGGCGCCGTCGGACCCGGACTCCTCACCGCCCCTGGGGCCGTAGGCGAGCAGCGCCACACCGGCGAGCAGCACGACGGCGCCAAGTCCGAGCAGGACGAGTGGCGGGCGCCGGCCCTGGGGGCCCGTCACGGGAGCGGCGGAGCGGTGGACGGATTCTGGAGTCATGGCGGTGGGGGCCTGTGAGGGGTTCCAGCCCCTCAGGAGGGCCCGGGGCCGCCGCTGTCTTGAAAAATGATTTCACGGGGATTTTCTCCCCGGGTTTTTCGCGACCGCGCCGAGCGGGGCTCGGCCGCAAGCGTCCGGAAGGACAGCGGCCCCATGAGGCTCCGGTGAGGGTCCGGTCGACCCACCGGCCCTCATGGGGCGCTGCCGCGGGCCGGGGGCCCACGTGCGCGGGGAAGCGCTGGCTCAGTCCAGGAAGCCGATGGTCTCGCTGCGGTCCACGGCCTCACCGTAGACGGTGTAGCCGTCGTACCAGCCGATGTCCTTGGTGCCGAGCTTGTCCTGCATGAGGTGGGCATGCGGGCCGGTGGCCTGTCCGGTGCCGCCGGCGTTCCCAATCTGGCAGCGGTCGCAGGTGCGGTTGCGGGAGTCGGCCGTCTTGATCCAGTGCTTCTGGCGGAACGTCCACCCGCTCTGCCAGAGGTGGCGGGCCTCGTTCGCGTTCTCGTAGCCGTTGCCGTTGCAGACCACGCCGGTGGTCTTGATGGTGACCGTCCAGGAGACCGAGCCGACCACGCCCGTCTCGGCGCCCCAGTAGTTGCAGCTGCCGGGGCCGATATCCACGGCGCCGTGGTAGCCGCCGCTCGGGTAGTTCGTGGTGGCCGTCACCGTGCCGGGGAACGGGGAGCGGACCTCGTGCGCTCCGACGGCCATGGGGATGAGCGCCACGGACGCCAGCGCCGCCAGACCTGCCTTCAGGGTGTTTCGCATCAGGGGGTTCCTTTCGGACCGTTCACCGGTCCAGCCGTGAAGAGGGCCCCGGCCCCGCCGCCATCTCAGGGAATCGGAAGGGCCGCGGGGCTGTGCCGGCTGTTGCCTGCTGTCTCCCTGCCTGCTCCCCGTGCGGCGGAGCGGAGCCGCCGGGCAGGCGCCTCCTCCCGGTTCGGGCATGCGGCTGCTGGTCCGGAGCCTCGGGCGATAGCACTTTGAGCTCATGCAGGCAGAGCGGTTCCAGTTGGAGCGTGCCGTGGCCGTGGGCCGGGTCAGCCCGCGGGGAGTGCGCTTGTGGATGCGCTCGCCGGGCGGGGGGCCGCACCGCCTGGAGCTGTGGCTGATGGCGGCGCCGTCGGAGCGCGTCTCCTACGCGCTCGACATGGGGGACCGCTCCTTCTGCGACCACACCCTCTCCTTCGCCTTTCCGGACGACCTCCCCGGCGCGAAGGCGCTCGAGCCGGTGACGCAGTACGGCTTCCGGCTGAGCCGCGCGGACGGGGGGCTCGTCGGAGAGGGGCGCTTCGAGACGCTGCCCGCCCGGCGAAGCCAGATGCCGAAGCGCTTCTGCATCGGCGTGGCGAGCTGCCACCAGCCCTTCGACAAGAGCGGAGCGATGCACGAGATGGGCGTGCGGATGCTGCGCGTCGCCAGGGCCGCGTGGGAGCGCTGTGACGTGAAGCAGGTGCTGTGGGTGGGCGACCAGCTCTACGCGGACTTCCCGGAGAATCAGTCGCTGTTCGACCCCGAGTACTTCAAGACGGTGGGGCCTCCGGGACGCAGGAGCCTGCTGGAGTGCACCCACGACGAGGCGCTCGCGGTGTACCACGCACGCTACCGGCGCAACTGGGGCCACCCGGACTGGCTCGCGCTCCAGGCGCGCTTCCCGGGCTACCCCATCCTCGATGACCACGAGGTGGCGGACAACTACGGCTCCCTGCCCGAGCACCACCACAAGGACTGGCGCCACCTGCGCGACGCGGCCGAGGCCGCCTACCGCCACTACCAGCAGTCCCGCGTGGAGCCCCTGCGCCCCGATGACGAGGGCCCCTACGACTACGCCTTCGAGTATGGCGTCGCGGCGGGGTACGTGCTGGACGTGCGCTCCGAGCGCCGCTCCGCCGATGGAGACCACGCGCGCGTCTTCGCGCCGCGCCAGCTGGAGGAGTTCTCCACCTGGCTGAACACGAACACCGAGGCGCCGGTGCTCTTCGTCGTGGTCAGCGTGCCGCCGTTCTTCATGCCCGGCTGGCTCTCACGGGTCGCCCGCTACGTGCCGGGCAGCTTCCGTGAGGACGCGCATGACCGCTGGGTGCACCCGCAGTACCGCAAGGACCGCTGCCGCATGCTGGAGCTCATCAAGCACCACCAGCAGCGCAACCCCCACCAGCGGGTGGTGATGGTGGGCGGCGACGTGCACGTGGGCTACGTGGCCCGGTGTGACTGGCGCACGGACCCGCCGACGTCGCTGTACCAGTTCGTGTCGAGCTCCATCACCCACAAGATGCCGTCGCTCGACTGGCACATGGCGCGCCACATTCCCCGCACGCACTTCGTGATGTCGGATTTGGACGGGCGCTCGGCGCGCATCCACCTGCTGGGCGGCAGCATGGCGCGCGTCTTCCAGCAGCCGGTGGGCGGACTCAACGTGGGCACCATCGAGGTGGACCTCGAAGGCGAGCACGCGCGCCTCAACTTCAAGCTCTATGGAGAGGACGAGGACGCGCCCGACGAGCCGAAGGTGCTGTTCGAGTCAGGCTTCCAGTGAAGCCCGGCTGAGCCGCGCGCACGGCGCGGCCCGGGGGGCTCAGCGCGTGCCCTTGATGCCACCGAGCCCGCCGCCCGGCTTCTTGCCGGAGACGGGGGTGACCTTCGTGCCGCCCTTGGGCCGCTGCAGCTCCAGCTCGAGCGCGGAGTCGGCGGCGGACACCTGCCGCGTCACCGGGTCATACCCGGCCAGCTCCAGCGTCACCTCCAAGGGGGCGCCGCCGGGCTGGAGCGTGAGCTCCATTGGCGTCGTGCCCAGGGCCTTGCCACCGACGCTCACCGTCGCACCGGGAGGCACGGAGGAGACGGGCAGCGCCACGGACCGCGGCGGCGCGTCCGGAGGCCGCGTGCCTTGGGGATTCGAGGGCGGCGGCTGCACCGGCGGAGCCACGGCGACGTGCGGCGGGAGCGGCTTCACCGGATTCGCCTCGGCGCCGCGCATGAAGATGAGCGCCGAGCCCGCGATGAGCAGGCCCACGCCGGCCGCCGCCACGGGCACCCAGGGCACGCGGCGCGGCGGCACGTCAGGGCGGCCCAACGGCGAGGTACCGCGCGTCTTCTCGTGCACGGGCTGCGCGGCCACGCCCTGGCGCGAGCGCGTGCTCGGGACGGCGCCCTGGGCCGGGCGCGGGACGGCGCGCGACGCGGCGGAGCGGGGGCCCCCGTTGATGCCACTCAGCGAGGAGTTGGAGCGCGAGTCCAGGTCCGCGTCCTCGGCGAGCTGGTCCAGCTTCGCCGGGTCCGTCTCGGTGGCGATGCGCTCCGCGTACACCTCGCGCAGGTACGCGGACAGGTGCGCGCTGCTGGAGGGCAGCCGCAGGTTGAGGGCGTAGTCCTCCAGCGCCAGCCGGAAGGCGCCGCAGTCCGGGTAGCGCCCGTCCGGCGTGGTGGCCAGCGCCTTGAGCAGAATCTCGTCCAGCCCCGGCGGCAGCTTGGGGTTGAGCTGCGACGGCCGCGGCACCTGGCAGTCCTTCACCAGCCGCAGCGTCATCAAGTCTGACTCGCCCTTGAAGAGGCGCTTGCCCGTGAGCAGCTCCCACATCACGACGCCCAGCGCGAACAAGTCACTGCGCGCGTCGATGCTGTGCCCGTTCGCCTGCTCGGGCGACATGTAGGGGTACTTCCCCTTGAGGACGCCGGTGGCGGTGTTCTGGCTGCTGGTGGCCGCCTTGGCCACGCCGAAGTCGATGACCTTCACCCCGCCGTCGAAGCCGACGAGGATGTTCTGCGGTGACACATCGCGGTGTACCAACCGCAGCGGCTTGCCTTGTGCGTCACGCGCCTCGTGCGCGTAGTGAAGTCCCGCCGCGGCATCCGCGATGATGCGGAGGATCAGGCCCACCGGGAGCGGCTTGCCATGCGCCCGCGAGAACTTGTCCAGACGACGCACGTCGTCACCCTGGACGTACTCCATGGCCAGACAGTGCCGGCCCTCGATCTCCGTCAGGTCGAGGATGGTGATGAGGTTGGGGTGCGTCAGCCGAGCGACGAGCCCCGCCTCGTCCAGGAACATGCTGAGGAACTCATCGTCCTCGGCGAGGTGGGGGAGGATGAGCTTGAGGACGACCAGTCGCTCGAACCCCGTCCCGTGCTCGCGGGCGAGGAAGATCTGCCCCATTCCCCCGGAGGCAATCTTCCGCAGCAACTCATACTTACCGAATGGCACAGCCATGATGTACCCCGGAGGATATCCCCCTTTCTCACCGGGTGGGAAACACCCAGTCGCGAAATACCCCACAGCTACCCAGCCCTCCGGGGCCGGGGTTCAGGGGATGTAGGCATCAGGCCTTCATCTTGTAACCTGACCGTAACACCAGCCAGGTGGTGAGGGTGGCCACCACGGCGACGCCGGCGAGGATGGCGCCGCCGCCCAGGGGCGAGAAGCTGCTGCGGCCCAGCATGCCGTAGCGCAGCCCCTCCACCATGTAGACCATGGGGTTGAAGAGGCTGACCTCCTTCCACGGCGAGGGCAGCTCCCGCACCGAGTAGAAGACGCCGCCCAGGAAGGTGAGGGGCAGCATCACGAAGGTGGGGAAGAAGTTGATCTGCTCGAACTTCTCCGCCCATACGGCGGCCAGCATGCCCAGCACGCTGAAGACGTAGGAGGAGAGGAGCAGGTAGTACGCGGCCACCCACGCGTGCTCCAGGCTGAAGCCGGTGAAGATGGCGGCCACGGCCCAGGTGAGGCCGCCCACCACGAGGCCGCGCACCATGGCGCCGCCGATGAAGCCGGCCATCAGCTCGCCGGGCCCCAGGGGCGACACCAGCAGGTCCACCACCGTGCCCTGAATCTTGGTGATGAACAGGGACGAGGAGCTGTTGAGGAAGGCGTTGTTGGCGATGCCGAGGAAGACGAGCCCCGGCACGATGAAGTGCAGGTAGGGCGCGCCATCCACCGTCTGCACCCGGCCGGAGATGGAGTAGCCGAAGACGATGAAATACAGCGTGGTGCTGATGAGGGGCGAGAGGACCGTCTGGCCCGGCACGCGCATGAAGCGCCGGACCTCCTTCGCGAACAGCGTCTGCATCCCGAGGACGTTCATGGTGGGCGGAGCGGGCGGTGGGGTCAGGCGGCCTGGGGACGGCCGCGGAGGATTTCGATGAGCACGTCCTCCATGCGCGAGCGGCGCGTCTCCACGTCGGCGATGGGCTGCCCTTCCGCGTAGAGGGCGCGGAGCAGCTCGCCGGAGGGCGCGCAGCCCTCGCGCTCGACATAGGTGAGGGTGCGGCCGTCCGCGGAGAGGGCGGCGGCGAAGCGGCGGCCGGCTTCGGACAGGGCCGCCTGCGGGTGGTCGAAGGTGACGACGACGCGGCGCTCGCCGAAGCGGCGCAGCAGGGTGGTCTTGTCCTCCACCATGAGGAGCCGGCCCTCGTTGATGATGCCCACGCGGTCCGCCAATTCCTCGGCCTCTTCGAGGTAGTGCGTGGTGAGGACGATGGTGGTGCCCTCGGTGGCCAGCTTGCGGACATAGGTCCACAAGTCGCGGCGCAGCTCCACGTCCACGCCCGCGGTGGGCTCGTCCAGGAAGACGAGGCGGGGCCTGTGCACCAGCGCCTTGGCGATGAGCAGCCGGCGCTTCATGCCGCCGGACAGGGCGCGCGTCATCGCGTCCTTCTTGGCGTGCAGGTTGAGGGCGGTGAGCACCTCGTCGATGCGGGCCTCGTCCCGGGGCCGGCCGTAGTAGCCGAGCTGAATCCGCAAGGACTCGGACACGGAGAAGAACGGGTCGAAGTTGATTTCCTGCGGCACCAGGCCGATGTCGTAGCGCGGGCCGACCGGGTCCTTGTCCAAATCCACGCCGAAGACGCGGATGGTGCCGGCCGTCTTCTTCACCAGGCCGCAGACGCTGCCAATCATCGTCGTCTTGCCGGCGCCGTTGGGGCCGAGCAGGGCGAAAATCTCTCCCGGGCGGATGGAGAGGTCCATCGATTGCAGCGCGGTGAAGGTGCCGTACCGCTTGGTGAGTCCCTGGAGCTCGAGGGCGGGGGTGGACATGGGCGGCGCTTCGTCTAACACCTTCGAGGCCGGTGCGCCCGACTCTCGCGGTGGCAGGCCGCTGACGGCTTCCAGCGACGTGTCCCATGCGACAGGTGCGGTAACCTCGCCCCCGGCCCGGCGCTCACCTGCCCGGGCCTGCGCCCGCGCACGGGTGGAGCCCGGACATGTCACGCAACACGCTTTGGAGTGCGGTCCTCTTCGGTGTCCTGGCCCTGGTGTTCGTCGTCGGGCTGGCCTTCTCCAGCGGGGGGGATGATGCGCTCGGGAGGGAGGCCGCTCCCTCCGTGGCGCGCGAGGAGGACCCCGAGGCTCCGCTGTCGGAGGAGGAGGAGAAGGCCGCCTTCGCCCGGAAGGCCGTGGAGGCGCTCCGCGCCGCGGGCGTCCCGGGCGAGCCGCGCTACGAGCCGGAGCACTTCCGCATCCAGACCCACGGCCCGGACGGCGGCGTGGCGATGACCCTCTTCCTCACCAACTTCTACCGCGAGTACCAGGCCACTCCGCCCGAGCGGCGCGCCGAGGTGCTCGCGCGCCTGACGAAGGCGAACCTGTCCGTCGAGGCTCCGGAGACCTATGCGCAGGCGCGCCCGGACCTGATGCTCGTGGTGCGTCCTCGCGCCACCTTCGAGCTGCTCTCCACGCAGCTCGGCAGCCCCTTTGGCTCGAAGGGGCCCGTGTCGTGGCGCCCGCTGGGCGACACGCTGGCCGTGGCGCTCGTCCAGGACACCGCGGACGCCATGCGCTACGTCCCGCCGGAGGACCTGAAGCGCTGGGACACCTCCTTCGACCAGGCCTACGCCGACGCCCTGGCGAACCTGCGGCGGCGCGGCGTGGAGCCGCTGACGCCCCTGGCCCAGGGCGCCTGCGTGCTCTCCACGAATGACAGCTACGGCGCCTCGCGGCTGCTGCTGGAGGAGGTGGTGCGCCGCTGCGAGGTGCGCGGCGAGTTGGTGGTGCTGGTGCCCAACCGGGACACGCTGTTCATCACCGGCTCGCGCGAAGAGGAGGGCCTGCTCGCGGTGGCGGACGTGGCCCAGCGCGCCCTCCAGGTACCGCGCCCGGTGGACGGGCGCGCGCTGCGCCTCACCCCCGAGGGGTGGAAGACCTTCCTGCCCGAGCCCGGCAGTCCCTCGCGGAGCCTCCTGCAGAAGCTCGCGGTGACCAGCCTGGCCCGCGACTACGCGGAGCAGGCCGAGCGCCTCGAGCAGCAGCACGCGCGGGACGGCCTGGACATCTTCATCGCGGAGTTCATCCCGGAGGAGGACGAGCACGGGCGCTCCTTCGGCCAGGCCGTCTGGGTCAGCGACATCGACACGCTGCTGCCACGCGCTGACATCCTGTTCTTCATGGACCAGACGCTCGGCTCGAAGGCGCCTCCGGTGGCCATCGTCCGCTGGGACCTGGTCGTGCGCGACGCCGGGCTGCTGCTCATGCCCGAGCCAGGCCTGTACCCGGAGCGCTACCGCGTGAAGGGCTTCCCCTCGAAGGCGCAGCTGGAGCGCTGGAAGGCGGAGCCGACGGCCATGGACGTGCCCTGAGGACAGCCAGAATGGGCGCTGCGCTCCGTATCCAGAATGTCGAGAGTGATTGGACGTCTCGGCACTTGATAGGGGGACAGGTCATGGCGGTGCTGTTGCGAGTGATGTGCTGGAACATCGCGGAAGGGAACATGACGGGGAGCCTGGAGAGCAACTCCATGTTGCCCCGGCTGGCGGACGAGATTCGCGCCCAGGCGCCCGACATCGTCTTCCTCAACGAGGTGAGGAACGAGAAGGGCTGGCCCTATGGCAGCGGCGTCAACCAGGTGGTTCGCCTCTCGGAGCTGACGGGGCTGCCGTACCGGCACTGGGCCAACACCAATGCGCTTGGGCTGCGAGGCCACAAGGCGGTGGGCATCCTGTCGCGGTTCCCCCTGGAGGCGGCCGTCTACCACCCGGTGAAGTGGAGCGGGGACGACACGGGGTTCGGGACGCTGGAGAGCAGCTTCCTCGTGGATGGCAGGCGCATCCACATCTTCTCCACGCGATTCAGCCCGGTCCATCATGGCAACCCGGATTTCGATTGGCAGCAGGAGCTGCGGGAGAACACCGCCGGCCACCAGCAGGCCGCCGCGATGACCGCGGGGCGGGACCCGAACCTCCCCATCATCTTCGGGGGTGACTTCAACGCCTGGCCGGAGGCGGAGCTTCATGCGCCGCAGTACAACCACTTCAGGGACCACAGCGGGCTCATCAACACCCTGACTCCGCACCCTCATCCGAATGACGAGGCGCCGGAGACTCCTGACTTCATCTACTTCCGGGGGCCGTACTCCGTGAGGATGGTGTCGCGGAGGTCGCCGCCGAACAACCCGACGGACCACCCCTTCGTGCTGACGGAGCTCCAGTCGCCCCAGGAGGGCTTCACCGTCGCGTACGGCAGCAGCGTCAAGCTGCGGCATTCCGGCAGTGGCCGGGCGCTGCACTCGCATCCCTTCAACTACGGGCACGCGGGCACGTCGGGCCAGCAGCAGGTGACGGCCTTCGAGGGCTACGACGACAGCGATTGGTGGCGCATCCGGGGCCCGCATGGGACGCCGAACAACTACCAATCGGGGGCGCCGGTCTATCACGGCCAGACCATTCGCCTGAACCACCGGGCCACCGGACGCAACCTGCACAGCCACAGCGGTCATCCGTCGCCAGTCACCCAGCAGCAGGAGGTCTCCTGCTTCGGGACGAATGGCGTCGGCGACGGCAACGACAACTGGCGGGTGGAGGTGGAGGGCGGAGGCGCGTGGACCGGCGGCAAGCGGGTGCGGCTCATCCACATCGGCACCAACCACGCCCTGCACTCGCACCACGGCCACGCCCATCCGGAGTGGACGCGGAGCCAGCAGGAGGTCACCTGCTACGACGGCCGCGACGAGAACGACTGGTGGTCGGTGTTCTCCGCGTTCGCCCTGGACGGGAAGGAGCCGCTGTAGGCCCGGGAAGGGCCCGCCCCACCTGCACGGGCGGGGCGGGGCCCTCGGGTGGCTGGCCGCTTGGGACTGACTCCCCTGCGCGGGGAGCAGGCGTCGATTAGAAACCTGGGGACCGATGCTCATCCGCTCGTTCCACCAGGGTCGCTTCCAGCTCGTGGCGACCGCCCTCGTCACGGTCGTCCAGCTCCCCGCGGTGCTCTGGCTGTGCGCGCTGACGCGGACGCCGCTGCCTGCGCTCGTGGCGCTCGGCGTCTCGTGGCCGTACCTGCGACGGCTGAAGAGTCCCTGGACGACCACGCCTCGCACGCCGTCCACGTATGTGGCGCTGGGCTGGTGGTCGGCGTGTCTGGTGTTCGACCTGCTGATGCTCCCCGCAGCGCTGGCCATCCATGCGGGGGCTCCCGGAGGGGCGACGTGGGCGCTGGTGGGGACCCTCTCGCTGGGGGTGGGAGGCGACGCGGTCCTCAACCGACCCCGGCTGCGGAGGCGGACCGTACGCATCGCCGGGCTGCCGGAGGCGCTCGACGGCTACCGCATCGGCCAGCTCTCCGACGTGCACTGCGGCGCCCATGTGCCCGAGGCGAAGGTGGCCGGCTGGGTGGCGCGCCTCAACGAACTGGGGCTGGACCTCGTCACCGTCACCGGCGACCTGATTGCGCACGGCCCCTCGCATGTGGAGGCCGTCGCGCGGGCGCTCGGCGGACTGCGGGCGAAGGATGGCGCCTTCGCGTGCATGGGCAACCACGACTACTTCACCGATGGCGAGCACCTGGTCCGCGAACTGGAGTGGAATGGCCTGAGCGTGCTGCGCAACCGGGGCGTGGTGGTGGAGCGGGGCGGAGCGCGCCTGTACGTCGCGGGCGTCGATGACACGTGGAGCTCGCGCCATGACCTGGAGCGGGCGCTCGCGGCGCGTCCGGAAGGCGTGCCCACGGTGCTGCTCGCGCATGACCCGGACCTGTTCCCCCAGGCACAGGCGCGGGGCGTGGAGCTGACGCTCTCCGGCCACACCCATGGCGGTCAGCTGGCGGTCCCCGGGGTGCGCCGGCTGTCGCTGGCGCGGTTCATGACCCGGTGGACCTCCGGGATGTACCGGCGGGGTCGCTCGTGGCTGTATGTGAATCGCGGCGCGGGGACGACGGGCCCTCCGGTGCGGCTGGGCGCCCCGCCGGAGCTGGCCGTCATCACCCTGCGGCGGGAGTGACGGCGCGGCGGCGGCAGGTGGGAGTCGGGTGGGCCCCAGGCCCTGGAAGGGAGTGGGCCGCCAGGCAGGGGCCCTCTGTCCACACGCCGACGGCTGGCGGTCCTGCCGGGCTGTCGGGGGGCCTCAGGGGTGACAGGGGAGGGACGCACGCGGCTTGAGTGCGCTGTTCCACCCTGGTATCCGCTGTGCCCTTCACTCCGCCGGAGGCAGGAAAGCCGCGATGGCCCAGAATTTCATCTTCACGATGCAGGACCTGCGCAAGGTCAAGAACAGCAAGGAGATCCTCAAGGGTATCTACCTGTCGTTCTTCCCGGGCGCGAAGATTGGTGTCATCGGCCCGAACGGCTCCGGTAAGTCGACGCTGCTGCGCATCATGGCGGGCGTGGACACCGAGTTCTTCGGCGTCGCCAAGCCGGACCCGTCCGCCAAGGTCGGCTACCTGGCCCAGGAGCCGCAGCTCGACCCCTCGCTCGACGTGAAGGGGAACGTGGAGCTGGGCCTGAAGGAGATTCGCGCCACGCTGGACCGCTTCAACGAGGTCAGCGCGAAGTTCGCCGAGCCCATGGACGACGCCGCCATGGAGAAGCTCCTGGCCGAGCAGGGGCGGCTCCAGGACGCCATCGACGCGGTGAATGGCTGGGAGCTGGACCGGACCATCGAGATGGCCATGGACGCGCTGCGCCTGCCCCCGGGTGACGCGGACGTGACGAAGCTGTCCGGCGGCGAGAAGCGCCGCGTGGCGCTGTGCCGCATCCTCCTGGAGAAGCCGGACCTGCTCCTGCTGGACGAGCCCACCAACCACCTGGACGCGGAGAGCGTCGCGTGGCTGGAGATTGCGCTGAAGGAGTACAAGGGCACCATCGTCTGCATCACCCACGACCGGTACTTCCTCGACAACGCGGCCGAGTGGATTCTGGAATTGGACCGCGGCGAGGGCGTGCCCTGGAAGGGCAACTACTCCAGCTGGCTGGAGCAGAAGCAGAACCGGCTGGCGCTGGAGGAGAAGTCGGAGAGCCACCGCCAGAAGACGCTCAAGCGCGAGCTGGAGTGGGTGCGGCAGTCGCCCAAGGCGCGTCAGGCGAAGAGCAAGGCGCGCATCTCCGCGTACGAGGAGCTGCTCAGCCAGTCGCAGGAGAAGCGCGAGGCCACGGGCGAAATCATCATTCCTCCCGCGCCGAAGCTGGGCGGGCTGGTGGTGGAGGCCAAGGGGCTGCGCAAGGCGTACGGGGACCGGCTGCTCGTCGACGACCTGAACTTCAAGCTGCCGCCGGGTGGCATCGTCGGCGTCATTGGCCCCAACGGCGCGGGCAAGACGACGCTGTTCCGGATGATGACGGGCGTGGAGAAGCCGGACGCGGGCGAGCTGCGCATGGGCGAGACGGTGAAGCTGGCCTACGTGGACCAGAGCCGCGACGCGCTGAACGGTGACAACTCGGTGTTCCAGGAGGTCAGCGGCGGGCTGGACCACCTGGACCTGGGCAAGGGCGGGCAGATTCCCAGCCGCGCGTACCTGGCGGGCTTCGCCTTCAAGGGGCAGGACCAGCAGAAGCGCGTGAAGGATTTGTCCGGCGGCGAGCGCAACCGCGTGCACCTGGCGAAGATGCTCAAGGAGGGTGGCAACCTCCTCCTGCTCGACGAGCCCACGAACGATTTGGACGTGGAGACGCTGCGGAGCCTGGAGGATGCGCTGCTGAGCTTCGCGGGCTGCGCGGTGGTCATCAGCCACGACCGCTGGTTCCTGGACCGCATCGCCACGCACATCCTGGCGTTCGAGGGGGACAGCAAGGCGTTCTTCTTCGAGGGCAACTTCCAGGACTACGAGGCGGACAAGAAGAAGCGCCTCGGCCCCGACGCCCTGGAGCCGCACCGCATCCGGTACCGGCCCCTCACGAAGAACTGAGTCGGCGGGACTTCCCCTCTCCCTCACGGGAGAGGGGTAGGGTGTGCGACGTCAGGAGGGGCTGCCGTGATTGAGAAGGTCCAGTTCCGCAACTTCAAGGCGTACCGCTCGCTCGACCTGGAGTTGGAGCCCTTCACGGTGCTGGTGGGGCCCAATGCGTCGGGGAAGACGACGCTGCTGGAGGGGCTGAATCTCCTGTCGACAGCGTCCAGTTTTCTACTGGGAGGCGGATGGAGCTTCTGGCCCGGGCCGCTGGTGCAGTCCCACGGGGTCAAGGAGCGGGTTGAACTGGGCGTCGTTGGCCGTTGGGGGGCAGTGCAAGGCTCCGCGTCGGCGCTCAGCACCGTCGCGCCAGTCACGCGTCGCGGAACAGGCAAAGTGGACCTGCCCTTCGCCCTTGTCGGCTCTTTGTTCGGGAAGAGCTTCAACGTGGGGTATGCGAACCCGAACGATGCGGCTCCCCCTGTATGGGATCCAGCCCGCGTCGTCCAGGTCAAGGCGGATCAAGATGTCCTGAATCAGCTTCGAGAGGGACTCCGCGCAACGTCGATCCTGCGCTTCGTCCCAGGGCGGCTGGCGGAGGCTTCGTATAGTGAAGCCCCGATTCCCTATCTTCATCCGGATGGGAGCGGGCTTGCTTCGGTGCTGGCTTACCTCAAGCTGAGTCAGGACGAGGTGTTCAACGAGATTGAGCTGGCGCTCAAGCAAGTCGTCCCGGCCGTGCGCCGCATTCGCATCGAACGTGCGGTTGTCGAGCAGACCGCGATTCGGACCATTGCACTGGATGAGCAGCGCCATGAGGTGCCGGAGAAGCGCACGATCTGGGGGAACCAGGTCGTCTTCGACATGCGCGGTGCGAAGGGCGTCGCACCGGATGCCGCAGGCGAGGGCACTCTGATGGTGCTCGGCTTGCTTACGGCGCTCCTGGGGCCTACGAAACCCCGGCTCGTGCTGCTCGACGACATCGAGCTGTCCCTCCACCCGGCAGCTCAGGTCCGACTCGTCGAGGCCCTGCGTGCCATCCAGAAGCGTGACCCTGAGCTGCAGATCATCGCGACCAGTCACTCGCCCTTCATCCTGAACTACCTGGACCCCAAGGAGGTCCGGATGACCTTCCTCGCGGAGAACGGATTCGCCCGCTGCGAGAAGCTCACCGCCCACCCTGAGTTCGAGAAGTGGAAGGGCCTGATGGCTCCGGGAGAGTTCTGGAGCACCGTCGGCGAAGAGTGGATTGGGAAGCTGGGTGGGCCTGCCGCGAATGAGTGAGCCCTCCTTTGAATTCGGGGTGGTCTGCGAGGCGCTGGCAGACCAACGCACGGCCTGCGAGCTCGCTGATCGGACACTGCGTGAGGCGGTTGAGTGGCTTGATGACCCCGTGGTGTTGGACTCGGTTCGCCGGTGGCGGGGACTCGAAGATAGGGCGGACGAGCCATTCCTGAAGTGGGCTCACGTCAAGGATGCATTCAAGTCCAGCAGCTCGTTCGCACACGGTGGTGTCAGGAGCATTTTCGGCCCGTTCAATGGCGAGGCAGCACAGCCGGATGCGTTGAGCGCGCGGAAGGCACTCCTGCTGTTCGCCGCGCTACGACGTTGTCCGGATGCCGTCTTGCTCGTGCGTGACAGCGATGCAGACCCTGACCGTATCGCTGCGCAGGGGCTCAAGCAGGTTCGAGAGAAGTACCGCTGGCCATTCAAGGTGGTCATTGGCATGGCCCACCCCAAGCGCGAGGCGTGGGTGCTGGCGGGCTTTGTCCCACGTAACGCTGGTGAGGAGTCGCGGCTCCAGGAGCTTCGAGCGCGTCTCTCCCTGGACCCCATCACCGCGTCCCATGAGCTGGCGGCGAGCGAGCACGGTGCCAAGAAGGACATCAAACGTGCCCTCGATGAACTGACCCAGGAAGACTGGGAGCGCGAGCGGCAGTGTCTGGAAGAAACGCCGCTCGCGGTGCTGGAGCAGCGAGGACAGAAGAACGGCCTTGCCGAGTTCCTGAAGGAAGTTCGTGAGCGGCTCGTTCCCCTCCTGAATGGCGCTGGACGGGCCGGGTAGAACGGGTGTGGTTGAACCCTCACCACGGTACGATCCTGTCGTCGCTTAGGGGACATATGCCACATGCGGCATTCCGGTAACGAGAAGCCCTCAGCTACTTCTGGGCGCTTCTCGCTGGAGGTTCAATGTCCGGCCACTTCAAGTTCGTCCGTTATGACTCAGCGGAACTGACCACCGCAGGTAAGCAATTGGTCGATGCCATGATTCGCGGATACGACCGGAGTCTGGAGCCGCCCACAGAGGCGTGGACAGAGCTGGTCCTCGACTGGTTCGCCTGTGCTGCAGGTGCGTTCTCAGGACAGCCTGTGCTCGTGGATGCACGCGCACGGGAGGTTCGGGCGGACTGGCGTCCGTTCTTCTCGTGCTTGCGAGACATTCCGATGCGCACCAGCCGAGCGGAGTTCCTCCTGGACCTCACCCACTCGACCTACCCCGACTATATCGGTCGGTACTACAAGGACGCCTATTGGGACGAGTGCCTCCTTGGACAGAGGGAGGTGCTGCTTGGCTTGGAGTCCGAGTGGGGACGGTGCGGAGACGTGCGGAATACGCGGGTGAAAGTCCTCGAAGAGGCCGTCAAGCTTGCGGCTATTCGCGCGCGCACCAAGGTTCTGGTCTTCGGTTCCAATGACACCGAGCAGTGCGCCCGCCTGATCGCTGATGTCGCACTCCTCCGATACCAGGTGCGAGACGAGACACCATGGCTCTTGGTGGATGTTCCATGGCGGTGGACGGGCCAATCCTGGCAGCCATCCTTCGATATCCTGAAGGGCACCGAGCGTCCCGCTCATCCACTGCTCAGGCCGACCACGGGCTCGTGAAGGCTCGCCGCGACCATCCGCCACTGCCCTTGCGCCGCCCCGACGCTCACAGGCTCCCGCGGCCGACGAGGCGCGCGAGGATGGCCTGGAACTCGTCGGGGCGGAGATTCACGTGCTCGACGACGTAGCCGTAGAGCATGGCCGTGGGCACGTTGCGCCCGCCCCGCTGCTGCTGCAGCTCGTTCAGCGTGTGGAGGATGATGCGCTCCACCCGGGTGAGCCCGTCACGCACGTCGGGGAGGTAGTCGCGTGGGTCCTGGGCCATTGCCAGGCCCCAGCGTAACCCCGCTCCCGGGCACACGGTAGACTCCCGCTCCATGTCCGCCGTTCCGCAGCCGCAGCCCGAGGTGAGCGCCGTGCCTTCTCCTCCCGTGGAGGCATGTGCGGACTGCGGGGTGAACCTGACGGGCCCCTACTGCGCGCAGTGCGGTGCGAAGCGCTTCACTCGCGACGAGCAGCAATTCTCGCCGTACATGAAGAAGCTGCTCCTGGAGCGGCTGCACCTGGACGGCCGGCTGTGGCGCACCCTGTGGCTGCTCGTCACGCGGCCCGGCTTCCTCACCGTGGAGGCGCACTCGGGGCGCTTCGGGCCGTATGTCTCGGCGCGCAAGCTGTTCCTCCTCGTCGGTGCCGCGTACTTCCTCTTCGGCAGCGGGACGTTCTACCGGCTGGAGGGATTGATGGGCGCCAGCGTGCAGCGCTACGAGTCCTACGTCGAGCACTCCGCGCGGCAGCTCGGTGTCGCGCCCGCGGTGCACCGCGAGCACCTGGAGGCGCGCTTCCAGCGGGTGAACAAGCTGGCGCAGCTCGCCGGGGTGATGCTGCTGGCCGGAGCACTGCCGCTGCTCTACCGCCGGCCTCGCCGCTACTTCGGAGAGCACCTCACCTTCGCCCTGCACGTCGCCGTGTTCCGCTTCCTCATCGGCGCGGTGGGCCAGCCGCTCCGGCTAGTGCTGGACACGTGGGTTCCCAGCATGGCGCTGGTCAACACCGTGTTCATCGTCTACCTGGGGTTGGCCCTCCAGCGGGTGTATGGCGGCTCGCACCTGGCGACGTGGAGCAAGGCCGTGGTGCTGGGCCTCGTTACCATCGTCACCGTGTTCCTGAGCATCGGCGCGGGCATGACCAGCGTCTTTTTCTCGTGGCCTTGAGCGGAACTCAGCGTCCTCCCGCATCACCCATGGCCCGCAGTGTCTTCTGGTGGAGCACGTCCATGACGACCTCCCGCCACCGCGTGTAGTGCTCAATGTACTGGTCGTTCAGGTGATAGAAGTCCGCGTAGTCCCAGACGTGGCGCTTCCCCCGCTCGTTGGAGAGAGGGCCCCAACCGACGCCGTTCGCCCAGCGTGCGAGGAAGGCGCCCCAGGCGCGCTGGGTCCACCCGGCGACGGTCCCGTCCACAGCACGCACGAAGGTGTCGTTGGTGAAGTCCATCCCGGAGAGGACCAGGTGTGTCTCGCCGAGGAGTCGTGCGACGCCCGCGTCCAGGGCATCGGCCCTGGGGTCTGCGTCCGCGCTCCGGAAGACCCGCTCGAAGTCCTCCCAGCGGCGGATCAGGTCCATCGTCTCGCGCAGCGTTGGCGGGGTCGCGCTGTTCACGGGGACGAAGCTGCCCGCCGCCATCTGTGACTCGGAGCCCGCCAGGTCTGTCCAGATGGCGACGCCGCAGCGCAGCTCGGCAGCCACAAGCAGCTCGATGGCAGTCGCGATGTCTCCCCGTCCCTCGATGACGTCGACCACCGCCGAGACGAAGGGGATGCGCCGGTCGAGGGGAATGGGAAGGTCTCGGAGCTTCATGGGCTACAAGTCGATGATGACCAGCGTTCCCTGACTGCCTTCCCGTACGGAGTGCGGGGTCCGCGCCTTGACGAGGTACAGCTCCCCCGCTCGTACGGAGAGGGGCTCGCCCGAGACTGTCAGCTCCATGATCCCCTCGAGCACCAGGAGGGCCTCGTCGTACGGATGCAGCTCTTCTTCGAGCGGCAGGGCGTCCATGCGCAGCACCTTCACGTTCGCCGGGCCCACCTGCCCCAGCACCCGTGAGCGCCATGACTGGGGTAGCGCGGCGGCTTCAGACACGAGGTTCATCAAGGGCATCGGCACTCCTTCACGACTTCTGGGGGCGCTTCGTACCCATTATCGGTGGGGAGAGAAAGGCTCCCTCGAGGCCCTGCGAAGCTGTACCGGCACCAGGAACAGGCGGCTGTACCTTGTTCCTATCAGCCCGGTGATGGTGGCGCGTGCTTCATCTGGAGCTGAGCTGGTGCGGCGGTACGGTTGGGGCGCGCCGTGGACCGGCGCTGGACGCAGGACGTGCTCAGGATGGCGTGACGAGGGTGCGCACGTGCTCCGCCAGCGCGCGGTTGAGGCCCTCGTATCCGCGCCGCATGCCCTCGATGCGCTTGCGTCCGAACAGCACGGTGAGGAGGCCGGTGAAGTCCTCGCCGTGCACCAGTCGCGTTCCCGCGCCCTCGGGGGACAGACGGAAGTAGTGGTGGCCGTGCAGCACTCCGGGCACGCCCCCCGTCCATTCGAGCGCCTGGCCGGGCTCGCAGCGGACGAGGGTGGCGGTGAAGCCGAACCGCTTCCCCGCGCCACCCGGTGCGCTGGCCTTCATCGCCACGCGAGCGCCGGGCTTCGCTTCGCCCCGGGCTTCGGGCAGGAGCGGGTTCCAGGCGGGGTACTGCGCGAAGTCGGTGAGGACCTGCCAGACCGTGGCGGGGGGCGCGTCGAGATGGCCCTCGGTCTCCAGACGAATCATGGTGCGAGAGCTTCGGCTTCCCGGGGCCGGGAATCCAGGCGGGCCCCGCGGTGCCCGGTACGGTGCGACACCCGGGCGCCGGCCATGTGACACCCGGGCCCGCGAGCCGCGACACGCGGGCGGTTCGTCAGGTCGTGAAGCGGGAGGGGGCTCCGTAGCGGCGGCTCCACGCCTCCTGCCGGACACCCCCTTCCCGGGTCCTCACGAACGCTCGCCGCGCAGCCGCGGTGCTTCCTGCTGGAAGGCCTCCACCAGCAAGTCGATGGTGGCCCGCACGCGCGGGGCATGCTGGAGGTCCGGGTGGACGGCCAGCCAGGCCTCGCGCGAGGGGAGGGCATCGGCGGGACAGAGCCTCACGAGGTCCGTCACGCCGTCCGCCAGGTAGCAGGGCAGCACCGTGAGCCCCACGCCCCGCCGTGCCGCTTCCATCAGCACGTAACGGCTGTTGCTTCGCACGGCGAACAGGGCCCCTTCGCCGGTCCGCTCCAGCCACTGCTGCTCCGGGGTGTGCGCCAGCGAGTCGTCATAGCCGAGCAGCACGTGCTCACGCAGCGCCTCCAGCTTCGGGCGCCCGTGCTGGCGCACGTAGGTCTTGGAGCCATAGAGCGCGAAGGACAGGTCTCCCAGCTTGCGGACCGTGAGCGTGGGCTCCTGCGGGCGGAACAGCCGCACGGCCACGTCCGCCTCGCGGCGCGAGAGGTTGAGCACCTGGGTCGCAGCCAGCAGCTCCAATCGCAGCGCGGGATGGCGCTCGCGCCAGACGGGAAGGTGGGGTGCGAGCACGTGGCTCACCACCGTCTCCGGCGCCGTGACGCGCACGCCGCCGGAGACCTGGACGTCCGCGCCCGCGAGTTGGCGCTCCAGCGTGGTGGCCGTGTCGTCGATGCGTCGGGCGGCCTCCACCGCCTGCTCGCCCGCCGTCGTCAGCCGCATGCCCCCGGGGGCCTTCTCCAGCAGGCGCACCCCCACGGCACGCTCCAGCGCCGCCAGCCGTCGGCCCACCGTCGCCGCATCCACACGCAGGCCGCGTGCCGCGGCGGCGAGCGAGCCGCCTTCGTGCACGGCCAGCAGGTAGCGCAGGTCATTCCAGTCCACGCCTGCATTCTCGCATGCCTGCCCCCGCGCTCCTGCCCCTTCCGCGCGAGGGACGCGGGTGGCACATCCGTGGGGCCTCGTCGCCCCGGCGCCACGCCGCGGACAGGAGCACCCTCATGCCTTCCGAGCCCCAGGCCGTCACGCCCCGGTCCATCCTCCAGGCGCGCGAGCGCATCGCCCCGTTCATCCGGCACACCCCGCTGGAGCCCTCCGCCGGGCTCTCCGAGACGACGGGAGGCCGCGTCTTCCTCAAGCTGGAGTCCCTGCAGGTGACGGGCAGCTTCAAGCCACGCATCTCCTTCAACAAGCTGCTGGCCGTGGACGCGGCGACGCGAGCGCGTGGCGTGGTGGCCTCCACCGCCGGAGGGCACGGCATCGGCCTGGCCCATGCCGGGCGGCGGCTCGGTGTCCCCGTGGAGCTGTTCCTTCCCCGCACGGCGGATGCTCGCAAGGTGGAGGTCATGCGGCGGGATGGGGCACGGCTCTACTTCCACGACTCGGTGCCGGCAGCTCGCGAGGCCGCTCAGGCGCATGCGCTTGAGCACCAGCGCCTCTTCGTCTCCGCCTACAACGACCCGGACATCATCGCCGGGGGCGGCACCGTGGGGCTGGAGGTGCTCGAGGACCTGCCGGAGGTGGACCTCGCGGTGGTGGGCATTGGTGGGGGCGGCCTCATCAGTGGCATGGGCGTGGCGATGAAGGAGCGCAACCCGCGCATGCAGCTGTGGGGTGTGCAGCCGGAGGTGAGCCCGGTGCTCGCCGAGTGGATTCGCCATGGCCGGCCCGTGCCGGTGGAGTCCCGGCCGAGCATCGCGGATGGCCTGGGCGCGCAGCCCGAGCCGGACACCCTCACGCTGCCGCTGGCCCTCCGGTATGTGGACCGGGTGCTGCGCGTGTCGGAGGTGGACATTCAGGACGCGATGGCGTGGCTGCTGGAGGAGCACCAACTCGTCGTCGAGCCGTCCGGAGCGGCCACCGTGGCCGCGCTGCTGCGCCACCCGCCCGAGGGCTTCCGTCACATCGCCGTGGTCATCACCGGCCGCAACATCAGCCGCGCCCGGTACGTCCAGTTGCTGGGCGAGCGGCTCTTCGCCACGGCCCCTTGAGGCGCACCGTGCGAGAGGCGCGTGAGCTCGCGGGAGCGGCCGTGCAGTCGGACGAGGCCTGGGAGGAGCTGGCCTCGGTGCTGGAGGGACTGGACGACAAGCTTCGCGCCCATGGCCTCTGCACGAGGCGCGCCCCAAGGGGAGTGGCTGCACGGAAGGGCAGAGCCGCCCGACACCTCGGTTTGAGCGGCACCGGCTGGGCCAGAGAGGCCGCCCGGCAGGCCAGGAGTGCGCGCGCAGGCAGGAGGCGGGGGGCCGCGCCCCCTGGAGGGCCACGGCCCGCCAGGGTCCGAGGGGGCGCACACCGGGCTCCCGGACGCCGAGGTGCAAGTGGCTGCCAATTCCGCCGATACGTCGACTTCGAACTCGTCCTGAGCGGATGTGTCACCGGAACGCATTGACCACGACGGCAGACGCCATGGAACCATCGAGAATGGCCGTGCCGGGCTTCGATTCGGGCCGCTTCCGCAGCTGGTCCTCACTCAGCCGTGCCACCGCGCAGATGGGCATCTCGTCACCGTCCGGTGGGTGGGCCTTGTAGTACCGGATGACAACCTGCGGCCCGCTCGTCCAGACCTGCCCGTACAAACGGGTTGTCGTCTCCAGCGGGCCCAAATCGCGCATGAGGACACTCTCAACCGGGCCATCATAGAGGGTGATGCCGCGTGACCTCATCTGGTTCGCGTCCAGCTCCACGAGCGAGGCGTCACCCACATGCAGCTTCAGGTATCGCATGGCGTCGAGCGCCTTCTCCGGACACTCCTGCGGTCCAGGAGAGCCGTCCGCTCGCAGGGAGACTCCATCGGTTGTGGTGCAAGCCATGGATGTGGCGAGTAGGATTGCAGAGGAGAGGAGTAGGGCGTAGCTGTTGAGCATGACCGGCGCTTCTACTGGCGAGTCAGGGTGCGATCCATCCTGACCATGACCTGAAGGTTCCCGTCAGACCGGTTCGTCGACCTGGAGGCGCGCCTCTTCGTTGACTTGCTGCCCGACCGCTCGGCACCGACTGTCACTGCCAGGCTGCGTCGGCACCGAGGCGTCAAAATCATCGCCAGAGACTGCTCGACGGAGTGCGCACGCGCGGCGGCCCTCGGTGCTCCCGGCGCCCAACAGGTCGCGGACCGCTGGCACCTGCTGCTCAACATGCGGCAGAGGGTGGAGCGCTGGCTGACGACCACTCACGCGCGCTTGCGGGCACTGCCCGGAGTCGCGAGTACGCAGGACTCCCCCGTGCGCCGTCACGCCAGCTTCCCGCGCACTCGCAACGAGGAGTGCGCCAGGGCTTTGCGGCCGGCCTTGAGGGAGGAGGCGCATGTCCACAACTCGGTGGGGCCTCCGGGTGACGGTGTAGGCTCGCGGCCGTGATGCCCTTCCCCCCGCCGCGCGTCCTGCTGCTCGCCGTCTCGCTCCTGCCCGCGCTCGTGGGCGCGTGGGAGGCTCCCCCCGTGGCCGCCAGAGGGCTCGTGGCTCGGGTGGACACGGTGTTCGCGCGCTTCGCCACGCCGGGCTCGCCCGGGTGTGCCGTCGGAGTGAGCCGGGACGGCACGCCGGTGCTGGAGCGCGCGTACGGGCAGGCGAACCTGGAGCACGACCTCGCGAACACTCCGGGCACGGTGTTCGAGGCCGGCTCCGTGTCCAAGCAGGTCACCGCGGCGGCGGTGCTGCTGCTCGCGCGGGACGGGAAGCTCTCGCTCGAGGACTCCGTGCGCCGCCATGTCCCGGAGGTGCCGGACTACGGTGTCCCCATCACCCTGCGCCAGTTGATGAACCACACGAGCGGCCTGCGCGACTGGGGCACGGTGGTGGAGGCCGCGGGCTGGCCCCGGGGCAGCCGCATCCACACGCACGCGCACGTGCTGGACGTGGTGAGCCGGCAGAAGTCCCTCAACTTCCCGCCCGGCACCGAGTTCCTCTACAGCAACACCGGCTACAACCTGCTCGCCATCATCGTGGAGCGGGTGAGTGGGCAGTCCTTCGCTGACTTCACGAAGCAGCGGCTGTTTGTTCCGTTCGGGATGCTGCACACCGAATGGCGCGATGACTTCACCCGCGTGGTGAAGGGGCGGGCCACCGCCTATGCCCCGGACGGCAGACGGTTCCGCTCGGAGATGCCGTTCGAGAACGTGCATGGCAACGGCGGGCTGCTCACCACGGTGGGGGACCTGCTGCGCTGGGATGACGGCCTCGTGCACGGGAGGGTGGGCGGGGCGGCGTTCCTCCAGGAGATGCAGCGCCAGGGGCAGCTCACCGGCGGCCGGCGAATCGAGTACGCGGCGGGACTCTTCATGACCTCGTACAAGGGTGTTCCCGAGGTGAGCCACAGCGGCGCCACGGCCGGCTATCGCGCCTTCCTCGCGCGCTACCCGCGCCAGCAGGTGACGGTGGCGGTGCTGTGCAACCACGCCGAGGCGGGGCCCGTGCAGCTCGCGCACGAGGTGGCCGACGTCTTCCTCTCCGGCCAGCTGTCCCCGCCTCCCGAGCCGCCGAAGGTGACGCTCACGCAGGCGCGGCTCGCCGCGAGGGCGGGGCTCTACCGCAACACGCGCACGGGAGAGACGCTCGACGTACGCGTGCGGGACGGGCAGCTCCAGTTGGAGGGCGGCATGCCACTCACTCCTGTGTCAGAGACGAGCTTCCGCGTGGGGGATGGCCGCGCGCAGCTCGCCTTCGGCCTGGGGAAGAACGGGCGGCCCACCGCCGCGCGGCTGCTCACGTCCGACGGTGACAGCGTGCCGTTCGAGCCGGTGGCCCCCGCGCGGCCGGACGCGGCGCGGCTGGCGGAGTATGGAGGCTCCTTCACGAGCGAGGAGGCGGAGGCCACCTATACGGTGGCGGCCGAGAGGGACGGGCTGGTGCTGCGTCGGCGGCCGGACGCCGTGTACCGGCTGGTGCCGCTCTACGCGGACGCCTTCCTGGCGCCGAAGCTCGGGCTGGTGCGCTTCACCCGGAACTCCGAGGGCCGGGTGAGCGGGCTGAGTCTGGGGCTCGGTCGCGTGAGGGACCTGCGCTTCGTCCGGGAGCCGGTGGCCCCCATGCCCATGGCGGTGGACCAGAAGTAGGCGGCCTTCCGTGGGCGCGGCTCAGGTCGACACAGCGAGGGTGCGCAGACGCTCCGTCAGCGCGCGGTTGAGGCCCTCGTATCCGCGCCGCATGCCCTCGATGCGCTTGCGCCCGAACAGCACGGTGAGGAGGCCGGTGAAGTCCTCGCCGTGCACCAGTCGCGTTCCCGCGCCCTCGGGGGACAGACGGAAGTAGTGGTGGCCGTGCAGCACTCCAGGCACGCCCCCCGTCCATTCGAGCGCCTGGCCGGGCTCGCAGCGGACGAGGGTGGCGGTGAAGCCGAACCGCTTCCCCGCGCTACCCGGTGCGCTGGCCTTCATCGCCACGCGAGCGCCGGGCTTCGCCTCGCCCCGGGCTTCGGGCAGGAGCGGGTTCCAGACGGGGTACTGCGCGAAGTCGGTGAGGACCTGCCACACCGTGGCGGGGGGCGCGTCGAAATGGGCCTCTGTCTCCAGCCGGATCATGGCCTGATAGCTTCGGCTTCCCTCGGCAGGGAATCCAGGCAGGACATGCGGTGGCCGGGTGATGCGACACCCGGGCCCGGCAGCCGCGACACCCGGACCGTCAGCCTGAAGGTGCAAAGTGGAGCCTCCTTTTCGAAGGAGCCCCACCTTGAATACCCTCCTGAAGCACTTCGCCCTGGTCCTGCTCGCCACCGCGTCCACCGCCCATGCGACGGGCAACGTGCATGGCTCGTTCTTTACGCGCTACCACGTCGACCTGAGTGCACGCCGCGCGAACGGCAGTCCCATTCATCCGACGTTCACGCTCCCCTCCGGCGTCGGCCCGGTTCCCTACGAGGCCTTCACCGTCGCTGCTGATGCTGCTGGCGCGGGCGCGTGCTGGAAGGTCTCGGCGATCCGGTTCAGCGGCACGGCCGAGCAGAAGATGTGGATTGAGGCCACGCCGGGAAACTGGGTGTCCCTCGCCGATGACGTCGTCAACGTCCTGGACCCCGGGGCGTACATCTATACCGAGAGCGCCCAGCCCACGGTCATCCGCATCGCCGACTACACGGCCTATGTCCCCACGGAGCAGGGCCAGTTCTTCGTAACCGTCACCGCACAGTACAACCCGAGCGAGTCGCGCCTGATGTCCTGCGACCGTGCAGCCACCCTCGACGGCTGGCCGTACGTGCGCATCAGCGCGTCGGGAGCTGTGACCTTCGTCAAGCGGCAGGGGTCTCCGTAGCGGCGGCTCCACGCCTCCTCCACGCGGCAGGCGGCCAGGCGGGAACAGAGGTCGGGCGAGCATTGTCGCACCGGAGACCCTGGTGCAGCATGCTGCGGCGCCACGCCTCAACTCCTTCCACGCGTCTGGAGGCACTCCTTGAAGGTCGTCCATTCTCCGCTGCACGCCCGCCATGACGGAGGCAAGGAGCTGCACCGTGGCGAACTGGTGCCGTGCTTCGAGATGCCGGCCCGTGCCGACTTCATCCTCCAGGCGCTGGTGCGCGAGGGCTTCGAGGTGAGCGAGCCGCGCCCGTTCGCGCTGGAGTCGCTCCCGCGCGTCCATGACGCCGGCTTCATCGAGTTCCTGCGCACCGCGCATGCGGAGTGGCGGGCCATCGGCAAGGGCGGCTTCATGCTGCCTGGCGGCTTCCCCGCGCGCGGCATGAGACAGGACCGCATCCCCTCCGGCATCAATGGACGGATGGGGTACTACGCCTTCGACGCCGGCACCCCCATCGTCGAGGGCACGTGGGACGCCGCGCTCGCCGCCGCCCACTGCGCGCTGACGGCCGCGGCCCGCGTCGCCGAGGGTGAGCGGAGCGCCTATGCGCTGTGCCGTCCACCCGGGCACCACGCGGGGCAGGCCACGTATGGCGGGTACTGCTTCCTCAACAACGCGGCCCTGGCCGCGCAGTACCTGAGAGATTGCGGCAAGGCGCGAGTCGCCGTGCTCGACGTGGACTACCACCACGGCAACGGCACCCAGGACATCTTCTGGGAGCGCTCCGATGTGCTCTTCGTGTCCATCCACGGCACTCCGGAGACCGAGTACCCCTACTTCCTCGGCTATGCCGACGAGCGTGGCGTGGGCGCGGGAGAGGGCTACACCCGCAACTTCCCGCTGCCGCGAGGCACCTCCTGGGCGGAGTACAGCACCGCGCTGGATGCGGCCCTCGACACCCTCGCCGGGTTCTCGCCCGACGCGCTGGTGGTGTCGCTCGGCGTCGACACCTACGAGGGCGACCCCATCAGCGCCTTCAAGCTCGCGACACACCACTTCCCGTTGATGGGCGAGCGGCTGGCCGCGCTGAAGGTGCCGACCGTGTTCGTGCAGGAAGGCGGCTATGCGGTGCAGGACCTGGGCGTCAACGTCGCCGGGGTGCTGAAGGGCTTCCTCGCCAAGATCTGACGCGGGCCTTCACGTGGCCCGCTCCACGAAGTGGGAGGGAACATGGAGCTCAAGGAAGTGGAGGTGTTCTCCACGGTGGTGAACGCCGCCGTGGTGCGCGTTCCTGGCAGGAAGTTCCCCGGTGTCGTCATCCAGGGGGACTCGCTCAGCATCCTCCGGTCCGACGTGCGAGAGGCGCGCAAGCTCGCGGCAGCGGCCGCGGGCTCGGAAGAGGCACGGGAGGAACTGGCCGCCGTGCTGGAGGAGCTGGAGGACAAGCTCGCCGGGTATCTCACCGTCTACGAGGAGACGCTTCGCGCCCATGGAATGGCGCTGCCCTACGGGACGGGCACGACTGTCGACTAACGCCCCGCGCTCTCTCCAGCCATAGAGAAAACCTCACCTCCACGAAGGAACAATCTCTGGAAGGCCCTGGCCCCGGACTTGTTCCCTTCGCGCCACGACACTTCCTGGCCGCGTCGGCTTGCATCTGCTCCGCGCTGCTGAATGTTGTGGTCAACGATTTCTCTCGGAGTGAGGGCCATGAAGCAAAGCTTCGTCAGCCGTATCGCACTGTTCATCGTGACCAACCTGGCGGTGGTGGCGATGCTCGCCATCGTCGGCCGGCTGCTGGGTGTGGACAGCATGCTTGCCCGCCAGGGTGGGGGGCTGAACCTGACCGCCCTGCTCATCATGTCGGCGGTGATGGGCTTTGGCGGCTCCATCATCTCGCTGCTGCTGTCCAAGACGATGGCGAAGTGGAGCACCGGCGCGAAGGTCATCGACACGCCGCGCACCGAGTCCGAGCTGTGGCTGGTGGAGACCGTGCGCCGGCTGGCGCGTGACGCAGGCATCGGCATGCCCGAGGTGGCCGTCTACGACAGCCCGGACATGAACGCCTTCGCCACGGGCGCG
This sequence comes from Pyxidicoccus trucidator, assembly GCF_010894435.1. Taxonomy (NCBI): domain Bacteria; kingdom Pseudomonadati; phylum Myxococcota; class Myxococcia; order Myxococcales; family Myxococcaceae; genus Pyxidicoccus; species Pyxidicoccus trucidator. The sequence continues at coordinate 168,391 of NZ_JAAIXZ010000013.1, read as the reverse complement.
CGGCGCGACAGCGCGCTCGTCGCCGTGTCCACGGGCCTGCTCCACGGCATGCGGCGCGACGAGGTGGAGGCGGTGCTCGGCCACGAGGTGGCCCACGTCGCCAACGGTGACATGGTGACGCTCACCCTCCTGCAGGGTGTGCTCAACACCTTCGTCATCTTCATCAGCCGAGTGGTGGGCTTCGTCGTGGACAAGTTCCTCAACCGCTCCGAGGACGGCGAGGAGAGCAGCGGCACCGGGCCGGCCTACTTCATCACCAGCCTGGTGATGCAGCTGGTGCTGGGCATCGGCGCCAGCCTCATCGTCGCCTGGTTCAGCCGGCGCCGGGAGTTCCGCGCGGACGACGGCGGCGCCTCGCTGGTGGACGCGGGTGCGATGGCGCGCGCCCTGGACCGACTGCGCCGGCAGCACGACTCGGACGCTCTGCTCCCGGCCAACATGAAGGCCTTCGGCATCCGCGGAGGCGGCGTGGCGGCCCTGTTCTCCACGCACCCTCCGCTGGAGCAGCGCATCCAGCGACTGGTGGACGGAAGCTGGCGCGGCGGAGCCCGGCTCGGGGTGAGCCACGCGAGCTGAGGCGAGGAGTCCGGGCCCTGTGCTGAAGCAGGGCCCGGCTTCAGGTGTGAGCCAGCACCGGGAAGCGGTGGGCGTCGCGTGACAGGGGCAGGTCTCGCACGAAGAGGTCGGCCTCGGTGTCCTCGCCGGCCTCCACCGCTTCCGGCCACCAGCGCTCCGGCGTGAAGCCGAAGTGGATGGAGCGGATGGGCCGGTCAATCAGGCGCGGGAGCTGGGCGCGCAAGTCGAAGGGCTCACGGGTGAAGATGTCATCGAGGTACAGCGTGTCGCCCTCCACGCTCGCGAACACCCAGGCGTCGTCACTCAATTGTCGCAGGGGCCGCGCGAAGTCATTGGCCGCGTACCAGGTCGCTATCGTGGAGTAGCCGCGCGCGCCGAAGCGCTCCGTCACCGGGAGCCCCTCGCGGGAGAGCGTGGCGAGCCTGGCCCGCACCTTCGCATCCGCCAGGTCGAGCGTGGGCGCCGGGGTGCCCCCGGGCACGGCCTCGTGCGGGGCGGCGAACAGCGTCTGCTTCCACGGTTGGAACCCGAAGCGTGGGTAGAACTGGCGCACGTTGGGGTTGGCGAACAACAGCACCGGGGCCCCGCCGCAGGCGTCCAGCGCGGCGTTCATCACCACGCGGGACAGGCCCCGCCCGCGATGCGAGGGCAGGCAGCCCACGGCGCCGAGCTGGAAGGCTGGCACCGCGCGCCCCTCCAGCAGCAGCCGCATCCGCATCACCGAGGCGTTCGCCACCACGCGGCCGTCCTCGAAGAGCGCGAAGGCGCGGTAGTCGTCGTCCCACTCGCCCCACTCGAACCAGCGCCGGAAGCCCGCACGGCGGAACACCTGGGGCACGTAGTCGCAGAACGCGGACTGCATCGCCGTGTCGCGAGGTCCGATTTCGGTGACGGAAGGGAGGGGGTTCTGGCCCATCCGGCGACTGTCGCACGCGCAGCCTCGCGACGTCACCGGCGGGACGGCATGGGGGCTGGATGCCCGGGTGATTGCCAGCGCGACCTTCCGCCGACGTATATGAGGCAGCGCGCTTCACCCGCCCCGTCTTCCGAGGTCCCCCATGCGGCTGTTGACCCTTGCCCTCCTGTGCTTGCTGGCTCCGCTGGGCTGCGGAGATGAAATCTCCAGCGCGCCGCGCTCCTCCTTCGCGGCCTGCTCTTTCACCGACCCGTGCGAGGACCCCGAGGAGTCGTGCTTCGTGAGCCAGGTGTGCTACCCGCCCTATGAGGATCAGCCCTCCGTCTGTGAGGACGAGGAGGGTGACCGCCAGTGTCATCGCAGGTGTGATGACGGCGCCTCGTGCGGAATGGGAGAGCGCTGCAGCCAGGTCCAGCGGGTGAACCGGACGGACATGCTGGACACGGCCGAGCTCTGCTTCCAGTGAGGGGGCGCGCTGACAGTCCCCCCGGCATGGTATTGGGAAGGCCTGTGGCACCAGGCCTTTCGTGAAGGCCGTGCCAGGGGGAACACGGATGCCTCGCATCGCCTGGGCGCTGCTCATCGCCGGAGTGCTGGCCATTCCCGGGGCCGCGCTCGCGGAGGAGCGCTTCGCCGTCGTCATTGGCGCCAACGCGGGCTGGGCCAACGACAAGCCGCTGCGCCACGCCGAGTCCGACGCGGAGCACGTGCGCGACGTGCTGGTGGAGCTGGGCGGCTTCGCGCCCGACCGGGTACATCTGTTGAGAGACCCGGACACGGCCTCGGTGCGCGCGCTGCTGCGGAAGATGAGCGGCTGGTTGCGCGCGAGCCGGGGCGAGTCGCTGCTCTTCGTCTACTACTCGGGCCACGCGGACGAGCGGCACCTGCACCTGCGCGGTGAGCCGCTGTCCCATGAGGAGCTATACACCGTGCTGCGCGACTCGCCCGGCCGGGTGCGCCTGGGCGTGGTGGATGCGTGCCGCAGCGGCTCCATCGTCGAGACGAAGGGCGGCCGGCCGGTGGCCACCTTCCAGTCGCAGGTGGTGGACGAACTGGAGGTGAATGGGCTCGCGCTGCTCACCTCCAGCGGCGCGGACGAGCTGTCCCAGGAGCGCCGTGCCCTGGCGGGCTCCGTCTTCACGCACCACCTCGTCTCCGGCCTGCGCGGCGCGGCGGATGCGAATGAGGACGGCAAGGTGACGCTGTCCGAGGCCTACCAGCACGCCTTCCAGCGCACGGAGGCGGACACCGCGGCGACGCCGGTGCCGCAGCGGCCCGCCTTCCGGTACGAGCTGAAGGGGCAGGGCGAGGTGGTGCTGACGTGGCTGGAGCGCGCCACGGCCACGCTGGTGCTGCCGCGCCTGGAGGGTGAGCGCTACGTCGTCGTGGACCGCCAGGAGCGGCGCCTGGCCGCCGAGGGCCGCACGCGTCCCGAGCGGGAGCTGCTGCTGGCGCTCGCGCCGGGCGACTACCACGTCAAGCGCGTGGGCCCGCAGACGGTGGAGTCGGCGGCGGTGAAGCTCGCGGAGGGCGCGCGCGTGGAGGTGGCCGGGCTGACGTTCGAGTCCCGGCCGCTGTCCGCGGGGTTGCTCAAGGGCCGCCCGGAGGACACCGACGACCCGGCGGAGCTGCGCGACTGGCGCCGGGACGAGGCGCTGCGACTGCTGGCTGCCGGCGAGGCGCGTGCGGCGCTGCGCCTCTTCGACCAGGTGCTGGAGGAGGTGCCGGACGACGCGGCCTCGCTGCGTGGGCGCGCGCGCGGGCTGGTGCGAATGGCCGAGGCGTACGAGCGCACCGGGGACAAGAGCCGGGAGCGGCGGGCCCTGCGGGCGGCGATTGCCGCGGACCCCACGCTGCCGGAGGACCCGGACTTCCTGCGCCGCTACCAGCAGCTCGAGGAGGAGGAGTCCACCCAGGCGCGCGATGAGACCCATCGTGCCGAGGCGCTCATGCAGTTCAAGCGCAACCCCCGGCTGGGCCGCACCTGGGGCCTGGGCCTGGAGCTCGTCAGCACCCGGGGGGTGATGGTCATCTCCGCCACCTACGTGGTCCGCAAGGACTTGTTCCCCTACCTCGCCCTGGACGTGGGGTTCGGCGGGGTCGACGCGGGCGTCCGGTGGACCCTCGTGTCCTCGCGCTTCAGTCCCTTCGTGGGCTCGGGCGTACACGTGGGCATCCCCGGCTTCTCGTCCACGCCGACGCGAATCGGCGTGGGCGGCAAGGACATCACCAACGACCCGACTGACGCCAATGACGTCTCCAGTGAAGACATCTTCGCCCTCAACCTGCACGTGGATGGCGGCATCCAGTGGATATCCGAGGGTGGCTTCCTCCTGGAGGGAGGGCTGGGGCTCGCCCTGTACCCGAAGGACGGCAGCCCGCGCGCGCAGCTGATGCCCATCATCGGAGCGGGCTGGCTCTTCTAGTCAGTAGAGGTCGTCGGTGTCCCGCTTCTCCCAGTCCAGGGCCTCCGGGTCTGTTGCCGGCTCGAGTGCGTAGCTGTGTTCATCGGGGTAGCCCATCATCCAGAACAGGGGGAAGATGAGGGCGCCGAAGAAGAGGGCGCCGAAGTTCAGGCTCCCGTCGCGGCGCATCACCGCCTCGACGGGCGCGTAGCCCTCCTTCTCCAGGCGGAGCTTCACCCACGAGAAGGACGTCTTCCGGTCTGCGTAGATGAGGGGCGTGGTACCCACGCGCCGGTCCTCGACGTAGACGGTGGCGCCCGACGGCGTGCTGCGGATGGTGGTGGTGCTGGCGCACCCCACCAGGGATGCGGCCAGGACGAGCGCGAGCGCGCGTCGGGGAAGGCTCCAGGTTCGGTGCATGGCGGAAACTCTCGGCGAGGAAGGCGGGCCCCAGCGTACCGGGCCGGGCCCGAGGGGCCATACGCCTTCAGTGGTATCCCGAGGGAGACCGGGCTGGCTCATGCGGCGCGGGCTTCGCTATGGCTTGCTCTTTAACGCGGGCGTGTTGCTACCGCTGCTCGCGGGTGGCGCGAGCTTCTTGATGAGCTCCTGCGCGTGGTTGTTCCCTGGGAGCAGCTCCAGGACCTTGCGGTAGCTCGCGAGCGCCTGTTCCTTGTTGCCGCTGGCCAGGTACGCCTCGCCCAGGCTGTCGTGGCAGTTCGCCGAGGTCGGGTAGGTCTCCACGTTCAGCTTGAAGATTTCGATGGCGTCCGCGACGCGCCCGGCACGGAGGAGCCGGTACCCCACGCCCATCAATTGCTCCTCCGAGAAATCGTACTCCTCCGTCTTCGTCGTCTTCAGCACCCTGTACCTGGCGATGGCCTCCGTGACGGAGGCCTTGTCGAGGGTGGACCACACGACCTCTCCCACCGAGGGCCGGGGCTGCAGGGGCGGGATTCCGCGGAGGATGCCGAGCAGCCCGGCCGCGATTTCCGAGAGCTTGCCGCCGGACGACGCGTTGTCGAGGAGGACGACCAGTTCCTTGCGCTCGGGGATGCGGATGAGGAGCGTGCTGAAGCCGTTGACTCCGCCCCCATGGCTGACGGCGGCGAGCTCCGTGCCGTCCTGCAGGGGGATGGGCCGCAGCGACCACCCGAAGGCGTAGTTGTTCAGGCCAGGGGTGAACATCCGCTGCTTCAGCGGCGCGGGCAGCAGCGTGTCCAGGTAGAGCGCCCGGTCCCAGAGATAGAGGTCCTCCACCGTCGAGTACAGGGCGCCAGCGGCATACGGGACGGTCATGTCGAGGTACGCGGCATTGAAGTACCCGTCAGGCTGGAACTCGTAGCCGCTCGCGCGCTTGGGGAGCACCGTCGAGGAGACGTCGTAGCCGGTGCTCTTCATTCCCAACGGGTCGAAGATGCGCTCCTGGAGCGCCTGCGCGTACGTCTTGCCGGTGACCTTCTCGATGATGGCGCCGAGCAGGACGTAGCCGGAGTTGTTGTACGCGTACTTCGTCCCGGGCTCGGAGTTGAGGTCGCCGCTGCAGAACTTCTTCACGAGGTCGGAGACGGTGAAGCGATTGCGGGACTCGTTCTCGAAGAAGCCGGGGAGCGACGTGTAGCTGGGGATGCCGGAGGTGTGGTTCAGCAGGTGGGTGACGGTGACGCGGTCGCCCGTGTCCTTGCGGTAGTCGGGCAGGTGCTTCGTGAGCTTGTCGTCGAGCTTGAGCTTGCCCTCGGCGACGAGCTGCATGATGAGCATCGACGTGAACTGCTTGGTGATGGAGCCGAGGCGGAACTTCGTGTCGGGCGTATTCGGCACCCGCCACTCGAGGTTCGCGAAGCCATGGCCCTTCTTGTAGAGGACGCCCTTCTCGTTGGCGACGAGCACGGTGCCGTGGAACTGGCGCAGCTGGTGGTACTTCGTGACGAGCTGGTCCAGCTCCTGCTGCCGCGTCGCGGCTCCAGCGGCGGGAACGACCAGCACCCAGACGGCGAGCACGCACAGGGTGCGCGCGGTGACCCAGTTCATTCAAGCTCCCAGCCCATGAGGGGCTCAACGGTTCAGCGGTGCGTCGGCTCCGTCGGCGGGACGCGTTCGCGGCGGCACGGAGGATGCCGGGCTTCATGGCACGCGGCGGACGGCGGGGACAAGGTGCATGGCCGGGGCCGGGCTTCCTTGGGAGTGGCTCCCGACGAACCTGGCTTCAGCGGGGACTCGAGGCGCGCAGGAGCGCTTCGCGGAAGCGGCCTTCCTTCGCCGCCACGCAGACCGTGTATCCGTCCAGCACGCCGCACGTGAGCCCTGCCTCCGGGCGCTGGAACGCGGCCAGCTCCTTCGCGTCCACCACGTAGAGCGTGTCCTCCGCGAAGCGACCGCTTCGGACGTCCGCCCGCAGCGCCTCGCAGACGGCCTTCAGCCTCGCCGCGTCGAAGCGCGCCATGTAGACGCTGTTCGTCGTCAGTCTCTTGCGATACGCGAGGTCCCCGAAGCGCACGTAGGCGTTGTCCGGGAAGGTCTGCGCGACACACGGCTCCTGCCAGTTCTTGATGGCCGGCGGGAACAACACGACGTGCCGGTACGACGGGTCCACCTGCTCCCACTCCGGCGCCTTCAACCGTGGCCAGGGCTCACCGTGGAAGCGGCCCCGGAACCACACGTCATCCGTGTCCAGGAACTGGAGCAGCACCACGCCCAGCAGCAGGCCGGTCACCACCTTCGGCCGCTGCCTCCAGCGCCACGTGACGAGCGCCAGCAGGCCCGTCAACAGCGCGTAGTCGAGCACCCAGATGAACCGGCCCGACGCGCGGAACGGCGCGAGCAGTGGCAGGAGCGCCTGCGTCACGCTCCGCAGCGAGAGCACCCGCTTGCCCGCAACCGTCACCACCGTGGAGAAGGCCAGCAGCGTCAGGGCCAGCACCGCGAGCACCAGCGGCCCGCGGGCCCTCAGCTCCTCCTTCGCACGCGGCCACCATGACGAGGGCTTGAACAGCAACACGACGGTGAGCGCCAGCCCTCCCGTGCCGAGGTACCCGAAGCCCTCATACTGTCCAGGCCCGTGGGGCAGGTTCGGCAGCAGCTTCGACCAGCCCATGGGGTTGAAGAGCGTCAGCACATCCGCGCTGAAATGGCCGAAGCTCAGGTCCGCCGCCAGCCCCGCGCCCTGGCCCACGTAGCCGAAGAGGACGAACAGCGTCCCCACCGCGAGCAGCACTCCCGCGAGCGCCGCGCTCCCGGCCCGCCAGGACAGGAGTCGCTCCCGCCTCACCAGCGAGTAGAGCAGCGCCAGCGTGAGGGTGAACACCATCACCACGAGGTACGGGTGCACACCCGCGGCGAGCACGTTGAACAGGAGCGCCCAACGCACGTCCCTCCAGGCCGCCCGCGTGTCCTCACGGGGACGGAGGTGGAGCCACAGGACGCCCAGAATCATCCAGTGCGCGCAGAGCGTGTCGTGGCCGCTCCGCGCCAGCAGCACGGGCGCCATGACGAAGAGCGACGCGCCCAGCAGCCGCTGCGCCGCGCTGGCCGTGAGGCACTCCATGAGCTTCACGCCCATCCACCCCTGGAGCGCGAAGCACAGGGCAAACCAGAGGCCCACGAATTGGAAGTCCTGGGGCAGCCAGCGCGAGAAGGGCTTCAGCGCCAGCGACACCCACGGGTTCGAGTCGGTGTAGCCCACGGACGCGGACAGCGGGTGCAGGAGGGAGGGCGTCTTCCCCAGCGGGAAGTCCCACGGCGCGTTGCGGAAGTGGAGCCAGCCGAGCACGTGCTGCGCCGTGTCCCCACCGCCGACCCAGTCGAGGTTGGTGGGGTCGAGCGTCAGCCCTCCGCCCACCACCAGGTACCACAGGAGGCCGAGCACCGCGCCCAGCCAGGGCAGCAGCTTGCTCCAGCGCCCGGATGCGGTGTCCGTGAGGGGCGGGCTCATGGCGCCAGTCCGGTGCCCCGCCGAACAACCGCGCGGGGAGCTGGCATGGCCCTGGTGGTGACGGCGGGTGTTTCCGACAAGCGTTGCTCCCGGGCATCCCTCCGCGGTGCTCGGCCACCGGGAGCCTCGGGATGCTCGGGCGAGATAGCACGGCGCGGCGGTTCCCGGGCAAGCCCGTCACGGCCTGCCTGTCGGCGTCCCTGGGCGCCGAGGCTCGCCGAGTGTGGACGTCTGGGAGCGTGGCTCCGGCAGCCACGGGACGAAGCCGTCAGGAGGAGGCGGACCGATCTGCGCCGACCGAGGCGAGACCCTCTCCCGCGCGGATGAACAGGTCCTGGGCGAGCCGCTCGCTGAAGCCGAGTAGGAAGCACACGGACATATAAAGGTAGAGCGCGGACTCCTGCGTGGCCGGCTGGAGGGGCAGCACGCCCGACTTCATCAGCGCGAAGCCGAAGATGGCGCAGTACATGCCCACCACCGGCTTGAAGAAGCCCTGCATCAGCATGGAGACACGGCTGGCGCCCCGCATCTTCTCGAAGTCCCCGAGCCGCATGAGGATGCTCACCACTCCGCCCACGGCGCCGCACAGCCCCACCAGCAACAGCGTGCGGGCGGGGAGGCCGAAGACCTGCGTCGCCTCCGTGGTCAGCACTTCGTGCGCGAGGCCGAAGAGGCCGTGGCAGCAGAGCAGCAACAGCCCCAGCCCGTGCACCACCTGCATGGCGGGAGAGCGCGAGCGGAGGATGGGCAGCGGGCGCAGCGGGTAGATGCGGTCCGCCAACTCGGAGGCGATGCGCAGCCGCGTGTTCTTCGCGAAGGAGAGGTTGGGTCGCTCCGCCAGCAGCGCGGTGAGGCACAGGTCCAGCGTCTCCACGGCGGGGGCTCCCAGCTCCGGAGCGACCTTGCCGCGCAGGACGAGGACGCGCGAGAGCTCGGCCTGGAGGTCCGGGTCGAGCGGCTGGGAGAGGCGCTGGCGGAGCTGCTCGGCCAGCGCTTCCGGGAGCGGTGAGGACTCCGGCATCACCGGGGCCTCGGGCCAGGAGGTGGTGACGGACTCGAGCGTGGCCGCGGTCTCGGGGCTTCTCCTCGGCGCCAGCGTCCAGGCGGGTGAGACTACCTGCGCGGGCTGGCTCACTGCGAGGGCGGAGGCGCCAACTCCAGGGGAGACCGCCTGCGCCGGGCTGACGGGGACGGGGACGGGCGCCGCAGGGCTCTTCGCCAGCGCCTCGCCACCGGCGTCGCTCCGGGGCAGGAGGGCCTGCTGCTGCCTCAGCGCGTCGAGCGTGGCCGCGTCGAACGTGGCGGTGATGGGGAGCTGCTGCTTCGCCTGGAACTTCTTGAGCGCCGCCTTCGTGTGCGAGCCGAGCGCTCCGTCCGGCGTCCCCGGCTCGAAGCCGAGGAACATGAGCCGCAGCTGGCCCTCGCGCACGCTCACGTCGGGTGGCGCGTGGGTGGACAGGCGCAGGTATGCCTCCGCCAGCTTCTTGTCGTACTGGTTCTTCGCGTAGGCCGGGCCGTTGTAGCCCTTCGCGAAGGTGGCCCAGTCATGCGCCTTCAGCGCCTTCACCAGCCCGTTCGTCTGGATGAAGGCCGCGAGCGCGCCGAGCTGCTCGTCCTCGGACTCCATCATCCTGCTGACGAACTGCTCGACGGAGCCGTAGCCCAGGTCACTCGCGTGGAAGCCCATCACCTGGCCCAGGCCCCAGGACGCGCTCATCAGCGCCGCCGGTGCGTCCAGCGCGAGGGCCCGCTCCAGCCGCCCGTACTCCGCCACGCCGCCGGCATAGCCGCCCGCCTTGGGGTTGCTGAGGTCGGGCACCTGCGCGTCGAAGCGGCCCTGCGTCCTCCGGCTGAAGATGTGCCGCTCGAAGAGGATGACGGGCCGGCGGTCCGCGAAGAAGCCACAGCCGCGCGTTTCCACCTGGAGCACCGTCCACAGCTCCGCGGGGTGGACGGAGAGCCTTTCAGCGCAGGCTTCGATTCCCCGGGCGGTGAGTGGGGTCGCGGTTCCAGTGAAGCGGTTCGTGACGGACCTCGCGGCTTTGCGTGTGTCCGCGAGCGTAGTCGTGCCCGTATTTCATGGGCCATCCCCCACCCTGGAGGCTCCGCCTGCTCCCTCTCTCCCGGGCGCCCTCCAGGCTGGTTCCACGGGGTAGGGGGACAATGTCGTACACCTGTCTGGAGGGGGAGCAAGGAAGTGGGCCTCGACCCGGAGCGCCGCTATGGTCAACGTCGTCGGGACCCGCCCCGAGGAGCCATGAACTTCGTCTTCATCTCCCCCCACTTCCCGCCCCAGTTCTTCCATTTCGTCACCGCCCTGCGCGAGCGTGGCGTCACGGTGCTGGGCATCGGCGATGCTCCCTATGACTCGCTGCGCTCCGAGCTGCGCGAGTCCCTGCGCGAGTACTTCCTCGTCCCCAACCTCAACGACGAGGACGCGCTCGTCCGCGCCGCCGGCTACCTCACCTGGAAGCACGGGCGCATCCACCGCATCGACTCGCTCAACGAGTCCTGGCTGGAGGTGGAGGCCCGCCTGCGCGAGGACTTCCACGTGCCCGGCCTGCAGCCTGCGGACATCCACCGCCTGCGCTCCAAGTCCGGCATGGCCGAGGTCTTCCACGCGGCCGGCGTGCCCCACCCGGAGCTCATCCGCGTGCGCGACGCCGCCCAGGTGAAGACGTTCGCCGCCAAGGTGGGCTACCCGCTCGTCCTCAAGCCCGACGTGGGCGTGGGCGCCGCCCATACCTTCAAGGTGGCCAGCGACAAGGAGGTGGACGACGCCCTGGCCCACCCGCTGCCCACCTCCTACGTGGCCCAGCCCTTCGTGCGCGGCACCATCGTCACCTACGACGGAATCGTGGACCGGCACGGCGTCATCGTCTTCAACCTCAGCCACCAGTACAGCGACGGCGGCATGGAGACGGTGCTGGAGAAGCGCGACATCTCCTTCTGGAGCCTCCAGGAGATTCCGCCCGCGCTCGACGTGCTGGGCCGCGAGGTGGTGGCCGCGTGCGGCCTGCGCGAGCGCTGGTTCCACCTGGAGTTCTTCCGCCTGCCCGACGGCCGCTTCATCGTGCTGGAGGTCAACCTCCGCCCGCCCGGCGGCTTCATCACCGACATGATGAACTACACGTGCGACATCGACGTGTACCGGCTGTGGGCGCGCGTGGTGACGGGGGACCCGGTGGCGGACTTTCGCTACACCCCGCGCTACCATGTCTGTCACAGCGCGCGCCGCAAGAGCCGCCGCTACAAGCACAACCACAAGCAGATTGTGGAGAAGCTGGGCACCTCGCTGCTCCAGCACCAGGGTGACCTGCCGCCCGTCTACCACAGCCTCATGGGCGAGGAGATGTACCTCACCCGGCACCCGGACCTGGACGCCATGCACGAGGCGGTGCGCTTCATCCAGGCCACCGCCTGAGGCTCAGCGCTCGGTCCAGGTGAGCAGGTACGTGGTGCTCGGCGCGGCCGGGTCCACGTGCGTCTTCGTCACCTTCGGGGACTCCGCGCCGCCCACGCGCATCATGGACTCGAAGAGCGCCTCCACGTAGCCGGGAGAGTCCACCGCGGAGTTCATCCGCATCTCATAGGTGGTGGGGCCGCGCTCGACGAGCTCCACCTCCGTGTAGTTGTCCGTGGCGTGCAGCGTCTGCGGCAGGCGCTGCACCAGCCGGCGCGTGCCGAGCAGCCGCATGACGCCATACACCGCGCGGCCGATGACGGTGCGCCCGTAGCCCTGCACGTGCGCCTCCGCCAGCTTGCGGAAGGCCTCCTCGCGGGGCACGCCCGGGTACGTCTCCTCGACGATGACGGACAGGCAATGCATCCACAGCGGCACCGGGTAGGCCGGCAGCAAGGGCCGGTCCAGGTCGATGCCCGCCTGCCGCAGCCGCTGCTTCAGCCGGGGCGACACCCTGCCCTGAAGCCCGTGCTGGAGCAGTCCCTCCACCACCTGCACGTAGACGAGCCGCTGCTCGAGCGGCACCGGCTTGCGGAGCTTCACGCGGCGCGCCTCACCCCAGCAACCACTGCATCGCCTGGGGCAGGCGGCGCTGCCAGTCGCGCTCGTGGTGCTCGCCCCCGGGCTCCAGCACCAGGGACAACTCGTGGTCTGCGTAGCCCACGTGCTTGAGGTGCTCGTAGAAGGCGCGCGTGGCCTCGCCGTAGTTGAGGGGCACGCCGTCGGTGTGGATGAACTCCTGCTCGCCGGCGTCCAGGTAGATGCGCGTCCAGTGGCGGCTGTGAGTGGCCCACTCCTCGAACAGGCGCCCCTCGCCCCACATGACGGTGGGCGACAGCGCGCCGATGCGGCCGAAGACGTCCGGGTAGCGAAAGCCGAGGTACAGGGAGATGAGCCCGCCCATCGACGAGCCCATGGCGCCCGTCCACTCGGCCTCGGGGCGCGTGCGGTAGGTGCGGTCCACCAGCGGCTTGAGGTGCTGCACCAGGAAGCGGCCGTAGGCCTCGCCGCGCGCCTTCGTCTGGTTGCGGGGCTCGTCCCAGGGCGAGTACTCCTGCAGCCGCCCCTCGCCCGAGTCCACCGCGACGATGATCCACGGCTCCAGGCGGCCCTCGTCTACTCCGTGCTCCAGCGCGACGTTGGCGCACCACGTCTCGAAGCGGGCCGAGTCGGGGTGGGCGAAGACGTTCTGTCCGTCGTGCATGTAGAGCACGGGGAAGCGGTGGTGCGGCATCGAGTCGTAGGCGTCGGGTGTGTAGACGCGCACGGTGCGGTGGAAGCCCTCCTGGGGGGAGGGGAAGTCTCGGACGATGTGGACGTGGCCCATGGAGCGGAGCGGCAGCATACATGGACGGGGCCACGCGTCCGTCCCGTCCACTCGGAGTCGTCCCCAGGTCCACATGCCGGGAAGGGTGGGGCGTGAGCGCCTGCCTGGTGGCCTGTGAGGCTGGCCCCGGGTCTGCACAGGGACTCCGGCCAAAGGGCGTCGGGCCCCCCTGCCATGCTGCTGGTTATTGGAGAGGCAGGTCGTAGCGCGGAGTCTCCTGGATGCTGATGGAACTGGAACGGATGAACCTGGCGGCACTGCTGCTGACCGCCGATTTCGACCTGCGCCAGACGCAGGCGGCGCTGGATGGCAGTGACGAAGCCCGGCTTCGCCACGCCGCCGCGAAGGCCCGCGCCGTGGCCGCGGAGTCCGTCGCCGAGGAGCTGCTGCGGGTGGACCCCCGAGCCGCGAGGGCCTGAGTCCTGTCCGGCTCCTGGACGATGGGTCCGGGATTCAGACGCAGTGACGGAGTGGTGACGCTGTAGGGAACGGTGGTCTCGGATGTGCAGCGGAGCGCGGCGTGCGCCGTGTCCTCTCACTGTGGTTGCCGTGGTTGCTGGGGTGCTGGCTGTGCCGGGCGCTGCCCGTGCATGCGGCGCCGTATGAGGTGGAGCCGGAAGTCTCGGGTGAGCTGGACCTGCTCGCGCTGGCGGAAGAGGGCGCCATCTCCCGTGAGACGCTCGCGGCACTGCTGGCGCTGCGGCGGGCCGGGGTGGACCCGAGGCTCGCGACGCGCGCCACGCTGTATGGCCTGCCCGGGCTGACGTACGCGGACGTGGATGTGCTGCTGCGGGCTCGCATGCGGCGGCGGGACGCTGGCGGGCGAGCCACGAAGCATGGGCGCGCGAGGGCTTCAGGTGCCGCGGGGAGCGATTCTCCGGGAGGACTCACGGAGGAAGAGGAGCGGAGGCTCGCGTCGTTCCTCGTGCGGCGGGAGCCCGGGCTCTCTGGTGATGCGAGGCTGTTGATGGCCTTCGCCGCGTCGGACCCGTTGCTGCCACCCGTGGCGTTGCAGGTTCGCGCGGGAGGACTCGCCGGGATGCGGGCGGGAGTACTGCTCTCGCTCGCGCGCAGGAGACTGGGGCCCCTTCAGAGGGATGAGCGTCGGCGGGCCCTGGTGGTGGAGGCGCCCGGTCCGGCGGTGCTGCTGCCGAAGCTCTACGCGCACTGGACGGGTGAGCGCGCCTCCGTGCTGGCGGGCACGTACCGGCTGGGCTTCGGGCAGCGGCTCACGCTGGACACCACGGCGCTGCCGTCGCCGGAGGGCTTCCTTCCCGATGACGGCGTGCGACCGCCCGGAGCGCTGGAACGGGAGTGCCTCGTGGGAGGCACGGGCTGCGAGCCCGAGGAGCGGCTGTCCGACGTCACCCCGGACTTCGCTTGGGACGAGGGCTTCCGGGGGCTCGTGGGCACCGTGCGTGGGCCGGTGGGTACTGGCGCGGAGCTGTCGCTCACGGGCTTCGGCTCGTACCAGCTCCGCTCGCTGGCGCGTCATGCGGTGCTGGACCGCTCGGCCTGTGTGGACTCGCGTGGTGGGTGCCGGGCTCCGGACGTGCTGGTGCCGCTGTCGGGCTCACGGGTGGAGAAGCTCACGGCGCGCACGCTGCCGGGTGTCTTCCAGGAGTGGGCGGGTGGCGGCAATGCGACGCTGTCCCTGTCACCGCGTGCCCAGGTCGGGGTGACGGGCTGGGCCGCGCGGCCGGTGTGGAGCCCCGAAGGTGCGCGACTCGACTTCCAGCCGAGTGCCCGCTACCCGGCGGGTGGCGGCTTCGGCGCGGTGGGGCTCGATGCGGCCTGGGGGCGTGGCGCTGTGGACCTCTTCTTCGAGGGCACGCGCAGCTTCGATGTCGCTCCGGACGGAGGTGGTGGCTTCGGTGCCGTCCAGCGCACCGTGCTCTCTGGCGCACGGCACGAGGTGGAGCTGGCGCTGCGCTATTACGGACGCGACTTCGCCAATCCCTACAGCGGTGCGACTTCCGGTCCGGACACGCTGGAGGGACTGCGCGTGCGCAACGAGCTGGGCGCTCGCGTGCGTTATCTCCAGCGCGCGGAAGGTGCGTGGCGGGTTCGCGGGCAGGTGGATGCGTGGACGCTGCCGGCCGATGGCGCGGTGCCGGGGACGGCGGGCACGGCGCACCTGCGCGCCTCCGCCCGGGCGGACTGGCTCGTGTGGCCACGGTTCCAGCCGTCGCTCCAGGTGGAGCTGCGGGACTCCGGGCTGGGAACAGGGGGCGCGTGCTCCGGGGAGGCGGAGGTCGACGCTTCCCAGGAAGGGACGAGCCCGTGCTCCAGCGGCCGGTACGGAGTCGTCGCCCGGGTGCGGTCCGAGGTCGCCGACGGCGTGACGGTGGCGGTGCAGTACGGGCACGCGCGCGTGGAGGCGCCTGACGCCGAGGGCCCCCGGTATGACGGACAGGCCGTGCTCGACGTGCGGCTGCGGCCCGCGGAGTCCGTGAAGCTGGGCGCCCGGGTGGTGTGGAAGGACGAGGACCTTTCCGAGCGCCGCCGGCTCCGGCAGGAGCTGCGCGCCGCCGTGGACGCGGGCTGGGCCGCCTTCGAGAGGGTGACGGCGCGGGCGCGGTACGCGTGGGTGCTCGACCTGAAGGACGCGAGCGTGGCCCGTGTACCGCCCGACCCGCCGCGCCACCTCTTCCACCTGGAGCTGGAGACGCGGTTCTGACGCGCTGTGAACCAGAGGAACTGAATGTGAGGGTTGCCGCTTTCACCTGGAGCTGGAGTCGCGGTCCTGAAGTGCTGTGAGACAGAGGAGTTGAACGTGAGGGTTGCCGAAATGAGGGGCTGGGGAAGGTGGCTGGGTGGAGTGGCGCTGCTCGGCGCGTGGGCTTGTGGAGGGGCACCTCCGGACGAGGGCGTGGACGCGGCGTGCGCCGGGCTGCTGCCCGGAGACCTGGTCATCACCGAGTACCTCAATGACCCCGTGGGGACGGACACCGGGCAGGAGTACGTCGAGCTTCACAACCCCACGCGCACCACCGTGGACCTGCATGGAGTCACGCTCTATTCGGCCCGCGTGGATGGCTCGCAGGAGCGGGCCTATCTCTTCACCGGCTCCGTGCCCGTGGCGGCCGGGAGCTACCTCGTGCTGGGGGACGTGCGCGAGGGGCCGCTGCCCGCGTACATGGACCATGCGTATGGCGAGGCGCTTGGCGCGCTGGGCAACACGGGTGGGAAGCTGGGCGTGCGATGCGGGGAGCGGGACGTTGACGAGGTCCACCTCACCGCGCCCGCGAAGAGTGGAGTGGCCCGCATCTACGACGGCCGGCTCGTGCCCGACTCCGCTGGCAACGATGACCCGGAGCGCTGGTGTGACGGGGCCGGAGCGGATGAGCCCCGGGGGAGCCCCGGTGCGGCGAATGCTCCCTGTGATTCGGGAGCACCTCCGCCGTCTTCCACCGCGGATGCGGGTGTCGCGGAGTCCTGTGTGCCGGCGGGAGCTTCCTCCGCGAGGCCCGTGGTGCGCCCGCGGCCGGGAGACCTGGTCATCACCGAGGTGATGGCCAACCCGCGCGGAGACGACACGCTGGGCGAGTGGGTGGAGGTGCGGGCCACCGTGCCCGTGGACCTCAATGGGGTGACGGTGGGCACGGACTCGGCGGGGACGAAGGTGGCGACGGGGGCGTGCGTGTCGCTCGCGGCGGGTGAGCATGCGGTGCTGGCACGCCGCACCGAGGCGGCGGTCAACGGCTGGTTGCCCGCGCCGGTGGCCACCTTCGGTGTGGACCTGCGCAACTCGGGCGGCGTGGTGATGGTGAAGGCGGGGGACGTCCTCATCGATGGCGCCGGGTACGGCCCGGCGGAGGAGGGCGTGGCCACGCAGGTGTCGGCGCTGCTGGCGGATGCGCAGCGCAATGACTCGGGAGCGGCGTGGTGTCGGGCCACGGAGGTCTATGGGACGCGCGGCAACCTGGGGACTCCTGGCCGTGCGAACCGCGCTTGTGGCGTGGGTGGCTCGGACGGTGGCGTCCCGGATGCGGGGGCCCCGGATGGAGGTCGGCTGGATGCGGGCGTTCCGGATGCGGGCCCGGCGGATGCAGGCGTGGACGCGGGGACTCCGGTGAATGGTTGCATCGACAGGTCGACCGGGAAGCTCCGCGCGCCGAGGGTGCCGGATGCGGGCTCGCTGGTCCTCACCGAGTTCATGGCCGACCCGAGCGCGGTGGCGGATGCCACGGGCGAGTGGGTGGAGGTGCTCGCCCTGCGCGAGGTGGACCTCAACGGCGTCACCCTGTCCAACGGGAGTGGGAGCAGCGCGGTGCTCATGTCGGCGCTGTGCCTGTCCCTCAAGGCCGGTGGCCGTGCCGTCCTCGCGCGCAGCGAGGACGTGTCCCTCAATGGCGGGTTGCCGGCGGTGCTCGGCACGTTCGCGTTCAACCTCGCGAACAGCGCGGGCAACCACGTGCTGCGGCTCGCGGTGGACGGGCGGTTGCTGGACGCCGTGACGTGGACGACCGCGGCGGTGCCGGGCGTGTCCTCGCAGGTCGACCCATCCCGGAGTGACGCCACCCGGAATGACGCGGCGGGGAGCTTCTGTCCCGCTCCCACCAGCGTCCGCTATGGGCTGGGGGACCGGGGCACTCCGGGCGTGGAGAACCGTCCATGCGCTCGGTGAGCGCGGCCGTGCTGGCCGCCGCGCTCCTGGCCTGCGGGGGAGAGGCCAGCACCCCGTGCGGTCCGGACACGGGCCGGGTGGCGGAGGTCATCGACGGTGACACGCTCCTCCTCGAGAGTGGCGAGCGCATCCGCTACCTGCTGGCTGATGCGCCCGAGAGCACGGGGCGCACCCGCGACTGCTTCGGCCCGGAGGCCCACGCCTTCAATCGCGGGCTCGTGGAGGGACGGCGGGTGGCGCTGGCCTACGGTGAGGCGTGCGAGGACCGCTTTGGCCGGCTCCTCGCTTACGTGTCCGTGGACGGGCGCGAGGTGAACACGCTCCTGGTGGAGCGGGGCCATGCCTGCGTGCTGCACGTGCCGCCCGCGGGGAGCGCGCGGCGCGCGGAGTTCGAGTCGCTGGAGGCCGAGGCCCGGCGCGCGAGGCGAGGGGTGTGGGGTGCCTGCGCGCCGGTGCCCTGCCAGCGCTGACTACAGCGCGGCTTCCAGCGTCTTCTGGATGCTGTCGCGACGGTCCCTCACGTCGCCGACGTTGGTGGTGGGCTCATGGTCCAGCGTCAGCACGCCGTCCTCGAACGTCACCATGCTGCTCGCGTAGTAGACGCCCGCCGTGTTGCGGATGATGACGCGCTTGAGCTTCGACTTGAGCGCGTCGCGCCCCATGTCGTCGATGCAGATGGCCTGGAACGCCTCGATGAGCGGGGTGAAGTACACCTGGGTGAAGCCCTCTTCGTAGAGGTCCGCGCCCCCGTCGATGGCGAGGCTCTGCCAGTTCACGTCCAGCGGCACCTCGAAGTGCGCCGCCGCGTCGACCTGCTGCTTGAGCTTCGGGTACGTCGTGTCCTCGAACTTCTTGGCGGCCCTGCGCTCCGCGAGTCCCATGCTCTCCTCCTGGGTGTGGGTGCCCAGTCTGGTCCAGGTGGCCGAGGAAGCCCAGACTTGGAGGCCCGGCCATGAAAGGGAGCGTGGCACCCCGCACGGGGCGCACCCGTGGTCGCCCTCTCTGCGAGGCATCACCCGGGCCCGACGTGGGGGCGGGGAGCCCTTCGGGCGGAGGGGATGTATCAAAGTGGCAACGGCTATGTCCTCGCCTCATCCATCCAGGCATTGCACCTCCTCGGGAGGGCCGTCAGGCGGGGATTCGCCCGGGGCCCCCTCGTGGGAGGCGCTTGCATGAACCCCTGCGCCACGCCGCCGCTCCTCCTGCCGGACCTGCTGGAGGCGCGCAGAGAGGACATCCTCCAGCGCTGGGAGGCGCGGGTATTGGAGGTGCTCGGGGAGGGCCCGGTACCTCGCACGGGGCCGCTGAGCAGCCTGCCCGGGCTGATGGACTCGCTGGTGGAGACGCTCCGGACCCTGCACGCGACGCCCGACCTGGAGAGGGCACGGGCCATTGGCGGCCGGCATGGCCGGGAGCGCTTTCAGGCGGGCAGTGACATTGGCGCGGTGGTGCGCGAGTACGGCCTGCTGCGGGACAGCATCCACGAAATCCTCGACGAGTCGGGTTGGGCGCCCGAGCTGGCCGGGCTGAGGGTCCTCAACCAGGCGCTCGACGCGTGCATCGCGGACGCGGTGGTGCAGTACGCCCGGGACCATGAGCAGGCCATGCGCGCCACCCAGGCGAAGCTGCATGACATCCTCGACCACGCCCCGGCCGTCATCTTCGCCAAGGACACGGAGGGGCGCTACCTCTTCATCAACCGCTCCTTCGAGGAGGCCACCGGGCTTGCCAGTCGGCAGGTGGTGGGCCACACGGACGTGGAGCTGTTCCCGCCCGAGGTGGCGGCGGACCTCACCGCCAATGACGCGCGGGTGCTGGCGAGCGGCCAGCCGCACAGCTACGACGAGGTGGTGCCGCAGCAGGACGGGCCGCACTTCTACAGCTCGCTCAAGTTCCCCGTGCCGGACGCGTGGGGCCACTCGTATGCGGTGTGCGGCATCTCCACCGACCTCACGGAGAAAGCCCGCATGGAGCACGAGCGGGACGAGGCCCGCGAGCACCTGCACCGCATCCTCACCCAGCTGCCCGTCATCCTCTGGTCCACGGACGCGCAGGGCATCATCACCCTCTTCGAGGGCGAAGGGCTGAGGGTGATTGGACTGGAGAGCGAGCAGGTCGTGGGCCACTCCGCCTTCGAGCTGTACGCGGACCGGCCGGACCTCATGGAGGCCACCCGGCGCGCGCATGGCGGTGAGTCCTTCTCCTTGGAGTCGGAGTTGGGGGGCGCCTGGTTCATGACGCGCGTCTCCCCGGTCATGGGGCCCGATGGCGTCGTGGTGAACGTGGCGGGCGTGTCGCTGGACATCAGCGAGCGGCACCGCGCGGAGGAGGTGCTGCGCCAGTCGGAGATGCGCTACCGGCTGGCCACCCTGGCCACCAGCGACGTCATCTATGACTGGCAGTTTGACACCGGCTACATCGAGTGGAGCGAGCTGGCCGCCCGGCAGTTCCGCCTGGACTCCCACCAGCCCCGGATGGACCTCGACGCGTGGACCCAGCACATCCACCCCGAGGACCGCGAGCGCGTGGGCCGCGACATGCAGGCCGTCATCGACCGGGGTGAGGAGCACTGGACGGACGAGTACCGCTTCCTGCGCGGGGATGGGACGTGGGCCGTCATCTCGGACCGGGGCCATGTGGTCCACGACGCCTCGGGCCGCGCGGTGCGCATGGTGGGCGCGATGCAGGATGTCACCGAGCGGCGCGCCGCGGAGCTGGAGGCGCAGCGGCGGGCGGAGTTCGAGCAGTTGCTCATCGGCATCGTCAGCCATGATTTGCGCAACCCCCTCTCCGCCATCACCATGGCCACCACCACGCTGCTGCGGCGCGAGGGCATGGACGAGCGGCAGCGCAAGGTGATGGGCCGCATCCTCACCAGCGCCGAGCGTGCCACGCGCATGCTGCGCGACATCCTGGACTTCACCCAGGCGCGCCTGGGCGGCGGCATCCCCATGCAGCCGCGGGCGTTCGACCTGCACGAGCTGACCCGGCAGGTGGTGGACGAGGTGCAGCTGGCGAATCCGGAGCGGAGGCTGGACATCCAGTGCGGCGGCGACGGCCGCGGCCTGTGGGACCCGGACCGGCTGGCGCAGGTCATCACCAACCTGGTCAACAACGCCATCAACTACAGCCCGGAGCACTGCCCGGTGCGGGTGCGCACGCACGGCACGCGGGACACGGTGGCGCTGGCCGTCCACAACCAGGGGGGCGCCATTCCCCTGGAGCTGCGCTCGCGCCTCTTCGAGCCGATGAAGCGCGCGGAGCGCAAGGGGACGCGCGACAGCCGCGGCCTGGGGCTGGGCCTGTTCATCGTGAAGCACATCGTCGACGCGCACGGCGGCTCGCTCCGCGTCCGCTCCACGGAGCAGGATGGCACCACCTTCCTGGTCCGCCTGCCCCGCCAGCTCGGGCAGCGGGTTCCGGAGGCCGAAGCGTCCCGGCTCCACTAGCCGCGCAGGAGGGAAGCGTGCCCAGGGGGCCGCCGCCCGACGGGCAAGGGGGCCCTTGCTCCATGGGCACCTGCCCGGTTAGCACGGGGGCGTGGAACATCGGTTTCGGAGGGGTTCATGAAGAAGGTCCTCATCGGCGTAGGCATCGGTTGTGGCGTCATCCTCCTGTTGGGCATTGGCGCGGTGGTCGCCGGAGGCTTCCTGTTCAAGAAGACGTTCGGCGGCACCCTGGAGGCCGGACAGAAGATGTCGGCCCAGGAGGAGCAGCTGACGAAGCTCAACCAGGAGCACACCTTCCAGGCGCCTCCCCAGGGCGAGGTGCTGGCGCTGGAGCCCAAGCGGCTGGAGACCTACTTCGCCGTGCGCGAGTCGGCGCTGCCCGCGTTCAAGGCGCTGGAGCAGAAGGCGGAGGCCTTCGAGCAGGAGCACGGTGGCGAGGAGGGGAAGAAGAACCCCAGCTTCAGCGCGGCCATGGACGCCACCAACCTCATGATGTCGATGATGGTGGACGTGCGCGCCGCCTACATCGAGGGCCTGAAGCAGCACGACATGTCGCCCGCCGAGTTCCAGACCATCACCGGCACCGTCTACGCCTCGCTGATGGCCGAGGGCCTGGACCAGGCGCGCGAGGGCATGAAGCAGGGCCGCGCCGCCCTGGAGAAGCAGCTGGAGGAGATGGACACGAAGCTGGAGGGTGACGCGCTCTCCGACGAGGAGCGCACGCAGCTGGAGGAGGCCCAGGGGCAGCTCCAGGCCGCCATCGACGCCATGGACCAGGGCGCCGGCCAGGCCGGGGAACCCCTGTCCGAGGAGGGCCGGAAGGTGACGGCCGCCAACGTGGCGCTGCTGAAGAAGTACGAGGACCGCGTGCAGCTGATGGCCAACGCGGCCTTCGACAGCTTCGTGCTGGGCGGCGCGAGCACCGACTTCGCGGGCGGCGCCAACGCGCAGGAAGCGGAGTAGCCCTCCGTCACGGGAGCGCCCGGCTCAGGCCTCCACCTCGGTGGGGCGCCCGGGGCCGCGGCGCTCCGGCTCCCCGCCGCGCCCGGGAGGGGGGCGTCCCAGGCGCGCGTCCCGCCGCTTCGCGTGCACGCTGGCCACGACGGAGGCGCCGATGAGCGTGACGATGATGGCCACCGACAGCAGCGGGGTGACGTGGAGCCACGGCTCCAGCACCATCTTCAGGCCCGCGAAGGCGAGCACTCCGGCCAGCCCGTAGTGCAGGTAGCGCAGCTGCCCCACGGTGCCGGACAGCAGCAGGTACAGCGCCCGCAGGCCGAGGATGGCGAAGGCGTTGGAGCTGTAGAGGATGAAGGTGTCCTGCGTCACCGCGAAGGCGGCGGGCACCGAGTCCACCGCGAAGACGATGTCCGTCAGCTCCAGGCCCAGCAGCGCCAGCAGCAGCGGCGTGGCCACGCGCCGGCCGTCCGCGAGCCGGACGATGAACTTCTTCTCGTGCACCTCGTGTGTCACCGGCAGGCGGTGGGCGAGCCAGCGCACGGCCTTGTTCTCCTGCTGCCCGGAAGGGTCCTCGCGGAACACGCGCCAGGCGGTGATGAGGAGGATGGCGCCGAAGACGTAGGCCACCCAGCTCCAGCGCTGCAGCGCCGCGGCGCCCAGGAAGATGAAGAGGGCGCGGAAGACGAGCGCGCCGAAGATGCCCAGGAAGAGCACGTTGTGCTGGGCCTTCGCGGGAATGCCCAGACTGCGGAATATGACGAGGAAGACGAAGACGTTGTCGAGACTGAGGCTCTTCTCGATGAAGTAGGCCGCGAGGTACTCCTGGGCGGCGTGCCCTCCGAGGACACGCCAGACGAGGAGGTTGAAGAGCAGGCCGGCGGCCACCCACACACAGCTCCAGATGACGGCCGCGCGGTGGGACT
Organism: Pyxidicoccus trucidator; assembly: GCF_010894435.1. Taxonomy (NCBI): domain Bacteria; kingdom Pseudomonadati; phylum Myxococcota; class Myxococcia; order Myxococcales; family Myxococcaceae; genus Pyxidicoccus; species Pyxidicoccus trucidator. The sequence continues at coordinate 145,811 of NZ_JAAIXZ010000013.1, read as the reverse complement.
CCCCGTGGCGTCCCCGGTGGGCGAGCAGGTCCACGACGATGAGCGCAAGCACCACCGCCCAGAAGACCACCCATATCCATGTGGGAATGTGCATGGCTCCGTCCAACCTATGCATCTCTCCGGGCGGCCAGCCTCCGGGGCTCCGCCCCCCAGGTGGGGAACGGTAGGGACTGTGCCACCCTGGCTCCCAGGCAGACGTGCGGCCATGACGGGTTGCGTAAAGGCCAACCACTCAAGGAAGCAGGGCCCTGGCGTCTCTCTTGTCGAGCATCCGTCCTCGGGATGTGACAGCCTCAAGCCGTGGACCACCCATGGGGGGTGGCCAGGATGATTCGTGGTAGCGCGCGGGGGAGGGGCGCGCCGACGCGTAGGAATTGGAGGGGGTAGTCGATGAGCAAGGTTATCTTTGCCTGTACACAAAACGCCGGTCTCTCGCAGATGGCGGCGGCGTTCTTCAATGTGATGGCGGACCCGGACAAGGCCCAGGCCCTGACCGCGGGGACCCAACCTGGAGAGCGGATGCACCCGGTGGTGCTGGAGTCGATGCGCGAGATTGGCATCGACCTGGGTGACGCGAAGCCCCGCCTGCTGACGGACGCGCTGGCGCGAGACGCGCAATGGCTCATCACCCTGGGGTGCGGTGAGGCGGTCCCCCAGGCGACGCAGCTGATGCGTGAGGACTGGCCGCTCGAGGACCCGCAGGGTAAGTCCGCGCAGCAGGTGGAGCGCATCCGCGACGAGATTGCCGCGCGCGTGTCGGGCCTGCTGGAGCGCGAGGGCTGGATGCGCGGCGGGTAGCGCGCGCTGCTCGAAGGACGGACTGGTGCCTGGCGTGACGGGGCACCAGCCAGGGGCGGGGATGGACCGTCCGGCCTCCGGGCGCGACCGTTCGCCCCCGTGCGCGGCCTTTCCCAAAGCGGACCTGCGCATCCTGGGGACGTTCCGAGTCGTTCCCCAGTCCGAGGTCCGCCGTCATGAGCACGTCCGTTTCGTCTGGTTCCACGCCCCTGGCGGGGATGCCCTCCGCGGCGTCCCTGGCGTCATCGCCCGGGGCTCCTCCCCTCGTGGCGTCCTCGCCCGAAGACGACGGGGCCATCGCGTCCTACCGGCGGGCGGCTCCCGCTTCCGCGTGGCTTCCCCGCGTCCGCGCCCCGCGCGCCATGCTGGCCGCCTCCCTGGGCATCGGCGTCCTCGCGGAGGTGCTGCTGGACCGGCCCCGGTGGGGCGTGTCCTTCCCGCTGGTGGTGGCGGCCCTGCTGGGGACGCTCGTGCTGCTGGGCGGCCGTGAGGGGTGGCAGCGGGCGCGGCCCAATGCGTGGCTCGCGGCGCCGCTGCTCGTCAGCTCCGGCTTCGTGGCGGTGCGCGCGAGTTCGTGGCTGCTGGCGCTCAACCTGCTGGCCTCGGGCGCGTTGCTGCTGCTGCTCACGCACTTCTGGGCGGCGGGCCGGGTGCAGCGGCTGGGGCTCGTGGGCTACCCGCTGGCGGCGCTGACCTCGGCGTTCCGGAGCCTGCTGTACCCGCCCGCCATCGTCCGGGACTCGGTGGACCTGAAGCTCGCGCGCACGCACGCGCCGCGCCTGCTGCCCTTCGCGCGCGGGCTGCTCATCGCCCTTCCGGTGCTGGGCGTGTTCGCCGTGCTGCTGGCGTCCGCCGACGCGGCCTTCTCGGTGGCCCTGGGCCGGCTGTTCGACGTGGACGGGTGGAGCCTGCTCGGGAGCACGCTCGGCCGTGTCGTGGGGGCGGGGTTCTCCGCGTGTGTCGCGGCGGCGGTGCTCGGCCAGTCGCTGCGCCGGCGCAAGGGGCAGGAAATGGGCGAGGTGGAGGTGAAGCCGGCCCTGCCGCGGCTGGGACTCACCGAGGCGCTCACGCTCATCCTCGCGGTGGATGCGCTCTTCCTCGCCTTCGCCGGCTTCCAGGTGGCGTACCTGTTCATCGGCGGCGCCTCGTCCCCGGCGGAGGGCTACACCTACGCGACGTACGCGCGGCGGGGTTTCTTCGAGCTGCTGCTCGTGTCCATGCTGACGCTGGGGCTCGTCATGGCGCTGGCGCGGTGGACGCGCCGCGAGTCGCCGCTGGCCCAGGGCGTCTTCCGCGTGGGCACGTCGCTCATGGTGGCGCTCACCCTGGTCATCGTCGCCTCGGCGGTGAAGCGGATGACGCTGTACGAGGACGCCTTCGGCTACACGCGCCTGCGCCTCTTCACGCACGTGTTCATGTACGCGCTGGGCGCGGTGCTGACGTGGCGCGCGGTGACGCTGTGGTGGCGGCCCGAGCGGTTCGCCATCGGCGCCTTCGTCACGGCGCTGGGCGCGGTGCTGGCGGTGAATGCCATCAACCCGGACGCGCTCATCGTCCGCCTCAACATCGCGCGCGCCACCGACCCGAGCGGCCCGGACCTGGGCTACCTCTCCGGCCTCTCGGCGGACGCGGTGCCGGAGCTGGTGCGGGGGCTGGACTTGAAGGACGCGCGGAATGCGGCGCTGCTGGACGGGTATGCGGAGCGGCAGCCCACGGACGGCGCGTGGCCCGAGTGGAACCTCGCGGACTCGCGGGCGCGGCGGGCGCTCCATGAGGCGGGAGTGTCCGGGCGGTAGTGCTCAGCGCAGGTGGTAGTTGAACGGCAGCTCCACGGTGACGCGCCCGCCGAGCTCCGGCGGGGGCGGCGGGAAGGGCGCGGCGTCGCGCACGGCCTTCATCGCGGCCTCGCAGAGCACGTAGTGCGGGCAGTAGCCGAGCACGTGCAGGCCCAGCACCTGGCCCCTCGCGCCCACGGAGATGCGCACCACCAGCTTGCCCTCGATGCCGGCCATGGCCGCCTGGTGCGGGTAGCGCACGTTCTCGAAGCGGTCCCGGAACATCGTCTCGAAGTACTCCTGGCGCCACGTGGAGAGCTGCTCCTGGCTGGGACGGGGCGAAGGGGGCGCGAGGAGGAGGCCCGGGTTGCTCGCGCCCAGCACGCCCTGGATGAGGCCTCCCACCACGCCACCCGCCACGCCGCCGGGCACCCCCGCCGGGCCCGTGGCCGCGGCGTCCGTGCCGGGCAGCTCGGAGGTGTCCGGGAGGGAGGAGGGCGGCGCCTCGACGGGAGACGTCGGGGACTCGACAGGGGTGGGTTGGGACTGCGCGAAGGTGGGCTTCGGGAAGGGACGCGAGCGGCGGGCCACCGTCTTCCGGGCGACGGTCGCCGACGTGGCCGCGGGCGGCGGCGGTGGAGGCGCCGACATGAGCCGGAGGACCAGGTCTCCGCTGTCGTCCCTGGGGCGGCCCGGGCCTCCGGAGCCGCCGTGCCAGAGGGACGCGAGGCCCAGCAGGGCCACGGCATGGAAGCCGATGGCGAGCGGCACCAGCCACAGCGAGCGCCCGCGGTCCGGGGCCTGCCTGGCACGCGCATGGAGGACGGAGGCGAAGAGCGCTCCATCGAAGGTGCCGACCTTCGCGCCTGTGTCAGGCATTGAGTGCATCCCCTCTCTCCCGCCTCACGTCAGCGCGGACAGCCCCGACCGTCCCGAATGGTGGTGGCGGGGGGCGCTCCCGTAAAGGGGGGAGGGACTCCGGGCGGAGGCGCCGGTCCGCATTGTTTCCCCGCGGATGTCGGCGGGGCTTCATTGCCGGGGCGGGTGTACCCTGGAGGGTTGCTCAGGCCGGGGAGCTTGCGCCCGGACGCTTGCGGAAGACGAGCGTGAGGTTGTTGCTGGGCATGTCCACCACACGCTCGCGCTCCAGGCCGTGGCGTGCGGCCTCGGCGGTGACGGCTTCGAGTTGCCGCACGCCCCAGGCCTCGTTCCGGGAGCGCAGGGACGCGTCGAAGGCGAGGTTGCTGGGGGCCGTCTCGCGGCCCTCGACGAAGTAGGGGCCGTACATGACGAGGCACCCACCCGGCGCGAGCACCCGCCCGGCGCCGCGCATCAGCCCCTGGCAGGACGCCCAGGGGGAGATGTGAATCATGTTCACGTTGAGGATGGCGTCCGCGGAGGACACCGGCCAGGACTCGGCGTTGGCGTCGAGCGGGAGCGGTGGCTGCAGGTTGGGGAGGGCTTCCTCCGCGCGCCACGCGGAGATGCTCTCCAGCGACTCGGGCTCCACGTCGGTGGGCTGCCAGGTGAGGCCGGGGAAGGCGCGGGCGAAGAAGACGGCGTGCTGGCCGGTGCCGGCTGCGATTTCCAGCACCGTGCCAGAGGTGGGCAGCACCTCGCGAAGGACGGCGAGCAGGGGCTCGCGGTTGCGTTCCGGGGCCGGGGCGTGACGCTTCATGGACGTGGGTGTGTCACATCCCCTGTGGTTCGCGCGAGCGGGGACGTGCGCATCCGTGGGCCGGAGGACTCAGGAAGGGTGACTCCCGGCGAGGCTGGCGGCCGGGAGTCAGGGGCCTGTGTTCGTCGCGGGGGCCGAGGTGTGTGGGCGCTGGACGGGGAAGGAGGGCAGGTAGCAGGCCCCCTTGTAGTCGTAGGCGTCCTCGTCGCAGGGCGACTTCACGCGGGCGAGCTCGTACCAACAGCCGCCGCGTATCTCGAGCTCACCCTTGCGGTTGCAGGGCGGCTTGCGCTGGCCCGGGAAGGGGCGGTCCGGCATGGGGAGCATCAGGCCGGGGGGCAGGTTGAGCGTGGGCACCGGCGCGAGGATGGTCACCGGCGAGGCCACGGAGGCATCTCCCACCGCCACGGTGCCGCCGTCGCGAGCCTCCTGGTACGCAGCCGCGGCCTGCTCCAGGTCGTCTTCGCTTCGAGTGGGGCGCAGGAACCAGCCCATCGCCGCCGACAGGAGGGACAGGCCGACAGTGGCCACCGCGAGCCAGGCCCACCGCCCCGGGCCGTGAGATTCGGCGGCGTGCCCGGTGCTGTTCGCGGAGGCGTGCGCGGTGCCGCTCACTGCGGTGCGCGCGGGCGCATCTTCGGTGTGCACCAGGTCTTCCTGTCCAGGCCGGTGCTGGGTGTTCGGAGCGTGAAGCCTCGGGTGCTCGGGTGTCGCGTCGTGCGAGTGCTCCCGTGAGGGCGCGTGCCCCGGGCGCTTTGCGCCAGCCCCGGTGGCGACGGCAGGTGAGGTGAGTGTCGCGCGCCCGGAGAGCGGCAGGTCCGCCTCGGGGCCCGCCTCGGCCACGGCCTCTTCCAGCGCGAGGACGACCGCCGAGGTGTTGCCACCACCCAGACGTTCCTGGGGATGCTCCGCGAGCATGTGCAGGATGAGCCCGTCCAGCTCCGCGCACACGGCGGGGTCGTGCAGGCGCGGAGGACTCAGCGGTGCCGCCGTGCCGGCATTCCCGTCCACGGTCGTGACTCGCGGAGGGGGCGGGTACGTTCCGGTGACGAGCTGGTACGCGGTGACGCCGAGCGCGTACACGTCATCCGCGGGCTGTGCCTCGTAGCGCGCGGTGGGATGGCTGCGGTAGTCCCACTGGAAGCGGATGGCCTCCGGACTGCGGTAGGCCGGGGTTCCGGGGGGCAGCGGTGGCGCCGTCAGCGTGGGCGCGCCTCGGATGTTGCCCGCGCCGAAGTCGATGAGGACGGCCTGTTCGTCGCTCACGCGCACGAGCACGTTGTCTCCCTTCACGTCACGGTGGACGGCGCCCACCGCGTGGGTCGCCTCCAGTGCCCGGGCCATCTGGGCGAGCAGCCGGAGCACCTGCCGCGAGGTGGGGTGCCGCTCCCGGCCCCAGTCGTAGAGGGACTGGCCCTCCACCCACTCCATGACGAGGTAGGGGAAGGGACCCGCCGGGTGGAGCCACAGGCCGCTTGCGTGAAGGCGGGGCACTCCGGGGTGGTGGATGCGGGAGAGGAGCTCCGCCTCGCGCTCGAAGCGCAGGTCCAGGATGTGCGTGGCCAGCTTGAGCGCGAAGGGGCCGGCACCCGGGTCCCCCACGCGCTCGACGCGATACACGGCGCCGTAGTTGCCCCGGCCCCGGCGCTCCAGCACGCGCCAGACGCCGACCTCCGTGCCCGCTGGGAGTGAGGCTGGCGCCAGGTCCTGCAATGCCCGAGATGTCTCCATGAGAGCCCCTGCCGACGTGGGGCGGTTCGCTCCGCCCATGCGCGGGACACTACCTCATGGGTGAACAGCTTGATAACCTCTCTAATGAGTAACATCCTGTCCGGATGCGGGGCGTTCGACCCCGTCGCTACGCGTGTGCCCTGTGCCCTGGCGGACGCGCTCCGTGAGGCCGCGCCGCTCATGAGCAGGGCCCCGGAACCCGTGAGATAGTCCCGAGCGCGACGAGGGCCCGAGGGCCCTGTCACTCGGGAGGGTGAGATGACGGACCGGGCTGAAGCCTTCGAGCGGCAGGGCTACCTCGTGCTTCCACGGTTCGTCACCCCGGCGGCTTGTGACGCGCTCAAGGCCCGTGCGGAGGAGCTCGTCGCCGGCTTCCAGCCTGAGACTGTCTCCGTCTTCACCACCCACGAGCAGACCCGGACGTCCGACGACTACTTCCTCTCCTCGGGCGACCGCATCCACTTCTTCTTCGAGGAGGGCGCCTTCCGGCCGGACGGCTCGCTGCGCCAGGACAAGGCCCTGTCCATCAACAAGATAGGCCACGCCCTGCATGACCTGGACTCGCGCTTCGACGGGTTCTCCCGCACGCCGGAGCTGGCTTCGCTGGCCTCGGAGCTGGGCATACGCAAGCCCCTGCTCCTCCAGTCCATGTACATCTTCAAGCAGCCCCACATCGGCGGCGAGGTGAACTCCCACCAGGACTCCACCTTCCTCTACACGGAGCCGCTCACCTGCCTGGGCTTCTGGTTCGCCTTGGAGGACGCGACGCTGGAGAACGGCTGTCTCTGGGCGCTGCCCGGTGGCCATCGCCTGGGCCTGAAGAAGCGCTTCGTCCGCGCCGAGGGCGGAGGCACCGCGTTTCGCGTGCTGGACTCCACGCCCGTGCCCGAGGAGGGCATGGTGCCGCTGGAGGTGGAGAAGGGCACCCTCGTGGTGCTCCACGGACTGCTGCCCCACCGCAGCGGCCCCAACACGTCACCGAAGAGCCGCCACGCCTACTCGCTGCACCTCATCGACGGCACCGCCACGTACCCGGAGGACAACTGGCTGCGCCGCTCGCCGGCCAGTCCTCCCCGCGGATTCTCCTGAGCCTTTGCGGTGTCAGGGCCGTGCGCGAGGCCCCGTCGGGGTGCCATTCTTCGCCTCGGGGGAGCCCACCATGTCCAGCCGCGAGCTCATCGTCCTCGGTTCCGCCAGCCAGGTGCCCACGCGCCACCGGAACCACAACGCGTACTTCCTCCGCTGGGATGAGGAGGGAATCCTGTTCGACCCCGGCGAGGGCACCCAGCGGCAGATGACGCTCGCGGGCCTCTCCGCCACCCAGGTCACCCGCGTGTGCATCACCCACTTCCATGGGGACCATGCGCTCGGGCTGCCCGGCATCATCCAGCGGCTGTCGCTGGACCGCGCGAAGCACCCCGTGGAGATTCACTATCCGGCGTCCGGGCAGGCCTTCTTCGAGCGGCTCCGGCACGCCACCATCTTCATGGACGCGGCGACCATCATTCCCCGGCCCATCTCCGAGGACGGCGTCCTCGCGGAGACGAAGGGCTTCAAGCTGTCGGCCGCGCGGCTGGAGCATGCCGTGGACACCTTCGGCTTCCGGCTCGAGGAGCACGCGCGCGTCCAGCTCATCCCCAGCCGGCTCGCGGAGGCCGGCATCTCCGGGCCGCTGACGGGCGAATTGCTCCGGCGCGGCGTGGTGGAAGTCGGGGGCCGCACGGTGCGCGTCGAGGAGGTGGGCGAGCCCCGCCCGGGACAGGCCTTCGCCTTCGTCATGGACACGCGCCCGTGCGCGGGCGCCGCGCGGCTGGCCCAGGGCGTGGACCTGCTGGTGTGCGAGTCCACGTACCTGGACACCGAGCGGAAGGAGGCGCACGACCACTTCCACATGACGGCCCTCCAGGCAGCCGAGTTGGCCCGGGAGGCGCGGGCCCGCAGGCTGGTCCTCACGCACTTCTCGCAGCGCTACGAGGACACCGCGCCCTTCGTCGCGGAGGCGAAGCCCCTGGTGGACGACGTCGTCGCCGCGAGAGACCTGGACCGGGTGGAGGTCCCCAAGCGCTCGCGGCCGGCGTGAGGCACCTCCCACCGTTACCGGCCGGGCAGGGGCGCGGGTGGGCCCCTGCTCCCCTTCCTGCCCCCTGTGGCCCCAGGCCCGCTTCCGGAACGCTCGGTTTCCAGGCGCCTGGAGCATGAAGGGAAATGTGTGCCAGGCCCGGGATGCGTGCCCCCAAGCGTCAGGTGGGGGTCATGAGAACTCCGGACCATCCGACAAAGGGCCCACATTTCCCCTGAGGTCCTGGAACCGGACGCGTCGCGGGCCCATGATGGCGGGCCTTGATTGGGTCCGTTCCCAGCCTGGCCGTCCAGGGCCTCCCGCAGCCGGTGGTGCCATTCGGTGCCGCCGTGGCACCGTTTCCGGTGGCGAGGTCTCCGAGCGGGAGGGCGGATCCCCCGTTATCTCTGGCGTTACCGTCCCGGGTCGGGGAGAGTCCGGCGCGGCGAACCCCTCCTTCCGGGCGAGCAGGCATCTGGAGGCGCTCCTGTATAAGGAGAGCGGCCTTCCAGGCGCTGGACGCGGGAAGGGCGGGCTGCCTCACATCCCTGTCCGGCCGCTTGTTGTACCGGAGTGACCTGTCACACCTTTAGAGGCGACAGGGCTGAAACCGAATTTCAAAGGAGCTTCACATCATTCGCGAACAGAGAAGCAGCCGCGGCGGGAGCCGCGATCAGAGGACCAACCGCCGTATCCGCGCTCGCGAGGTCCGCGTCGTCGGGTCCGACGGCGGGCAGCTTGGCGTCATGCCGCTCGAAGCCGCCCTCGAGCAGGCCCGTACCGAGGGGCTCGACCTTGTCGAGATCAGCCCCATGGCCAGTCCTCCGGTCTGCAAGATCATGGACTACGGCAAGTTCAAGTACGAGGAGAAGAAGAAGGCCTCGGAAGCGAAGCGTGCCCAGGTCACGGTCCTGCTCAAGGAAGTGAAGCTCCGTCCGAAGACGGAGGACCACGACTACGAGTTCAAGGTCCGCAACATGCGGCGGTTCATCGAGGACGGGAACAAGGCGAAGGTCGTCATCCAGTTCCGCGGCCGTGAAATCACGCACCGCGAGCAGGGCACGGCCATCCTCGAGGACGTGGCGAAGGACCTGAAGGAAGTGGCCATCGTGGAGCAGCCGCCCCGCATGGAAGGGCGTCTGATGTTCATGATTCTCGCGCCCACGCCGAAGGTCGCCCAGAAGGCTCGCGAGCTGGTCCGCCAGGCCGCCGTGGCCGCCAAGCGCACGCCGAACCCGGCGGAGAAGGCCGCTGCCGACAAGGCCGCTGCCGAAAAGGCCGCTATCGACAGGGCTGCTGGCGAGAAGATCGCCGCCGAGAAGGCCGCTGGCAAGCAGGCCGCCGCCGGTGCCCCCGCGGACGAGAAGCAGGCCGAGCAGCCGCAGGACGCGAAGCCCGCGGACTCGCAGAGCGCCGCTCCGTGACGGAGTGAGGCCGGCTGACACGCGGTGGGGAGACTCACCGCGTGTAGCCGCTCCGGACGGAGTCGAGTACCGCCGCGCTTCAGACCGCCCGAAGGGGTGTCGGGCGTGGCGGGGTTGGAAGCCCGGAGTTCAGCTCTCCCGAGGGGCCGCCTCCTGGAACTCCAGCCGGTTTCCGAACGGGTCCGCGCTGTGGAACCGGCGCACGCCGGGCACGGAGTCGTCCCACGTCACCGGGTGGCCGGCGGTCCGTAGCGCCTCGGCCAATGTGTCCAGCGTCACCACGCGGAAGGCCGGGTGCGCCTTCTTCGCGGCGAGGAAGGGCTCCTCCACGCCCAGGTGCAGTCCGCGCCCATCCGCGAGCTCGAACCAGAGGCCCCCGCGCTTCGCCAACTCCGGCGGCTTGGGCACTTCGCCCAGTCCGAGCAGTCCACCGTAGAAGGTCCGGCCCTGGGGCTCCTGTCCCCGAGGCATGGCGAGCTGTACGTGGTCCAATCCCTGAATCATGGCCGTCCGTGCCTCCTCGCGAGCGGAGCTGCCCGGGTTCCGCGGTGCCTGTCGGACCGTCGCGCTCAGGCGGCGGCCCGGTCGTTCCTCTCGTAATTGGCAGGTGATTCGGAGTCGAGCTGGAGTGGCGCTGGTGCGAGTGTTTCAGCACTCGATGCACCCGGAGGGAGCCCTTTGCGCCGCACCCCTCTCTTTCGCATCATGTCGGGCCATGGTGTCGCCCCTGGACATCCCGGACGTCGTCCGACGCAGAGCCCTGGCCAAGGGGGCGGAGGGACAGGCGTGGCTTCAGGAACTGCCCACGCGGGTGGACACGATTGCACGGCAGTGGGGGCTGACGCTCTCAGGCGTCATGCAGGGCGGCACCGAAGCTGTTGTTGTGTCCGCGACCACGCAGGATGGCGAAGAGGCCGTCCTGAAGGTCGTGATGCCGGGGCTGGAGCACTCAGTCCGCGAGCTCCGCACGCTGCTGCATGCGAATGGCCAGGGCTACGTCCGGGTCCTCCGGCATGACGAAGCGCACAGCGCCATGTTGCTGGATAGACTGGGGCCGCACCTGAGCGAGCTGGGCCTCGAGCCAGCGGTTCAAATCGGGTTCAGCTGCCAGACGCTGCTGGAGGCCTGGCGGGAGATTCCAGACGCCGCCGGGTTCATGTCCGGCGCGGAGAAGGCAGAGAGCCTCGCCCGCTTCATCGAGGACGAGCAGGCGAAGCTCGCGACGCCGTGGCCAGGTGACGTCGTCGACACCGCGTTGCGTTTCGCGGAGGCGCGGCATGCTGCCTTCACTCCACGCAATGCGGTCCTCGCGCACGGTGACTGCCACTCACAGAATACGTTGCTCGTACCCGGTGAAGGCCTCCGGAGGTTCAAGTTCATCGACCCGGAGGGCCTCTTCATCGAGCGCGGCTATGACCTTGGAATCCTCATGCGCGAGTGGGGCGCGGACCTGCTCGCGGGCGATGCCTTCGCACGTGGCGTCGAGCGCTGCCGGAGACTGTCCGAGCTGACCGGCGTCGAACCCAGGTCCATCTGGCAGTGGGGCTTCATCGAGCGGGTGTCGAGCGGCATCCTGCTCCGGCAGCTCGGGATGAACCCGGAGGCCGATGAGTTTCTCAGCGTGGCGAGCGTCTGGGCAGCTCACCCGGATCCGTTCTAGCGCTGCCCGGGAGGGCTCCGTGAGTCCCCCGGACTCCAGTGACGCAGAAGAGGGCCGGATGGGGGATGTCGTCTGGGCCGTGTGGGTGCGCCGAGAGAGTCTCAGGTCTGGAGGCTCAGCGCTTGCCACGCGGACGACGTGTCGCGGGTGACGGCTTCTTCCGGGCACCGACTTTCGTCCGTGATGGAGCCTTCGTCTTGGGGGTGGCGCGATTCGTTTTGGACGCGGGCTTGGTTGCACGAGTCTTGGACGCGGGCTTCCGGGCGGGGCGCTTCTTCTTCGCGGTCGCCTGGCTCTTTAGGGCAGTGCCTTTCTTCTTCGCGGCCCTTTTCTCCTGAGCTTTGCGCTTCTCCCATTCCACCAAGGCCCTGTAGTCGGCAGCCCAGTCCTCCAGGTCGAGCGGATCCGGGTTCTCGTCGGTGGGGTGGACAGAGACGAACTGCCACTGCTCCTTGTCCAGCTCCCGCTTTACCCGCTCGTGCACGATGATGGTGGAGGCGGACTCCAGCAGCCGGAACATCAGAGCGCCACGAGCCGCCTTCGGGTCGATGACGAGCTTGTCGAAACCGACGATGTCGCGGCCGATATCATCCGGGTCATAGGCAATGGACTTCTTCGGGTCCGCGGCCTTGAGGGTGCCGAGAATCTGCACAGCCTGGAAGCCGGGCAGGCGCAGTCCGCGCTGGGCATCGTTGAGGACGGCCGGGAAGGTCTGCAGGTTGGTGACACCCGCACGCTGGATCGCCGCCACCAGCCGATCGCTCATCACCAAGATACCGTCAATGAAGATGTCGGCCATGCGCGTGCCAAATCGGTCATCCAGCTCAATCTCGAGAGGATTGGGCAGCGCGACGGAGAAGGGCCTTCCCGAGAGCCACTCGGCATCCAGGTGCGGTCTCCGGACGTCGTAGACGCCTTCGAGGACTGGAGTGGGGCGCAGTCGGTAGTACATGGGAGAGGGCGTCAAGGATTGCTTGTGAGCCATCGCAATTCACCTCGCGAGACGCGCACGTATGAGGCTGCTCCTGCTCCACGCGCGGCTGGAGGGCCGCAGGCGGAGATGCTCATGATGCCCGTCTGCCGGGCCTGGGGCCTCTCCTGACATCAAGAGTCAGCGCTTGCCACGCGGACGACGTGCCGCAGGTGAAGGCTTCTTCCGGGCACCGACTTTCGTCCGTGATGGAGCCTTCGGCTTGGGAGTGGCGCGCTTCGTCTTGGACGCAGGCTTCGTTGCATGAGTCGTGGTCGCGGGCTTCCGGGTAGGCCGCTTCGTCTTTGCGGTCGCCTGGTTCTGCCGGGCAGTGCTTCTCGGCTTCGAAGGTGTCTTCGCCTTCGCCTTCGCCTTTGCCTGAAGCTGAAGCACTTCCCGAAAGTCAGCTGCCCAGTTCTCCAGGTCGAGCGGATCCGGGTTCTCGTCAGTGGGGTGCACGGAGACGAACTGCCACTGTTCCTTGTCCAGTTCCCGCTTCACCTGCTCGTGCACGATGATGGTCGAGGCAGACTCCAGCAGCCGGAACATCAATGCTCCGCGAGCGGCCTTCGGGTCGATGACCAGCTTGTGGAAGCCGACGACATCCCTGCCAATATCGTCCGGGTCATGAGCAATGGACTCGTTCGGATCCGCCGCCTTGATGCGACCCAGAATCTGCACGGCCTGGAAGCCGGGCAGGCGCAGCCCGCGCTGGGAGTCGGTGAGGACGGCCGGGAAGGTTTGCAGGTTGGTGACCCCGGCGCGATGGAGTGCGGCCACCAGCCGGTCGCTCATCACCAGGATGCCGCGAATGAAGATGTCGGCCATCCGCGTGCCGAACCGGTCATCCAGTTCGAGCTCGATGGGATTGGGCAGGGCGTCGGAGATGGGCCTGCCTGAAAGCCACCGTGCCGCCAGCTCAGACCTGCGGATGTCGTAAACGCCTTCGAGGACCGGCGTGGGACGCAGGCGGTAGTACATGGGGGAGGAGGTCAAGGAGTTCTTGGAAGCCATTGCAGCTCGTCCGCTTTACGACGCGTTGTCGTCTCCAGCGTCATCTTCCTCGCTATCGACGGTATCGTCGTCTTCGTCTTCTTCTTTGTCCCATTGGGCGACACCCTGGGTATTCGCGAAGTCGTCCAAGTCTAACGGGTCCGGATTCTCGTCAGTGGGGTGGACGGAGACGAATCGCCACTGCTCCTTGTCCAGTTCGCGCTTCACCTGCTCGTGCACGATGATGGTCGAGGCAGATTCCAGCAGCCGGAACATCAGAAGTCCATGCGCGGCTTCCGCATCGATGACCAGCTTGTCGAAGGCGACGATGGTGCGGCCCACAGAGTCCGGGTCATAAGCAATGGACTCGTTCGGATCCGCCGCCTTGATGCGACCCAGAATCTGCACGGCCTGGAAGCCGGGCAGGCGCAGCCCGCGCTGGGAGTCGGTGAGGACGGCCGGGAAGGTTTGCAGGTTGGTGACCCCGGCGCGATGGAGTGCGGCCACCAG
>NZ_JAAIXZ010000013.1:0-132113 GCF_010894435.1 Pyxidicoccus trucidator | reverse complement strand
CCTTGATGCGACCCAGAATCTGCACGGCCTGGAAGCCGGGCAGGCGCAGCCCGCGCTGGGAGTCGGTGAGGACGGCCGGGAAGGTTTGCAGGTTGGTGACCCCGGCGCGATGGAGTGCGGCCACCAGTCGGTCGCTCATCACCAGGATGCCGCGAATGAAGATGTCGGCCATCCGCGTGCCGAACCGGTCATCCAGCTCGAGCTCGATGGGATTGGGCAGGGCGTCGGAGATGGGCCTGCCTGAAAGCCACCGCACCTCCAGGTTCGGGTGCTTGACGTCGTAGACGCCTTCGAGGACCGGTGTGGGACGCAGTTGGTAGTACATGACTTGCGAGGGAGCAGGGATGGGGCGTGGGCTGGTGGCCCCGCTCGTGCTCATTTTCTTGGGCGCTTGCTGGCCGACGAACTCGCGGCCCTCGGTCGCTTCTTGGACTTTGCTTTAGCCTTTTCGCTTGCTGCGAACGCGACGCGCGAGATGAAGACCTTCCACTTTTCTGGAGCGCCGGAAACCTCCTTCATCATGTAGGCGGACACGTAGCGATAGAGCAGATCATTGAGGAAGAAAGGCGGTGGCCGCTTTTTCTTCTTGGCCTTCTTCGCGACGGGGCAGAACTTGTCCACCCACTCATCAACATGCTCGACAACGTCATCGAGCCGCTCCTCCACCATATTGATGTAGCACCGGTCCGGCTGGGAGCTGGCCCTGTCGAGGCCTCCCTTGTTGGTGTGGTTGCCTTTATGGAACTGGAGGCAAACCGTCATCATCAGGTCGATGGCCATTTGCTGGCAGTCCGGGTCTAGCCAGCTCCAACCCGACACTCCGACGAAGCTCACGGGCACGGACGGCAGCCAGACGCCGTTGAAGTGCGAGTTGATGTCGAAGCCGGTATCCGCCTCGACCTCCGAGCCCGAGGCCCGGGTGGCGAGCCACTTCTCGACGGGATGCCCCTTGAGCGCTTCGTTACCGGGCATCAAATGATGGGGCTCGGAGGAGAAGGCGCCGTGCTTGCGGTGCGTGAACGTACGGCGCGGCACGCGCTGCGCGGTCAGCCGTGTCTCCAGGGTGCTCGGGTTGTTGTCCGCGCCGATGAAGGACTCCGTGCCCTTGGCCTTCGCGTCCTTGCAGAAGACGCAGTTCTTGTCGTGCACGTCCTTGCTGGCGCCGGGCATGTTGACGAGCGCGGGCTCCATCAGGTGTGTCATCTGTCGACCTCGTGGAGGAACGCCGTGACGCCGGGCGCGGCCTAACCCATCGTGTTCTTCTTGTTGTGGAAGAGCGGGTCGCCGAGCCGGCACACGTTCTTCCCTTCGAACTTCACGTCGAACGAATACATCATGAACTCAGCGGGGCCCTTGGTGGAGCTGCTCATCACCCCGCCGCCTGCCGAGCCGGCCTCGTCGCCCGTGGAGGTCTGGTACTGCGCGCCCTTCACCGCGGGCATGTTCCCCTCGATGGTGACGGACTTGGGCCCCTTCGCGGTGTCCGAGGACTTCGCGATGTTGGGATAGGGGATGGGAACCGGGCCCGCCGGTGATGGTGTCTTGCAGACATCTGGCAGGACGGTGCTCATCCCCGAAGTCCCGGCGTGGGCGATGCCGCGGCCATTGGCGAAGACAGGCATGTCGGCTCCTCGTGCTCAGTAGGAGTGTACCAGAGCCGCTCCCCGCTCCTCCCGGTCCGAGCCGCACCACACCAGGCAGGGCCCCTTGCGGTAGCCCTTGTGGAGCGCCAGTGCCGCCAGGCCCACCATCAGCGTCCCGAGCGCCGCGCCCGGGTCTCCGAGGTACTCCGCCGGGTGCTCGATGCGGTACTTCTCCTGGAGCCGGTCGCGGTTGCGCAGGTAGGCAATGCCCCACTCCCTGCCCCAGATACGCTCACCCGTCATGCCCGCGTACACGGTCTCCACCTTCGGCAGCTCCCGGGGAACCGTGGCGAACAGGGTGTGGAGGCTGTCAGTCAGCCCCTCGCCCAGGTGTGGCGAGTCACTGTAGAGGTGACCCTTCTCCCTGCCGGTGCCCGTTCCCAGCAGGTGGGCCAGCGGCTCCAGTCCGAGTGACTGGGTGTGCTTCGGCGTGGTGAGAAGCAGGAATGCGGCGCCCTCGCCGGGGATGAGGCCCTCCGCACGCCCCTCCGAGAGCAGGCGTTCCTCCACGTCCAGCCGGCCGAGCAGGCCCAGGTCCAGGTACGTATCCACGCCTCCCACGTAGGCGCAGTCCACCTGCCGCGAGGCCAGCAACGCGAGCGCCGCCTCCAGCGCCAGCAGGCCCCCAGCCCGGCCCTGGCGGAACACGCGGCTCTTCCCCGCGTCGAACCCGACGCCGGTCTGCTGCCCGAGGTGGGCGAGGAAGCCCGGGCCGACGGGGTCCATCATCCCCTGAGGCGGAGGCTCGGGCAGCGCCAGCATCAGCGGCGGCGGCGCAGAGGGCTTCCAGGTCGCCAGCAACTCCCTGAAGGCGAGCGTGGACAGCCGCAGCATCCGGCGATGCCGGTCGGAGAGGCCTGTCGCAGTCTTCTCGAGTGCGGGCGCGAGCGGGTGCAGGTGACGCTCGTCCACCAGCCCCAGGCGCTGCCCGTCCCATGCGCTGAGGTGGACCGTGGACTCCCGGGTGCGGGTGATGCCCGCGCGGACGGCCGCGGCGGTGGCCTGCGCGCTCAGGCCCACCGGCGTCGTCATTCCCACTGCCAGGATGTCCACCCGCTGTGTCGCCATTCCGTGCCCCCGCTCCTGGAAGCGCTCAGCCCGCGGCGCCTTCCAGGGAGTCCAGCCGGAAGACGGCCTCCTCCACCTGGAGCACCTTCTTGTCACACGCCAGTGCCCCTCGCCACAGCAGGCAGACCCGGGACTCCGAGGGCTCGAGCAGCACCGTCTCCAGCCGCATCTCCAGGGGAGAGCTCCTTCCGGCGATGGTGAGCCGCACGTCCAGCCCGCAGCGGGGCAGGGCGAAGCGGTGGACGCCCCGGGGCGAGACGTTCACCAGGTGCACCGGCTCGCCACCACGCAGGAAGGACGGCGTCCCCAGTCCCGCCGAGGCGGCCCGGAAGAACTCAGGCTTGAAGTCCACGGGGAGGAACGGGGCGCGCCGCCGCTGCCACGCCTCGTCGTACGTGCCGGCGAAGGAACGCCGGGGCTCCCAGCCCGGCGCCACGAAACCCACCCCCATGGGAGCGGGCGTGTCCGAGATGCTTCCGATGAGCGCCCCCGGGTCTTCCACGTTCGGCAGCGGCTGACCGAGCATCTCCGAGGCGGCGCTCTTGCCCCGGAAGCCCCGGCCGACGGGGTTGCGAGGCTCGCCCAGCACGCGCCCCGCCTTCGCGTCCACCACGTGGAGGCCACCGAAGGCCCGCTCGTAGATGAGCGGCATCTTCACGAAGGGCTCGGGCCGGGAGGGGCCAGGCGACAGCAACCCTCCTGTCCAGACGCGCTCACCGAAGACCTGAAGGACCTTCTTCAGCGGCCCCACCGCGACGGACACCAGGCACGTGGACACCGGCTTGCCACCAGGGGCATGCGCCGCCCCCACCAGCACCACGTCGGTGCCGGGCTTCCGCAGATGTGCCTCGCTGGCGTACTTGAGGCTGGAGGTCTCCGGTGCGCCCCAGTGCTCATCGGCGGCGAGGATGGGGGCCTGCTCCTCCGCGACGCGCAGGGTGTCGCCGTGCAGTGAGAAGGTGGCCTTCACCACCGCGTACAGCGTCTCCACGCCCTTCTCGTCGGGGAAGAGGAAGAGGCCTGGAACGAACGGCATGTCTCGGAGGACCTGGAGCATGTCGGTGGTGAGCTATCCCATCAGCCGATTCCACGGCCGCATGTCGAGTCTGGCGCCAGCGCCCCGGGCTCGCGCGAGGTCCTCGTCCTGCCGCCACGTGGGGCCGAGGGTGCGCACCCGGTGGCTTCCCCGGCTCCGGATGGCGAGCTCCCGGGCCAGCACGTGCCTCCGCCGCATGGAGCCGCCTTCCAGGGCACCCAGCAGCGCCGCCGCGTCGAGAGGGCGGCCCTCCAGGTAGCGCGTTCCCCGCTGGAAGCGGGAGGCGTGCTGCTTCCACCAGGCCTGGACAGCCCGCGCAGCTGGCCGGGGAAGCGCGGCCTCGGGGCCGGGGACGAGGTCGGCGTCGAGGTCTTCCTCCTCCTCGACGGCTTCCTCTTCCGGAGGCAAGGCGTACGGCCCGCTCGGCTTCAACCCGGTGATGGCGGAGAAGGCCTCGCCCGCGAGGCGCGCGACCGACTTGTCCTCCATCCACCGCAGGGCGACCTCGGCGGCGCGCACATGGCCGGTGAAGCCCAGGGCCCAGAGGGCGTCCGCGCGCTGCCCGGGAGCTTCGGCTCGCTCCTCCAAGAGCAGGACGTCCGCATCGGCCCCACCCAGCGCCAGGAGCAGCATCGCCTCGCGGGCTTCCGCTGCTTCCGCCCCGAGCAGGTCGCGGCAGGTGGCCAGGGCGGGCCGCAGGTGCCGCGTCAGTCCCGCTTCCACGGTGGCCGTCCGAATCCCGGAGTGTGTGGAGGCCAGGCCTGGCAGCAGCCGCTCCGGTGCCATGGTCAGGGCGGAGCCCGCGATGGCGGCGAGCGCGGCCATTCTCACCTCGGGTACCTCGTGGCGGAGCAGCCGCTCCAGCGGCTCCGGAGGCACGGCGTCCCGAGCGGTGAGCACCCGCAGCGCGGCGGCTGCCAGCGCGGCGTCGTCTGAGTCCAGCAGGGGGACGAGACGGGCATCGAGCTCCCTGGAGGATCCGAGTTCCAGGGCGCGCTCGAGGGACGGGCGGAGGGCCGGGGGGGCCGCGCGAAGTCTCGCGAGCACTTCGTCCACGCCCTTGGGGTGTCCCTCCAGCAGTGCGAAGGCGGCGGCGTCGACGCGCCCCGGCTCTTCCGAGTCGAGCGCTGGAACCAACAGCGGCTCCGCGTCGGGACCGGCGACGACGAGCCCGTCCAGGTGGGCCATCAGCCGCTCTTCCTGGGCGGCGGTGTCCGGCAGGTCATGCTCGGAGGAGCGCAGTGCCTTCTCCCAGCGCAGCCAGTGGAAGCTGGCCTCGTCCAGGTGTTCCTCGAGGACTTCCGGGATGACCGGCATCGTCAGTTGACCTGGACGGAGCCGCCCTTGATGCGGTTGACGCCCTCGGCATGGGTTTCCACGTAGGTACCCTTGATGATGATTCTGCCGTTGCGCCGCAGGGTGATGCTGGCCTTGCCGCACTGGATGATGACCTCATCCTTTGCCTGGATGATTTGCACACCCTCCTCCTCGGCGGAGAGCGCTCCGTCCGCGCCTTCCTCTTCTTCTTGAGGCCGCGTGAGGTTCTGGAGCAGGTCATTCAGCGAGATGACGGGGGCAACTCCCACCACCACGGGCAGGTGGGGGTCGCCGTTCTCGAAGCGCAGCTCTACCGGCCGTCGGCCGGCAATGGCGGTTCGCAGCTCCTCGGGCGTCAGCTCCACGGTGGAGCGGGCCTCGAGCGGCCCCGCCGTGTTGCCCTCGAAGTCGACGACGAGTCGCCCCTGCTCACGCGCACGGACAATCCACCCCGTCTGGCTCTCCCAGACGCGCTCGGTGAGGGATTCGGCCTGTCCGCCCTCCTTCTTGGAGGAATTGTCGGGAGAGCTCATGAGATGGACCTCTTCGGCTTCAGGGGACGTGCTTCAGCAGGGAGTCCGGTGAAGCATAGCCGCGGGCAACCACGCTCCACCTGGACGCGGGGCCCGCCAGCGCCCGAACTGCTGGCCACGGGGGAAGACTCCGTGAGTCCCCCCGGACTCCCGACGTGGCAGCAGGGCCACGGGCCCGCACACCCCGCGTGTCTTCCCGCCCACGCTTCGTAGGGGGTCCAACCACGCCTCCCCTCTGAGACCTCCCAGAAGGGCGGCTGGCAGGCGACTTGAAAAGGAGCCCCCTGCTGCCGCAGTCTGTCCGCCCGCCGACGCCCCAGCGGACCTCCTTCCTACAAGGACGCGCGATGCTTCCCGTCATCCTTGCCGTGCTGCTGTCCCAGGCAGCACCCGCAGCCCCCGCCAACCCGCGCCAGCAGGGCGTGCCCATCGGCAAGGGCAAGACGCTGCCCACCGTCCGCCTCACCGCGCCTTCCGGCGGCTGGACGGTGGACCGGATGATGCGCGTCGAGGGCACCATCAGCGACACCACCATCGACCCGGTGGTGGTCTCCATCAACGGCGACCGCTACCTCATGCGCACCTACGGCGGTCGCTTCAGCCGCAAGTTCCCCGCCGCCAGCGGGAAGAACATCGTCACGGTGATGGCCACCAACCAGGCCGGCACCGCGCGCACCCAGGCGACGAGCTACGCGCAGATTCCGCCCGTCCCCTTCAAGGTCGTCCTCACCAGCGACACCGACGGCGTCTACACCGACCTGCACATCTACGAGCCCACCGACTCCAGCGAGGCCGGTGACCAGCTCCAGGTGGGGGAGATGGCCCACGTGTACTGGGCCGACACCGAGAGCCCCTCCGGCGGCACCTTCTTCCTCAACGAGCAGGGCGGTGACTTCGACCAGCCCGCCTACGGCCCGTACCTCTACATCCACCGCGCGCCGCCCAAGGGCGTGTACCTGGTGGCCACCAACTACTGGCCCAGCGGCGACAAGGCCCACACCGTGGCCACCCTCAACCTCGCGCTCTTCGAGGGCACGCCGAACGAAATCCGCCGCATGGTGCGCATTCCGCTGGCCACCCCGGGCACCACCCGCGTGCTGGCCTGGGTGAACGTGCTCGGCGACGGACAGGCCGAGGTGTACGTGCCCGCGCAGGACCCCAAGCCCAAGCACCCGGACTGGCCCACCAACCTGGCGGAGGCCCTCAAGGAGCTTCAGACCAGCGGCGACAGCGGCGGCGAAGGCGAAGGCTACTGAGGCTCGCGCCTCCACCGGCGTCCCCACACCCCCATGCTCGCCCTGTCCCTGCTCCTGCTGCTGGAGGCGACCGCACCCGCGGCGCCCGCGCCCGAGACGCGCGACGTGCTGCTGCGGCGGCACGTGGCGAGCGTGGCGCTCGCGCAGCTTCGCAAGCAGGACGCCGCATGGCACCCGGACCAGCGCGACTGCGCGGGCCTCATCCGCTTCGCCTACCGCGTCGCGTACAAGAATGTCGCCCCGGAGCGGCTCGCCACCCCGCTGTGGAAGAACGAGCGCGGCCAGCCCTCGGACTTCGCGGACGCGGAGACGCTGCTCGGCCAGAGCTTCACGCCGCTGGGCCGTGACGACGCCACGCGCGAGGCGCTGCGCACGGGCGACATCCTCGCCTTCCGCCAGGAGCACGACTCCGGCACCGTCTTCCACCTGATGCTGGTGGTGCGCCCGGAGGACCGGGCCCACGCGCCCGCTCGCGTCGTCTACCACCCGGGGGAGAAGGGCGCCGCGGTGCGCACCGGACTCCTCCACAACCTTGCCACCGAGGCGCCGCTGGAGTGGCGCCCGGTGCCGAACAACGCCGGCTTCCTCGGCTTCTTCCGCTTCAAGGAGTGGATGCCATGACGTCTCCGTCGAGCCCGCCTCCGGGCACGCCTCCTCCGGCGGCCCCGCCTCCCCGGCGCGGTCCTCCCAAGGCCATGCTCATCGGCCTCATCACCGCCCTCGTCGGCGCCGCCGTCGCGGGAGGCTTCCTCCTGGGCCGCCGTGGCGCGAAGTCCGGTGGCTCGGGTGGTGGCGCGCTGCTCGTCACGGGTGAGCGAACGGGCCCCGCCAGCGCGGGCGCCGAGGTGGAGGGCATGCCCGACACCCAGGTCACCACCATGGAGGTGCCCGGCACCTCCGCGCCCTCCGCCATCTGGGTAGACGTGCACCACCCCGGCAAGGTGCGCGAGGCGATGGCTGGCAACGCGTGGCTCAAGGAGCAGCTCGGCAAGCCGCTGGGCCAGGGCTTCGTGGGCGGGTGGGCCGCGTTCCTCGGCTCCACCGGCGAGGACCTGAAGGGCGAGTTCAAGGGCGCGGTGCTGGACCTCGTCGCCAACCAGCTCCTGGACGCGCCGTTCCGCGTGGTGTGGTTCGCCGGTGACGCGCGCGCGAGCACGCCGGCCTTCATCCTCCCCAAGCCGGGAGACACCACCACGGCGGCCTTCGACGCGCTGGACGGCGTGGCCAACCGCGGCGGCATGAAGGCGGAGAGCTGCCCCGGCGGCGTCCCCGGCACGCATGAGATGAGCCGCTGGCTGGTGGCGGAGCAGACGCTGTGGGCGGGGCGCTCGGCGGACCGGATGGTGCTGGCGCGTCACCCGGTGGCGGTGCTCCAGGGCCTCTGTGCCGAGCTGCCGGCGCTGGAGGCCGCGGACAACGTCGACGTGGAGCTGGGCTTCGACCCGGACGCGTACGGCCGCGAGGTGCAGCTCTTGACGAGCATCGTCGGCCTCGCGCCGGGCGCGCGGCTCCAGTTCGGCGTGGAGGGCAACAAGCTGGTGGGCCGAGGCATCGCCGGCCAGCTCATGGATGGCCCCGCGCGCCTGGACGCGGCGCCGCTGTCCGATGACCTGCTCAAGCTGGTGCCCGAGGAGACGCCGGTGCTGCTGGCGCTCCAGCTCAAGCTGCCGGAGTCGCTGGAGCCCGAAACGCTGAGCGAGTTCTGGAAGGAAGGCGGAGGCAAGGGCGCCACGCGCACGCGCCAGGTGGCGCTGGTGTGGACGCCGCGCGGGGACTCGGCGCTGCCGCTGGAGATGGCCGTGCTGTGGGGCCGCACCGAGGACGGGGCCGCGCTGGAGGGGCTGTTCTCCGGAGGCTACAACCGGCTGGTGGCCGACAAGTTCTGCAACCACGTGGTGATGGCGTCCAACCCCGCCGAGCTGGACCGGCTGCGCAAGGCGTGTGAGGGCAAGACACCCAACCTGCTCAACGCGGCGGGCCCGGTGGTGGCGGGGCTGCGCGCGCCCACGTCGGTGGCCTTTGGGGTGAATACGGGACGGCTGCTCAGCGGCCTCACCATGGACGGCTTCCTGTCCGAGTCCCGCGTGGGGCGCAACGCGCCGATGCCGAATGCGGCGCCCCCTGAAATCGAAGCGGCGCGGCGCGACCTGGAGTCGCTGCCGTACCTGGGCCTGCGCGGCACCGTGCAGGGCGATTCGCTGGTTCCTGGAGGTTTCGGGTCATGAAGAGTGTTGCTCGTTTCGCGGCGCTCGCCGCGCTGGTGCTGTCCGGCGTGGCTGCCGCCAAGCCGCTCTACATCACCGTGCCCCGCTCCTATGGCAGCCAGGAGCCCGTCGCGGTGGACGTGGCCTTCGAGGACAAGGGCCCGGTGGAGCTGCGCGTCCTCAAGCCGGACAACCTGGACGCCTTCATCCGCGCGCAGGGTGACCTGCGCCGCGCGTACCAGACGCCGCCGACGCTGAACAACCCGGGCCGCGCGCTCAGCCGGGGCCTCAACGCCGTCAGCGCGCCGGGCATGTGGTTGCTCGACACGCTCAACCCGTCCTTCCGCTCGGAAGTGGGCGACGTGCTGCCCAAGCCGCCGGACGTGCCGGGCTCGGGCGAGCCGCTGGCCAAGGTGGCCGAAGGGCCAAAGAAGCTGGTGGGCGTGCCCCCGGGCTTCACCGTGGCACGCAGCCAGTGGCTGAACCTGGACCTGGGCGGCGCGGACCGCGAGTTCAACGTCCCCGGCTTCAACACCGGCGGCGAGAGCAGCGGCTTCCAGGAGCGCCGTGTGGTGCTCGCGCCGCTGCCGGCCGGCACCTACGTGCTCCAACTCGTGCAGGGGCGGGTGGAGGGGCAGGTGGTGCTCGTCGTCAGTGACTTGACGGTGCAGCTGAAGCAGACCGACGGCGAGGTGCTGGTGCGCGTGGCGGGAAGAGACCAGAAGCCGCGCGCGGGCGCCCAGGTGCAGGTGTACCTGCCCAAGGGCAAGGGCCCGACGGGGACGACGGACGCCAAGGGTGAGGTGACGCTGGAGGTGTCCGAGCCGCGCATCCTCGCCACGGCCTCGGCGGGCGGCGACACGGCGATTGTGGACACGGACTTCTACTCCGCGCTGGCGGTGGCGCCGGACGTGTTCATCTACAGCGACCGGCCCATCTACAAGCCGGGCCACGAGGTGAAGTACCGCGGGCTGGTGCGCCAGCCGGACACCTTCCTCGCGCGCCTCTTCACTCCGAAGAAGCGCGAGGTGACGGTGAAGCTCATCTCGCAGGAAGGCCGCGCGCTCAGCACGCGCGCTCCGGTGGACGAGTTCGGCGCGTTCCACGGCACGCTCAAGGTGCCCGATGATTTGGGCACCGGCGTGCTGCGCGTGGAGGCCGAAGTCGACGGCCAGCCGCACCAGGGCGAGGCCCGCGTGCAGGACTACGTGAAGCCCACGTTCTATCTGGAGGTGGAGCCGGCGTCGGAGACGGTGGTGCCCGGCGAGACGCTGCGCGTGAAGGTGCGCGCCCGCCGCTACGCCGGTGGCACGCCCGACGGCGCGAAGTACGAGGTGTTCCTCTACCGCAGCCTGCTGGACGCGCCCGCGTGGGTGGATGACGCCGGCAAGGGCGGTCAGGGCAGCGCGGTGACGTACGGCTCGGGCTCCAGCACGGAGGGCAAGCTGAGCGTCCCCGAGCGGCTCTACTCCTCCGTCGCCGCGCGCGACGCCACCGAGGACCCGTGGTCCAGCGCGAGCGCCTTCGACGTGAATGGCGAGGCGGAAATCGAAGTGGCCGTGCCGGCGCTGGCCGCGGGCGAGGAGCGGATTCCGTACCGGTACTCGCTCACCATCCGCGCGCGCGATGACCAGGAGACGTTCGCCAACTCCACCACCGCCTTCTTCCTCTCCAAGGTCGAAGTCCTGGGTGTGGCGCGGTACTCAGACGCGGTGGTGGCCAAGGGCGGCGAGGCGACGCTGTCGGTGCGCGCCACCACGCTGTCCGGCAAGCCCTACGGCGTCACGCAGGGCGAGGTGGAGTTCTTCTCGCGCAAGCCGGACGGCGAGGAGAAGAGCCTGGGCAAGCGCTCGTTCACCACGGCGGCGGACGGCACGCACCGCGAGAAGGTGCCCACGTCCGACGTGGGCGCGGTGCTGGCGCGCGTGGTGGTGAAGGACAAGAAGGGCGAGAAGTGGGAGGGCGAGGAGTCGCTGCTCGTCATCGGCGGCGCGGACGAGCCGGTGGCGCAGGTGCCCAACCTCACGCTGGCGTCGCTGTCCGGCGTGCTGGAGCCGGGCAACACGGCTCGGCTGGTGGCGCTGATGCCCGACGGCTGGGGCCCCGGCGGCCGTGATGCGGGCCCGGTGTGGGTGACGCTCGCGGGCGCCAGCCTTTATGACACGCAGGTGGTGGAGCTGAAGGGCCGCACGCTGGTGCACAGCTTCAGCGTGGAGAAGCGCTTCGGCAGCGCGGTGTACGCGTCCGTCGCGTACCCCACGGCCACGGGCCGCTGGGAGGAGCGCACGGTGGCGTTCCGCGTGGTGCCGCGTGAGCGCACCCTCACGGTGGAGGTGCAGCCCCGTCGCGTGGAGGCCCCGCCGCTCACCGAGCAGACGCTGGACGTGCGCGTGGTGGACCACGAGGGCCGCGGCGTCGTGGCGCAGCTGTCCGTGGGCGTGGTGGACAAGGCCGTCTACGCCATCCAGACCGAGTTCCGCCCCAAGGTGCTGGACTTCTTCTACCCGCCGGCACGCAACAACGTGACGAACTTCTACTCCTCCGAGTTCCAGGGCTACGGCTACGGCGAGCAGCTGGCGCGGAAGATGGCGGGGCTGCCGGACCATGCCTTCGCGTCCATCAAACCGCCCAGCCGCCAGGCGAAGGATTTGGAGAAGGACACCGCGCACTGGGACCCGGTGGTGGTGACGGACCGGGACGGCCGCGCCACGGTGCGCTTCACGCTGCCCTCCAACCAGACGCTGTGGGTGGTGACGGCGGTGGCGGCGGACACGTCCGGCCGCTTCGGCGAGGGCACCTCCGAGTTCGCCACGCGCGGCGGCCTCAACCTCTACGCCGCGCTGCCTCAGTTCCTGCGCGAGGGTGACGAGGCGCTCGCCTCGGTGCGCCTGTCCGCGGGCGAGAAGTCCCCGGGCAGCCAGCTGCTGGACGTGAAGCTGGCGTCGCTGGGCTCGCTCAAGGCGGACCAGTCGCAGCACAAGGTGGAGCTGGCCAAGGGCGGAGAGAAGGTGGTGCCGGTGACGCTGAAGGCCACCAGCACGGGCGCCGCGCAGCTCACGGTGGACGTGACGGGCGCCAAGGACCCGCTCAAGGACCGGAAGTCCTTCCAGGTGGAGCCGGCCGCGGTGGAGGACACCGTGAAGGTGAGCGCCTGGGGCGGCGGCGCGCTGGAGGTGCCGGCCCCGAAGGAGGCGACGCTGGCAAGCGTGGAGCTGGTGCTCCAGCCGTCGATTGTCGACGCGGCGCTCTCCAACGTGCGCGAGCTGCTCACGTACCCGTACGGCTGCCTGGAGCAACTGGTGTCCACCACCGTGCCCAACGTGGCGGTGTACCAGGTGCTCCAGCAGGCGGGCGCGCTGGCGAAGCTGGACACGGACACGCAGGCGCTGCTGGCCGAGGCGCGCAGCCGCTCGGTGCAGGGCACCGCGCGCATCCTCAACCTCTCCGTGAAGGGCGGCGGCTTCACCTGGTTTGGCGGCTACGACACGCCGAGCCTGCCGCTGACGCTCATCGCCCTGGACGGCCTGGCCTACGCGGCGGAGGCGGGGCTGGTGGACCGCAATGACCCGCGCATCATCGACAGCTCGCGCTGGCTGGAGGCGCAGGAGGGCCTGCCGCCCGAGTACGAGGCCACCCGTGCCTACGTGCTGGCGCGGCTGGAGGGGCCGAAGCAGGCCGCCCGCGTGCGCGCGCTGGTGGAAGGCGCGGAAGGCGGGCAGCTGTACCCGCTGGCGCTGGCGGTGCTGGCCGCGGAGAAGGCGGGCATCATGAAGGAGCCCGCGCTCCAGGCCCGCATCAACTCGCTGGTGTCGCAGAGCTCGCAGGGCTTCGCGAAGCTGGCCGCGTACAAGCCGGGCCAGGAAATGGAGATGTCCGAGGCGTTCTTCCGCTTCCCGCTGCGCCGCGTGGGCATGACGGCCATCGCCGCGCATGCCGCGTCCTTCGGCACGCTGGACCTCACCCGCGCGCGCCGCCGCATCCTGGAGATGCTGTCCGAGCCGGACCTGTCCACGTTCGACCGGAGCACCGCGCTGCTGCACTCGCTGTGGCTGCTGGAGCGCGACGCGAAGGCCTTCCGGGGCATGACGCCGCCGGAGGTGAAGGGTGTGAAGAGCGCGGTGAAGTTCTCGCCGCGCGGCATGGGCCTCGTCGCGGTGCTGGAGCCGGGGACGCGCACGGTGGACGTGGGCGGCTTCGACGGCGTGGCCACGCTGCAGGCCACCACGCTCACTCCGCTGTCGGCGGTGCAGCCGAAGGCGGAGGGCATGTCCATCCAGCGCAGCTACTACGTGCTGCGCGAGGGCGGGAAGGTGAAGCTGGAGGCGGGTGACACCGTGTCCCAGGGCGAGGAGGTCTACGTGGAGCTGACGCTGGATGCGCGCGGAGAGAGCCGCGTGCGCTCGGCGTACTACGTGGTGGAGGACTCGGTGCCCGCGGGCTTCGTCGCGCTGCAGGAGGACAAGGCGTTCCGCGGTCCTCCGCACTCGCTGCCCCTGGTCCCCGAGGCGCTCCGCCGCCGCGTGCTGGACCCGGAGCGCGCCACCTTCTTCTTCGAGGAGCCGGCGTGGTGGAGCAACAGCCCGCGCACCGTGGGCTACGTGCTGCGCGCGCAGTTCCCGGGCACCTTCTCCGCGCCTCCCGCGCGCATCGAGGACATGTACGCCGCGAGCATCCACGGGCGGTCAGCCCCGGCCTCGCTGAAGGTGGTGCCCTCGAAGAAGGGCACGGGCGACCTGTAGCCCATGCTGTGGGCCGCCACGGTGGCCGCGGTGCTCGCGGCCACCCCCACCTTCGTCACGCGCGGTGACGTGACGCCCGAGGCGGAGCTTCGCCGCGAGGCGGACTCCGCCTGGAGGGCGCTGGAGGCCCGGTACGTGGCGGAGGCCGGCACGGCTCCGGCGAAGGCTCCGGGCACCATCCTCCTGGAGCGCGGCACGGCCCTGGCCCCCGAGCGCAACGCGCAGGGCCGGCCGGGCCGGGTGGAGTTGCGGCAGAACGCGCCGGGCGTGCTGGACGAGCGCCTGCGCGTGGCGCTGCGGCACGAGCTGGCGCACCAGTTCCTCTGGTGGGCCTGTCCGCAGGCCAGCGAGGACCGGCTGTTTCACGAGGCCTTCTCCGTCGCGGTGAGCGGCGAGCTGGAGGCGTGGCGGGACTCGCCCTACCAGTCGCTGACTCGCGCGGCGTCGGAGGTGGCGTCGGCTCCGGCAGTGGACACGCCCCGGGCGCGGCGGGCGCTGGCGCGGCTGCTGAACGAGTCGGTGGGGTTTCCCAAGGCGCTGTCGCGCCGGCTGCGCCAGTGCCAGGACGGGGGGCGGTGGGTAGCGCCGCTGACCATCGACGAATTGGCGGGAGTGGAGGTGCGCGCGGCTGCGCCGACCACGGTGGTGCTGAGCCGGCACTCGGGCGAGGTTCTGCTGTCGGAGGGCGACGTGCGGCGCGCGCTGCCCTATGGCTCGACGCTGAAGCCCTTCGTGTACGCGGCGGCAGCGGAGCATCCGGTGTTGAAGCCGCGCGCGGGCGTGCAGGAGTGGGCCTGTGGGCCGGGCCTGCCCGCGAAGGTGGACGCGCGCACCGCGCTGCTGCGCTCGTGCAACGGGTACTTCATGGACTGGGCGGCGACGGGCACGGCGCCGAGGGCGTTCGGCGCGTGGGGGCCCGTGCTGCAGGCGGTGGGGCTGACGGGGACTCCGACGGACATGGCGGATGCGATTGGGCTGCGCTCCACTCTGGCGCTGTCGCCGTGGGGCATGGCACAGGCGTACCGACTGCTGGCGGAGGCGCGGCCGGCCGTGGTGGCGCTGATGGGGGACAACGCGGCGCGCGGCACGCTGTCGGAGTTGCCCGCGTCGAAGGCGCTGGCGGGCGTGGCCACCAAGACGGGCACCGTGAGAGATGCCGCGAGCCGGCCGCAGTTCGGTTGGATTGCGGCGGTGGATGCGGACCTGGTGCTGGTGGCGGTGCGGCCGGGGAAGATGCCGCGACACTTCGCGCAGGAGATTCCGGAGTTGCTGTTCCGCGCGCGCCGTCAGGCAGGGCTGGAGGCCGCGCGTGTGCAGGTGCTAGGGCTGATGCCCGCGAGGGACGTGGAGGCGCAGTGCCCGGGCGCGGGCTTCGCGGTGGACGGTGGGACGCCACGCGCCGCGCCGACGGAGTGGACGCGACTGGAGGGGCTCGCGTCAGGTGGCGCGGCGGTGTGCCTGGGAGCTCCCTGGCGCGTGCGCTTTCCGAAGCTGCCCGAGGGACGGGACTACGCGGGTGTCTTCACGTGGTCGCCGCCTCCGCCGTACCGGCCGCCTCCGGGCGTGCCCACGACGCCGAGCGCGATGAAGGCGCGGCGGGGCTCCGACTTCGTGTTCCGCACCACGCGCCTGCAATACACGGCGGGCGTGGTGGTGGCGGAGGACGTGACGCTGAAGGGTGAAGCGCGCGTGGCGCTGGCGCGGGTGATTGCGCACAACGAGCGGCACAGCCGGCACCCGGGCCGCGCCGTCTGCGACACGACGCACTGTCAGGCCTTCCGAGGCACCGTGCGCGTGCAGCGCGACGAGGCGAAGGCAGTGGGGCTGCCGCCACTGAAGTGGGACGAGTGGCTGCTGTTCTCGCAGGGCGGGCAGGAGCCGTGGCGGGAAGTGCGCCCGCGCGTGGACGTGGAGGGGCTGGTGGGGCGCTCGCTGGTGTCACTGCGCTTCGAGAGCGGGCGTGCGCGGTACATCCTCACGCGGACGGAGGGTGACTCGACGTTCGAGTCGGCGGGCTCGTTGCCGTGCGACTTGCTGCGCTCGGGGCTGAAGCTGCCGTCGTGCCCGCGCACCGCCTCGTTCGACGGTGCGGGAATCGTGTTCGAGGGACGCGGGCGCGGCCACGGCGAGGGCCTGGACGTGGAGGCCGCGAAGGAGAGCCGCCTCGGGAGCGACGCGATTCTCGAACAGGCCTACGGCCGCAACCGCCCGACACATTGAGCCGCCGCTGCGGGAAGTGGCCATGTCAGCCACCTCCGGAGTGGCTATTGCGACGGTGACAGGCGGCATCGAGCATGGGTCCCCATGAATACGCCCAGGCTTCTGCGAGCTGCTCTCTTGCTGTCCCTCCTGGCCATCGCGTTTCAACCCCTTCCAGGGAGCGCACAGCAGGCAGCCAGCGCGGAGAAACCCCCACCTCCACAGCCCGCGAAGAGGGATGGGCAGCAGGACTTCGACTGGGAGCTGGGGACCTGGACGACCCGTCTGAAGCGCCGCCTGCGTCCTTTGACCGGCTCCAATGACTGGGTCGAATACGAGGGCACGACGGTGGTGCGCAAGGTCTGGAATGGTCGCGCCAATCTCGTGGAGCTCGATGTCCGTGGCCCCGCAGGTCACATCGAAGGGTTGTCGCTGCGCCTCTACAACCCCGAGTCCCGCCAGTGGAGCCTCAACTTCGCCAACAGCGCAGGTGGCACCCTGACGCTCCCCACCATCGGTGGCTTCAAGAACGGGCGTGGCGAGTTCTATGCCCAGGAAACATTGAATGGCCGAGCCATCTTCGTTCGATTCGTCATCTCGGACATCACGCCGGACTCCTGTCGGTTCGAGCAGGCGTTCTCCGAGGACGGAGGCAAGACCTGGGAGGTGAACTGGATTGCCACGGACAGGCGGGTGAAGAGCCCCGCGGACAAGGCGCAGTGAGCGCTCTTCAAAGCGACCCGCGGATACACGAAGGCCCAGGACACCGGAACTCGGTGCCTGGGCCTTGCTCACTCCGGCGCTACCTGCCGCTTAGTAGCGGTAGTGCTCCGGCTTGTACGGGCCCTCGACGGGCACGCCGATGTACGAGGCCTGGTCCGCGGAGAGCTTGGTGAGCTTGACGCCCAGCTTCTCCAGGTGGAGCCGCGCCACCTCCTCGTCCAGCTTCTTGGGCAGCGTGTAGACCTTCTTCTCGTAGGTCTTGAGGTTCGTCGCCAGCTCCAGCTGCGCGAGGCACTGGTTGGTGAAGCTGGTGGACATCACGAAGCTCGGGTGGCCCGTGGCGCAGCCCAGGTTGAACAGGCGGCCCTCGGCGAGGATGAGGACGCTGTTCCCCTTCGGGAAGGTCCACATGTCGTACTGCGCCTTGATGTTGGTGTGCTTGATGCCCGCCACCTTCTTCAGGCCCGCCATGTCGATTTCGTTGTCGAAGTGGCCGATGTTCGCGACGATGGCCTTGTCCTTCATCTTCGACATGTGGTCCGCGGTGACGATGTCGCGGTTGCCCGTCGCGGTGATGAAGATGTCCGCCTTGCCCACCCAGTTCTCAATCGTGTCGACCTGGTAGCCTTCCATCGCGGCCTGCAGCGCGCAGATGGGGTCGATCTCCGCGATGATGACGCGGCAGCCCTGGCCCTTGAACGCCTGGGCGCAGCCCTTGCCCACGTCGCCGTAGCCGAAGACGAAGGCCACCTTGCCGGACAGCATCACGTCCGTGGCGCGGTTCAGGCCGTCCACCAGCGAGTGACGGCAGCCATAGAGGTTGTCGAACTTGCTCTTGGTGACGCTGTCGTTGACGTTGATGGCGGGGAACAGCAGCGTGCCGGCCTTCTGCATCTCATACAGCCGGTGCACGCCCGTGGTGGTCTCCTCGCTCACGCCGCGCACCTTGGGGGCCACGCGCTGCCACAGCTTCGCGTCGCGCTTCTGCAGGTCCTTCAGCAGCGCGATGATGAAGCCCCACTCCTCGGGCTCGGAGGCGGCGTTGAAGTCGGGGACCTTGCCGGCGTTCTCGAACTCCAGGCCCTTGTGCAGCAGCAGGGTGGCGTCGCCGCCGTCGTCCACAATCTGGTCCGGGCCGGAGCCGTCGGGCCAGATGAGCGCCTGCTCCGTGCACCACCAGTACTCCTCCAGGTTCTCACCCTTCCAGGCGAACACCGGCGTGCCCTTGGGGTTCTCCACCGTGCCGCCCGTCTCGGGACGGCCCACCGCCACGGCGGCGGCCGCGTGGTCCTGCGTGGAGAAGATGTTGCACGAACACCAGCGCACGTCGGCGCCCATGATGGACAGCGTCTCGATGAGGACCGCCGTCTGCACCGTCATGTGCAGCGAGCCCATGACCTTGAGGCCCTTGAGGGGCTTCGTCTGGCCATAGCGGGCGCGCAGCGCCATCAGGCCGGGCATCTCGTCCTCGGCCAGCATGATTTCCTTGCGGCCCCACTCGGCCAGGCTCAGGTCCGCCACCTTGAAGGCCGGCCGCTCCGTCGTCTTCGTCTTCAGCGCAGTGCTCATCTTCGACTCCAATGGAAAGCTACGGGTTTCAGATGCTGCTTCAGCTTCCGCGGACCGCCACGGCGGACAGCAACGCGGGCCCCTTGGCTTCGGCAGCCGCGGGGAGGGGGTGGATGCGAAC
This sequence comes from Pyxidicoccus trucidator, assembly GCF_010894435.1. NCBI lineage: Bacteria > Pseudomonadati > Myxococcota > Myxococcia > Myxococcales > Myxococcaceae > Pyxidicoccus > Pyxidicoccus trucidator. The sequence goes on along the minus strand of NZ_JAAIXZ010000013.1, from coordinate 113,705 downwards.
GTCGGTGAAGCCGGCGTCCGTGAGCCAGCCGGTGAGCTGCTCCGGCTCGAAGCCCAGCCAGACATGGCCCATCTGTTGTTGATACTCGCGGCGCTCGTGCCGCTGCATGTCGATGAGGAGGATGCGGCCGCCCGGCACGAGCGCTCGCGCGGCCTCCGCCAGCACGGCCGCCGGCTCCGCCACGTGGTGCAGCACCAGGTGGAGCAGCGCCACGTCCAGCGTGCCGTCGTCCACGGGCAGCGCGTGCAGGTCACCCCGGTGCAGCTCGACGTTGGTGAGGCTGCCCAGCCGGGCCCTCGCCGCCTTGAACATGGCCGCGGAGGACTCGACGGCGATGACCCTGCGCACGTACGGCGACAGCATCTCCGACGTCTGCCCGGTGCCGCAGCCCAGGTCGCCCACGCGCCACGTCGGCTCCAGCAGGGCCAGCAGGCCGAGCACGTCGAAGCGCTCGCCGAACAGCTCGCGGCGCAGCTTGTCCCACTTGCCCGCGGCGGTGGAGAAGAAGGCCTGGCTGCGGCTCTGCCGCTCGGCGAGCACGGGGGCGAGGCGCTGGTCGTCCTGCTCGGCGGCGATGACCTGGGACATCTGCTCGCGCGTCAGCGTCCACAGGCGCCGGGCCGCCGGGGGCAGGCCCTCCACCGCCATGTGGTACAGCCGGCTGGTGCCCTCCGGGCGCCACTCCACCCACCCGTCATCCGCGAGCACCTTCAGGTGCCGGCTCACCGTGGACTGGGGAAGTTGGAGCACCGCGCACAGCTCCACCACCGTCAGCTCGTGCCGCTCCACCAGGCGCAGCAGGCGCACCCGTGTCGTGTCGGCCAGCGACGTCATCCAGCCGAGTATGGCGGGGGCGGTGTTCACGGGCGGTGGAGACTCAATCCGTTCATCCGGATGGAGTATTGATAGCAGTCCCCGGTCCGGTCAAGCGGAAGGTGCGGGCCGGGGCCCTTCCTTTCGAGCAGGAGGGCGGGCCCCCGGACTCCAGATGGGGTTGCCCGGCCCTGGAGGGAGGCCCGGACAGGCTTGGCGCCTTTGCGTCCACTCCCCACAGGAGACCACCTTCGGGACATGGCTCCGTCTGGAGGTGGACATGGCTGGAATGCGTAGGAGCAGGGTTGGCGCGATGGGCCTCACGGCCACGCTGGTGGTGGGCCTGCTGGTGGGGTGTGTCGCGCACGCGGATGAGTCGGAGAAGCGGGAGCGTCAAATCGGCGAGGCGGCGGCGGAGCGGGAGGAGTTCGTCAGCGAGCTCGTCCTCTTCAACGTCAAGCAGATTGCCCTTGGAGAGCTGGCGCTGGAGCGCTCCCAGGACCCGCAGGTGCAGAAGTTCGCGAAGCAGTTGGTGACGGACCACCGCAAGAACCTGGGCGACCTGCGCGCGTGGGCGGACAAGGAGGCCCTGGAGATTGCCGCGGTGGACCTGTCCGGCTCGCCAGGGGAGCAGGGCGTTGGCGGCTCCGGAAGCGCGGGCGTCCAGGAGGGCTACGAAGAGCGGATGGTGGATGTGGACGACGACCTGGACGAGGACATCGGCGATGCGCAGAGGGACCTGAGAGAGGTGCGGGAGAAGCAGGGCAAGGAGTTCGACCAGGCCTTCCTCTCGCGTGTCATCGATGACCAGAGGGAGGGGCAGGAGCTGGTGGGGGATGGGCTGGATGACTACCGGGCCGATTCCGACTTCGGGCTGTTGCTCAACCGCACGGGCAACCTCATCTACCGCAACGAGGAGCGTGGCAGGAGCGTGAAGGAGGCCCTCGACTGAGCGGAGCACCGTTCCGGCACTGCCCACTCCGAATTGTCGAGGGGTTGCTATTGGATTGACCTGGGAAGGCTTCTTGCAGGGCGCTTGAGCGGGCTGTTACGAGTGCCGTTCCAACGCCCCTGGAGAACCCATGCCCCGCTCTTCGTGGTCCCTTGCCGCTGTGTCGCTCACGGCCGTGCTGTTCGCCACCGGCTGCACCCTCTCCGTCGCCGCGGGCGACCCGCGCCCGAACATCGACCTGCCCGAGAGCCAGGCCTCGCTGGCGCTGGAGCTGGACCCGAGCGTCCGCGACGTGTTCCAGGTCCCCGCCCGCAGTGGCGTCGTCCCGACCAACGTGGAGGCATGGCGGACCACGCTGGACCGGGGCTTCAAGAACGGCTTCCGCTCGGCGTTCCGGACCGACGGCGGGAAGGAGCTCGTGCTGCAGATTGTCGAGGCAGAGCTGGAGCTGGCTCCCACGGCGGTGAATGAAGTCGGTGGCGCGGCCGCCGCCGAGGCGCAGGTCCGCTACAAGGCCCGACTGGTGGACGCGCAGGGCAACGTGCTCCGGCGCTCCACCGGGACGGTGGCCTCCAAGCGCTCCACCTCGCAGCCGGGGGAGATTACCCTCATCGCCGAGAGCGCCGTGGAGAGCATGTACGAGAAGATTGCCGAGGACCTCTTCAACAACAGGGGCACGGCGTCAGACTCCGTGCCGTAGGCATCTTCCACGGCCGCGCCACATCTGACGTTGGATGTGGCGCGTCGGGGAAGGGTGTTCACGGTGGGTGCGCGCTCACATTGACCCCGCTCGGGGGCCTCGGCCCACAATGCGAGGCATGACCACCCCCACCGTCCATCCCGCGCAGCAGATTGTCGACCTGGGCTTCGGCTTCATCCTCTCCGGTGCGCTGTCGGCCGCGACGGAATTGGGGGTGGCCGACCACCTGGTGCAGGGCCCTCGAAGCGCGGCCTCGCTCGCGGAGGCGGTCGGCGCCGATGCCCAGTCGCTGTACCGCGTGCTCCGGCTGCTCGCGAGCGTGGGTGTGTTCTCGGAGGATGACTCCGGCCGCTTCGCGCTGACTCCGGCCGCCGAGTACCTCCGCAAGGACGTGCCCGGCTCGCTGCGCAGCGCGGTGCTGATGCTCACGCAGCGCATCTTCTGGGCGCCCACCGGGGAGCTCGTGGAGACGGTGCGCACGGGGAAGAACCCGTTCGACCGCATCTTCGGCAAGCCCTTCTTCGACTTCCTCGCGAGCGACGCCACGCAGGGCGCCGTCTTCCACCGCGGCATGTCCAGCCTCTCGGACATGGAGAACGGGCCCATCGCCGGGAGCTATGACTTCACGCCGCTGAAGCGCGTGGTGGACGTGGGCGGCGGGCACGGCGGCTTCCTCCTGGAGGTGCTCAAGGCCGCGCCCCAGGTGCACGGCGTGTTGTTCGACCACCGCCACGTCCTCGCCGAGGCTCGCATTGCACAGGCCGGCTTCTCGGACCGCTGCGAGCTGGCGGAGGGAGACTTCTTCGAGTCGGTGCCCGCTGGCGCGGATGCGTACGTCCTCAAGCGCATCCTCCACGACTGGAGCGACGAGGTCTGCGTCCGCATCCTCCGCAACTGCCGCGAGGCCATGGCGAAGGAAGGGCGCGTCCTGGTGGTGGACACCGTGATTCCCCGGGGCAACGCGCCTCACGGCGGCAAGGTGCTGGATGTGATGATGATGGCGTCGCTGCCCGGGCGTGAGCGCACGGAGGAGGAGTTCGGCAAGCTGTTCGCCCAGGCCGGGCTGCGCCTCACGCGCGTGGTCCACACTCCGGCGGCGCTCAGCATCACCGAGGCCGTGGCGGCCTGAGGGTTGTGTACGACGCTGGTCGCCAAGCCACCACATGGGTTGACGTGGCTCGCGGTGGCGCCTATCCCGGCTCCATGCGGACCGCTGCGTGGTGGGTGTCGGTGTACTGGGTGGGCGTCCTGTGCGCGTGCACGGCGCCCACGCCACGCGTGCCTCCCCTCTCCCCCGAGGGCACCACTCCCGTGGGCCCCTTCGTCCCCGAGGCCCGGGCCCTCTTCGAGGGCTGCATGGCCGTGCCCGACAGCGCGGACTCGCGCACCTGGCGCTGCGGCGACCTGACGGTGTGGATTGCCGAGGAGAAGACCGAGAGCTTCGCCCAGGTGCTCATCCGCTCGCAGGAGCGTGTCGCCGCGCGCCTGGGAATGGAGCTGGTGGAGGTGGAGGGAGAGCTGCCGCTCGCGGGAAGCTCGTGGCGCTCCAGTCGCTTCGCCGCGTGTGCGCGCGCGGACGGTGGCGCCGAGGGTGACTGTCGCGCCGGGGGCTACTACTCCGCCGTCAACGCGGGGCCCGGCCGGCTGAGAGGTGTCGGCTGCATCGCGCGAGGCAATGCGCGGCCCCTGCTGGCGCGCTGTCTGGAGTTGCTCGAGTACCTCGCGGCTCGCGGCAACCCCGAGGGTGACGCGCTGGGCCCGGACGCGCTGGTGCTCCCTCCTCGCCTGCCGTGGCGTGCGCTGGCCGTGCCCGGGGACTGCCAGCTCTCCGCGTCCACCACCCGCCTGGGGCGCATCCGCTGCGGTGACGCCACCTTCGCGTGGAGCGTCTACCAGCCCTCGCGGACGGACGTGACGATGCGCTGGAGCGACCAGGGTGTAGCGGAATTGGCGGACGCGCTGCCAGGGGCCGGCCCGGTGGAGGAGGTGCCCTGCCTCCTGGAGACGCGGCCCGCACGCTGCTCCCGCTTCACCGCGCCCACCGCACGGGGCCCGCTGGTGGTATGGGCCGCCGCGACGGAGTGGAAGGACCGCGCCCTCTTCGCCTCGTGCAGCTTCCTGGCTTCCGAGACTCCCTTCCCCGCCGCCTGTAACGGCGCCTTCTCGCTGCCCTGACTTCGCTGGAGGACGGTGCCTCGTGTACGAGCTGCAAGATGTCTCCAAGCGCTACGGCTCCACACAGGCACTGCACCCGCTGAGCCTGCGCCTGCCCACGGGGCGCACCACGGTGCTGCTCGGCCCCAGTGGCTGTGGCAAGTCCACGCTGGTGCGGCTGCTCAACGGGCTGCTGCATCCGGACACCGGCCGCGTGCTGTTCGACGGCCAGCCGCTGCCCGGTGGCGGAGACGCGCTGCTCGCCGTGCGCCACCGCGTGGGCTACGCGCTCCAGGGCGGTGGCCTGTTCCCGCACCTCACCGGCGAGGAGAACGTCACCCTCATGGCCCGACACCTGCGCTGGGCGGGGACGCGCACCCGCGAGCGGCTGGACGCGCTGGTGGAGCTGACGCGCTTCCCGGCGGAGGCCCTGGCGCGCTATCCCGCGCAGCTCTCGGGAGGCCAGCGGCAGCGGGTGGCGCTGATGCGCGCGCTCATGCTCGACCCGGACGTGCTGTTGCTGGACGAGCCGCTGGGCGCGCTGGACCCACTGGTGCGCCATGAGCTGCAAGCCGACCTGCGCGCCATCTTCGCGCGCCTGCGAAAGACGGTGGTGCTGGTGACGCATGACCTGGCGGAGGCGGGGTTCCTCGGAGACGACATCCTCCTCATGCGCGACGGGCGCGTGGTGCAGCAGGGCGGCCTCGCGGACCTCGAAGCGCGCCCCGCGGACCCGTTCGTCACCCGCTTCATCCAGGCCCAGCGGCCCCTCCCCGGCGGAGGCGCGGCGGCGTGAGGGCTTCGTGCGTTTCGAGCCTGCTGCTCTCGTTGCTGCTCGCCGCGTGTGGCGGTGGCGCTCCTTCCTCCGGTGACGGCGTGCCCACCGTGCGCGTGGGCTCCAAGAAGTTCACCGAGTCCGTCATCCTCGGGGACCTGGTGACGCAGCTCGCGCGGAGCACGGGCGCGCGCGCGGAGCACCGGCGCGAGCTGGGCGGCACCACCGTGCTCTGGGAGGCACTCCGCCGGGGCGAGCTGGACCTGTATCCCGAGTACACCGGAACGCTGCGGCAGGAGCTGCTGTCCGGGCGCAACCTGCCGGACGACGCGTCCCTGCGAGAGGCGCTCGCGGCCGAGGGCCTGCGCATGAGCGCGCCGCTGGGTTTCAACAACACCTATGCGCTGGGCATGAAGGAGGCCGAGGCCGAGCGCCTGGGAATCCGCCGCATCTCCGACCTGCTCGCGCACCCCGAGCTGCGCTTCGGCTTCAGCAATGAGTTCATGGACCGCGCCGACGGCTGGCCCGCCCTGAGAGACCGCTACCGGTTGCCCCAGAAAGACCTACGCGGGCTGGACCACGACCTGGCCTACCGTGGACTCGAGAGCGGCGCGCTCCAGGTGACGGACCTGTACTCCACCGACGCGGAGATTGCCGCGTACGGGCTGCGCGTGCTGGAGGACGACCTGCGCCACTTCCCCGCGTACGACGCCGTGCTGCTCTACCGCGCGGACCTGGAGTCGCGCGCGCCGGATGCACTGGCGGCGGCGCTCCGGCTGGAGGGGCGCCTGTCGGAGGCGGAGATGGTGAAGCTCAACGCCCGTGCGCGCCTGGAGCGGGTGCCCGAGGCGCGCGTGGCCGCCGACTTCCTCGCGAGCGCGCTCGGCATCACCGCCGAGGTGCGCGGCGAGAGCCTGTCCGCGCGCGTCTGGCGCCGCACGCGTGAGCACCTGTTCCTCGTCGTGGTGTCGCTGCTGGCGGCCATCGCCCTCGCCGTGCCGCTGGGCGTGCTGGCCGCGCGCCGGCCGCGACTGGGGCAGGGCGTGCTGGGGCTGGCCGGCATCATCCAGACGGTGCCCTCGCTGGCGCTGCTGGTGGTGATGATTCCGCTGCTGGGCATCGGCTCGCGGCCGGCCATCGCCGCGCTGTTCCTCTACAGCCTGCTGCCCATCGTCCGGAACACGGCGGCGGGGCTCGCGGGCATTCCCCTGGAGCTTCGCGAGTCCGCCGAGGCGCTCGGCCTGCCGTCCCGCGCGAGGCTGTGGCGCATCGACCTGCCCATGGCCGCGCCGTCCATCCTCGCCGGCATCCAGACGGCCGCCGTCATCAACGTGGGCACCGCCACGCTGGGCGCGCTGGTGGGAGCAGGCGGCTACGGCCAGCCCATCCTCACCGGCATCCGGTTGGACGACGTGGGGCTCATCCTGGAGGGCGCCGTACCCGCCGCCGCGCTGGCGCTGCTCGCCAGCGGTCTCTTCGAAGCGGTGGAGCGCGCCGTGGTGCCCAAGGGGCTCCGCCTGCGCGCGGAGTCGGAGTCGCGCTGAGCCTCATCGGCGGGGCTTCAGGTGACGCGCGCCTGGGACGCGGACGGGTCCGGGGAGCTGCTCTCCACCGGCGGGCCGCGCGTCACGCCGGCTCGACGCCCGGAGCAACCTGAGCCTCGGCCACGGCCTTCGGCGCATCCGAGGAGAGCCCCGCCGCGCACAGCTGCACCAGCGCCATCCACACGAAGTCCGCCAGCAGCAGGTGCACCAGCTGCATCCACACCGGCGCCAGCAGCACCAGGTTGACGAGGCCGGCGCACAGCTGTGCCGCATATATAATGATAAGGGCCGTCGACGCCCGCCGCGCCTCCGCCGAGGGCCGCAGCCGCGCCACCCACCGCGACACCAGCACCACCAGCGCGCCAATCCCCACCGCCAGCACCGGGTGCAGCACCCGCAGCCGGATGAACGCGTGCGCCGTCTCGGACAGGTCCTGCTCCAGCCCGTGCGCCAGGCTCTGCGACGGGAACAGCGTGTCACCCAGCGCCGCCACCGCGCCGCTCACGCCCAGCAGCAGCAGCCCCGCCACGCTCGTGCCCAGCAGCACGCCCACCAGCCCCTGCCCCCGCAGCGTCAGCGACGCGCGCCCGCGCGAGAACCACACCACCAGCGACTGCGCGCCCACCAGGAGGAACGTGTTCACCAGGTGCACGCCCATCCACACCGCCCGGCCCACCGACGCGTTGTCCGCCACGTACTTCAGGAGGACGATGCCCGCGCCCACCAGCGCCTCCGTCACCATGAAGACCAGCGCCCACACCGCCGCGCGCCGCGCCGGGTGCCCCTTCACGTGTGTACGCACCGCCCACACGCACAGCGCCAGCGCGAGCACCATCGCCAGCCCGCTCGTCAGCCGGTGCGTGTACTCGATGAGTGTCGCCACCGTGGGCGCGCGCGGCACCACCTCGCCGTTGCACACCGGCCAGTGGTCTCCACACCCCGCGCCCGAGCCGGTGGCCCGGACGAAGGCACCCCACAGAATCACGCCCAACGTGTAGGCGAGCACGCCCAGGCTGAAGACCTGGAACCGACGGGACGAGGCAGCGTGGGTCATCGCGCTCCCCATAACCCACTTCGCCCCCGACTGCTGCCCGGGCCCCCTCATCCAGTTTCACCCCGGCCATCAGCGAGGCTGCTCGGCTCCTGGCTTTCTCCACCGTCCGACATATCCAGAAAGCGTCTCTCGGATATCCCACCCGGCCGGTTGGATATGCCTGCTCCCTGCACCTACCTCGAAGGATGATTTCCGTTTGCGCGCCAGGGCCCTCCAGGGCTGGCACGCGGAGTGCTTTGCCTCAGGTCAGTGCACGACGGTGCTTCACGAAAGGCCGCCCGCACACGACATCCCATGGAGGCCGCTTCGGCGGCCCCGGCACCCCGGGCCGGAGTTCCCCCCTCTCCGTCCCGCGGGTGTGTTCTTTCAGAGGCACTGGCAGCAAGGCGCTCCGGGTCGGGGTTTCCCCCCTCCTCGGCCCGGAGTGCGACCTCTACCGAGTTCCCACAGGGGTGTGGGGAAACAGGGCGGAGCGCATCGCGGGTTGGGGACTGCTTCTCCTCGCCTCAGCCCGCGATGCGCATCTGCTCGGCTCCCAGCACGGCGGGCAGCTGACCGTACGCCATGGAGCGCTCAATCACGTTGCGCAGCTCGCGCACGTTGCCGGGCCACGGGTGTGCCACGAGCGCCGCCAGCGCGTCCGGGCCGAGCTGTGGCGGCTCCTCTCCCTCCGGCGTGAGCTGCCGTACGAAGTGCCGCGCCAGCGCCACCACGTCCTCGCGCCGCTCGCGCAGCGGGGGCACCCGCACCGGTACGACTTGAAGCCGGTAGTAGAGGTCCTCGCGGAAGCGGCCCTCGCGCACCAGCTGGCCGAGGTCTCTGTGCGTGGCCGCCACCACCCGCACGTCCACCTCCACCGGGCGGATTTCCCCCAGCGGGAACACCTCGCCATTCTCCAGGAAGCGCAGCAACTTGGGCTGCACCTCCAGGGGAAGCTCGCCAATCTCGTCGAGGAAGAGGGTGCCGCCGTGCGCCGCGCGGATGACGCCGGGGTGGTCCGTCGTCGCGCCGGTGTAGGCGCCGCGCCGGTGGCCGAAGAGCTGGCCCTCGAAGAGCTCCCTCGGTACGGCGGCGCAGTTGAAGGCCACGTAGGGGCGCTGCGCGCGCGTGGACAGCGTGTGGATGGCCCGGGCCACCAGCTCCTTGCCGGAGCCGGACTCACCGGTGACGATGACGGTGGCGCGGCTGGCGGACAGGCGCGCCAGCTCCGCGCGCAGCCGCTTCATGGAGGGCGACGCGGCGATGAAGCCCGGCAGCTCCATGTCTCGCACGGACTCCGTGTCGCCCAGGGCGGTGGGGGGCTCCACCTCCGCGAAGCCGCGCAGCATGGCGACCTCCAGCGCGAAGCCTCCCAGGCGGGACAGCGCGGTGAGCAGCGCGCGGCCGTCCGCCGGCAGCGGGCCCGTCACGCCCAGGCGCAGCCGCCGTCCACACCCGTCTCCGAACTCCACCTCGTCCGTGGCGGGCACCGAGGCGGGGCCGGCGAGCAGCGTGGCCCGGCCCTGGGAGTCCAGCTCCTCCAGCCGGGGCGCGCAGCCGGGGAAGAGGCCTTCCAGTACGCCCAGCAGCTCGCGCTGGATGAGGGGCGCGCCCATGCCGCGCACGGACAGTCGCTCGAAGGGCACCACCAGCGCCTCCGCGCCCAGCTTTGACGGGCGAGCGGGCACGGTGGGCGCCGGGAGCGGGCGCGGCAGGGCACGGGTGAAGTCCTGGGGAATGGCCATGCCCGCGCGGCGCATCTCCGCCTCGCTGGCGGCGAGCAGCTCCTCGGCGGCGGGGTCTCCCTCCAGTCCCGCCACCAGGGCCAGCAGGTGGCGCGTGAAGAGGGCCATGCACACGTCGCCCGCGAGGCGGAAGGTGCCCAGCGACGCCTCCATCTGCTCGCGGGCCTCGCGCGGGCGGCCCTCCATCGCCAGGAGCATGCCCTCGAAGCGGTTCAGCACCGCGGAGTGCACGGCGGACGGCATGCGCTCCAGGAAGACGCGCGAGCGCCGCAGCATCACCCGTCCCTCGGTGAGCTGGCCCGCGAAGGCGCGCGCGCCCGTCTCGTAGACGAGGCACTCGCGGCGCAGGAAGGGCCAGCCGCCCAGCTCCATCACCCGCGCGCTCGCGGCGGCGAAGTGCTCGGCGGCGCGCGCGACGTGGCCCTCGGCGAAGTCCGCCATGGCTTCCGCGAAGAGGGCGTAGGCGCCGGTGAGCTCGCGCTGGATGGGGCCGTCATAGGCGGCCAGCCGCCCGGCGTACCGGCGCAGCTCCGCGTGGCGCCGGGTGACGAGCCCCAGCAGCACGCGCGGCACCACCAGGTGGATGGGCGTCCAGCTCAGCTCCACCACCACCGCGTCCGCCTCGTCCAGCACGGCCTCGGCTTCCGCGAAGCGCGTCAGGCGCAGCAGGGCCTCGGCCTCCGCGCGCGCGGCGAAGATGAAGGCGAAGCTGCGCGCCATGCGCCCGCTATACGCGGCCTCGCGCGCGCGGCGCACGAGCCGGAGCGCCTCCTCCGGCTCACAGGCTTCCTCCAGGCGGCGCTGCGCGAGGAAGGCGAGGCCGCGGGCCTCCAGGAAGGCATAGCCCAGCCGGGCCGAGCCCTCGACCACCTCGCGGAAGCGGCGCGTGGCCTGCGCGGACTCGCCGCGGATGGTGGCCTCGTGCGCGCACGCCTCTTCCGCCACCAGGCGCAGCACCGGGTCCGTCACCTCCGGCAGCACCGCCGCCAGCCGGCCGGCACAGCGCGCCACCCGCTCCGCCTCGCCCAGGTAGAAGGCGCCGGCCAGCTCCGCGATGCGCAGGTAGCAGCGCATCTCGGGGTTGTCGTGCGAGGCCAGCAGCGCCTCCGCGCGCGCCACATGCGCGTCGGCCTTGCCCATGTCGAACAGCTTGCCGTCCGGTGACGCGTAGAGGTTGGCCGCCAGGGCGTGAATCTGGAGCTCCAGCGTCTCCGGCAGCACGCCCGAGGCGGCCTCGTCCAGGTGGGGCAGCAAAGAGGCGAAGGCGCTCCGGGAGTCTCCGCGTCCCCAGCGGTGGACGTGGGCCATGCCGACCGCGGCCTGGGCGCGGGCGGCCGGTGTCCGCAGCACGCCCGAGGCGAGCAGGGCCAGCAGCTCCTCCTCCGCCGCCCGCCACTCCGCGCGCTTCAGGCGGGCGAGGATGGGCGCCAACTGGGCGGACTCCTCGGGCCGGAGCTCCTGGCGCTGGAGGGAGGGGGGAGACGTGGGGGAGGCACCACCCTCGAGGAGCCGGCGGAGCGCCTGGGCCACCCGGCCGCGCGGGCGGCGTGCCTGCGGGGCCTCTTCCGGCAGCTCCCAGCGGTAGACGGTGAGAGGGGTGACGCCCAGCAGGCGGGCAAAGGCGGCCCGGCTCTGCTCTCCGCGCAGCACGCGGATGACGTCGGGGCCCAACCCGCGGGTATCCCCCTTCTCCTCCATGCTCACCACACGCAATCCCCTTACGTCCCCCCGGCCCGCCCCATTCTCTTCGGGCTTTTCAGGGGGGAATGCAAACGATTGAGCATTTCCGATTTTTAAGTCCGAGCCGGCTAAGGGAGGGGCCCGTCCGTGGGCCAGGCGATGGAGAGAGCCCTCCGCCCCCCTCAACACCCCGGGAAGTCGTTATCGTCAGTGCGTGACCCGTGGACCGCGCCAGCCACCTTCCGTCCCTTCCTCGCGTGCCCAGGACGAGCGCCTGGGCCGGCTGGAGGCAGCGCTGGCCGAGGGCCGTGCGCGGGAGGACGCCTGGGTGGAAGAGTGGGTGCGCCGCACCGGGCGCCTGCCGCCCCGGAAGGTGCGCCGCAAGTGGGAGAAGAAGTGGCGCAAGGAGGCCCAGCGCGCGGCGCGGCGGGCCGAGCGGGAGGCGCAGCGGGACCGGGCTCGCAGCCCCGCGCGGGGCGGCATGTACGCGACGCTGGCCGTCACGTGCGTGCTGATGGCCATGGCGCAGCCCCGGCGGCTGTGGTGGCTCGTCTTCGTGGCGCTGGTCTTCTTCCTCCTGGCTGCGAGGCACCTGGAGCGGCCCCGGCGTGACGCGCTGCGAGACGCGGAGGCGCTGGGGACGGGGGGCCATGCGCGAGAGGCAGGGGACTCACGGACGTCCTCGCGCGAGGCGGAGGCCCGGCGGACGCAGGCGCCCGGGCCTGACGTCGCGGAGCCCTCCACGGAAGCGACGGTGGACCCCCGGGTGGCGAAGGTGGACGCACTGTGCGGCAAGCTGCTCGCCGAGCTGCGCGGAGGCCCGGCCGTGTTGCGCGAGGTGGTGCACGCGCCGGAGCGCACGGTGGAGGCGCTGCGCAAGGGGTGTCACGAGCTGGCGCACAGGGAGCGCGAGCTTCGAGCGCTGTCGACGCCGGAGGAGGCCCGCCGGCTGGAGTCCGAGCGCGAGGCGCTCTTCACCCGCGTGTCGACCGAGGAGGACGCCGTCGTGCGCGAGCGGCTCGCCGGCGCCCTGGCCGCGCTGGACGAGCAGCGGCGCCAGCGCGCGGAGCTGGCCACCGCGGCCAACCGGCTGGAGGCCGAGCACACGCGCCTCTACTACACGCTGGAGGGCCTCTATGCGCAGGTGCTGCGGGTGCGCTCGGCGGACACCTCCGACGAGGACGTGGCCGGCGCGGGCCTGCGGCACAGCATGGAGCAGCTCGGCGCGGAGGTGGACGCGGTGACGCAGGCGCTGGAAGAGGTCCACCGCCCGCCCGACGGCAGGGTGCGGACGCGGTAGGACGGCCCGGAGCCCGCGGGCTCCGAGCTGAGAGCCCCCGTCCCCGAGCTACTCGCTGACGGAGTTCCGGGGCGGAGGCGGCTGCTGCGGGCCCGTGCCGGTCGCGATGCGCACCGTCTTCATGTTCACGAACTCGCGGATGCCCACGTCGGCCAGCTCGCGCCCGTGGCCCGAGTGCTTCACGCCGCCGAAGGGCAGCCTCGGGTCCGACGCCACCATCTCGTTGACGAACACCATGCCGGAGTCGATGCCGTCGATGAACTTCCGCTGCTCCGCCTCGTCCTTCGTCCACACGCTGGCGCCCAGGCCGAAGGGCGTCGCGTTGGCCAGCTCCACCGCATGGTCCACGTCGCGCGCGCGCAGCAGCGTGGCCACCGGGCCGAACAGCTCGTCATGGAAGGCGGGCGCCTGGGGCGGCGGGTCCGCCAGCACGGTGGCGGGGTAGAAGTTCCCCGGGCGCTCCAGCGGCTTGCCGCCCAGCAGCAGGCGCGTGCCGGCCTTGACGCTCTCGTCCACCTGCGCGGCCAGGCCCTTGAGGATGCCCTCGGTGGCCAGCGGCCCCAGGTCCGTCTTCGGGTCCATGGGGTCGCCCACGGTGACGCGCTTCATGCGTTCCACGAAGCGGCGCTCGAAGTCCGCGGCGATGCTGTCCGCGACGATGAAGCGCTTGGCGGCGATGCAGGACTGGCCGTTGTTGATGAGCCGCGCCGTCACCGCCGTCTCCACCGCCTTGTCCAGGTCCGCGCTCGGCATGACGATGAACGGGTCGCTCCCGCCCAGCTCCAGCACCACCTTCTTGATGGCCTTGCCCGCCGCGGCGCCCACCGCCCGGCCCGCGCCCTCGCTGCCGGTCAGCGTCACCGCCTTCACCCTCGGGTCCTCGATGACGCGATTCACGTCCGAGGTCTCAATCATCAGCGCCTGGAACGCGCCGCGCGGGAAGCCCGCCTGGACGAACAGCTCCTCCAGCGCCAGCGCGCACTGGGGCACGTTGTGCGCGTGCTTGAGCAGCCCTACGTTGCCCGCCATCAGCGCCGGGGCGGCGAAGCGCACCACCTGCCAGAAAGGGAAGTTCCACGGCATGATGGCCAGCACGGGGCCCAGCGGCTGGTAGCGCACGAAGGCCCTGTCCCCGCCGACTTCAATCGGCTGGTCCCTCAGGAGCCCCTCCGCCTTGGAGACGTAGTAGCGGCAGGCGGTGGCGCACTTGCGGGCCTCGGCCTTGGCGGCCTCCAGCGGCTTGCCCATCTCCTCCGTCATGATGCGGCCGTAGCGGGGGGCCTCCGCCTCCAGCAACTCCGCGGCGCGCCGCATCCAGGTGGCGCGCTCGGCGAAGGAGGTGTGGCGGTAGGTGCGGAACGTGTCCGCCGCGAGCTGGAGCTTCGCCTCCAGCTCCTCGGCGGTGTGCGTGGCGAAGGTGCGCAGCGTCTTGCCCGTCGTCGGGTCAATGGTGGCGATGGCCATGTGAGTCCCTCCTGTAACCGTGTGATAGCAGGGGAGGGCGGGGACACAACGCCGCTCGTGGGGCGAGCGTCCTGCCGCAGACTCGATTTTCGTCCCCCCGCCTCCCTCCTTTATATGGAGGACAAGGACTGGAGACCGCATGCCCGACCTGATTCGTGAACGCCGCTTCAACCCCCTCATCGCCGGGGTGCTGTCCGTGCTGATTCCGGGCCTGGGCCAGCTCTACAAGGGGCAGCTCATCCGGGCCGTGCTGTGGTTCTGCATGGTGGGGGTCGGCTACTTCCTCCTCGTCGTGCCGGGCATCATCCTCCACGTCCTGTGCGTGGCGGGCGCGGCCTTCGGCGGGGCGGGCAGCGACCGCATCCGCGTCGCCTGAGTGCGTCCCGTCCGGCTCCGGAACCGCTTCCGGAGCCGGCGCCGACCCCATGACGCAACCGTGACTGAATGCTGGCGGGACGTCCGCCAACGCGCCGTCGCGTCCGTGTTCCCCTGAGGCTGTCCCTTCCTGCAAGGAGCAGCCGCGTAAATGGGAATGTCCGCCGGTGGTGGTCGGGGTGGAATCAAGAGCGACATCAACGTCACCCCGCTCGTCGATGTGGTGCTGGTCCTCCTCATCATCTTCATGGTCGTCACGCCGATGATGCAGCGGGGGCAGTCCGTTGAGCTGCCCCGGGCCGTCCAGGTGGAGAAGGACGGCAAGGATGACCCGCTGGTCCTCTCCGTGATGCCGGACCGCAAGCTGTTCGTGGAGGCCCAGGCGTACCCGGACGACGCGACCTTCCAGACCCGGCTCCAGGCCGAGCTGCGGCAGACGCCGGGGCGGCGCATCCTGCTCAAGGCGGACCATTCCCTCTCGTGCGGCGACGTGCAGCGGGTCCTCAAGCTCGCGCGCTCCGCTGGGGCGGAGCGGGTGTCCTTCGGCGTGGAGACGCCCGACAAGTCGTGAGGAGGCCCGCCATGCGTACCCCGAAAAAGAGCTTCGTGAAGCCCCAGTCCGCCGTGCAGTCGGACATCAACGTCACCCCGCTGGTGGACGTGGTGCTGGTGCTGCTCATCATCTTCATGGTCGTCACGCCGCTGATGAACGCGGACCTCGCCGTGCAGCTCCCGGAGGTGTCCGATGCCCCGGCGCCGCCGCCCTCGCCCGGGGAGAAGACCTGGGTGGTGGGTCTCACGCCCGAGGGAGGGCTCACGCTGAACGATGAGCCCGTGGACGACGCCGACTACGTGGCGCGCCTCAAGGCGGTGCTGGACGCGCGCCCCCGGGGCCAGCGGCACGTGTTCTTCAAGATGGATGCGCGCGCGGGCTACAGCCGACTGGTGACGGCCCTGGATGGGGCGAAGTCGGCCGGCGCGGAGGAGCTGGGGGTGCTCACCGACTGAGCAGCCGTGGACAACAGCCGACACTCCGAGCACTCCGGGGCTCCGCTCCGGCCCCGGGTGCTTAGTGTCACGAACATGTGGCGGAGGCTCTGGGAGCGGATGTCGAGGCTGGACGTCGCGGTGACGCGGCTCCTGGGGATGCTGTTGTTGCTGGGGGCGTGCTTCCTGGGCTTCGTCGCCCTGTCGGACGAGGTGTCCGAGGGCGAGACGCAGGACTTCGACGAGCGCGTGCTGCGCATGCTGAGAGACCCGAAGGACCCCTCGGTGGCGCGGGGGCCCTGGTGGCTGGCGGTGTCGGCGGAGGAGGTGACGGCGCTGGGCGGCGTGACGGTGCTGTTCCTCGTCACGCTGACGGTGTGCGGCTTCCTCCTGCTGGCGCGACGCTATCGGACGCTGCTGCTGGTGCTGGCCGCGACGGGGGGCGGCATCCTGCTGAACTCGCTGCTCAAGCAGCTCTTCTCCCGGCCGCGTCCCTCCGTGGTGCCGCACCTGACGGAGGTGATGACCCACAGCTTCCCCAGCGGACACGCCATGCTGTCGGCCACCGTGTACCTCACGCTCGGCGGGCTCATGGCGCAGCTCGCGGAGCGTCGGCGGCTCAAGGCGTACATCCTGGTCGTGTCGCTGCTGCTGCCCTTCATGGTGGGGCTGACGCGCGTGTACCTGGGCGTGCACTACCCCACGGACGTGCTGGCGGGCTGGGTGGCGGGGCTGGCCTGGGCGCTGCTCACCGCGCTCGTGGCGCGCGCGCTCCATCGCCGCAGCCCGGAGCTGCGCGCGGAGGCCCGCAAGCCCGTGGAGTGAGCGTGAGCGTCGCGGGCGGCGCAGGGCCTTCATCTTGCCGACCAGGTCCTCCGGCGCGCTGTCCGGAGGCACCTGCAACGTGCGCGTCGCCTCATGGCCCAGGGAGTCATCGAGCAGCCGCACCGCCGCTCCCGCCGCGCCCGGAGGCAGTTTCGCGCGGAGCGCTGCGATGATGCGGCCCGGATGTCCTCGGGCGGCGGCTCTCCGGTGTCGGCAAGGCGGTCGTCGAAAAGCAGGCGCACTTCGGCGGACGGCACGAGGTGCCCCGCCGCGTCCACCCGTAGTGCGCCGTCCTCCTCCGTGTCCTGAAGGGACGTGGGCGGCAGGGTCTCCCCGGCGCGTGCTGCCCCGCGCCGCCCGCCGCGGCCAGCGCTGTCCTCACGCCGGACGCGGAGCTCGCCGCCACCTCTCGCCCCGCGCTCGTGGTGCCAGCGGGGGTGCCAGTCTCTTCCGGCCCCTCGCCTGGGAAACAAGCCACCCGCGCACACCGGCCCCAATGGCGGCTCCCAGCGCGAGCGCGCCGGCGAAAGGACGGGGCTTCACGGCGGTGCCTCCAGGGGCCGCGGGGTGACCCGGCACGGCGATGTGATTCATTTCATCAGGCGCTCGCGGATACCGGCAGCCAGGCCCGAAGTCTGGCAGCCCCGCGATGGCCGGGCCGACCACGCCGTCACCGCGGAGCCCGTCGGGTGGCGGGGCGAGGGCGTGCTGTTCGGAAATGTCGGGACATTTGCGCCCCACAAAACCCCCGACATTTCCGAACAGCACGCTCCCAGACGCGTCCGGGCCACCTCCCAGAGGGCGGTCCGGGAGCGCCCAGGTCCGCCCCGGCGGCGGACGCTCGGTCTGTCGTCGCCTCAAAGTCCCGCGTTCTTCATCCGGTTGGCGTGCGAGCGGAACACGGGCCTCGGGTTGCTCTCGAAGAGGTTGGTGCTGCCGAGCATCTGGTTCACGTCGTCCCGGTGGCCACGCCCTGGCTGCACGCCGTTGCGGGTGAGCGCGTCCAGCCCCTTCAGCGCGTCCTGCGGGTGGCTGTCACCGGACAGCAGGCCTGGCACCGTGCCCAGGCTGTTGGCGAAGTCGGCCAGCACGCCCTCCGTGAAGCCGCCTGGCGCCACGTTGCGGCGCAGGTAGTCCGCCAGGTCCGCCCCCTCGTCCGGCGAGCCCACCGTCGTCACCGACACCACCAGGTCCGGCCGCACAGCCGGCGCATCGCGCACGTCCAGGCCGCCGTGGTTGTGGCTGCTGAGGTTCATCCCGGGTGTGCAGGACGCCGGGCACGGCAGTCCCGCCGGGCGGAGGCGGACTCTTCACGCCGGGTGAGTCGCCGGCCCGTCCTCCGGGCGTGCGCGAAAAAGGCCCCGTGACGCCGTGGCCTGCGCGAAGCTTGCCGCCTCCGTGCCCGCCCCCTGCCCGCCACCGTCCCCCTCCGCCACCATCCGTCTCCGCCCGAGGTGCCGCGCATGAGCGTCTGGGACTGGCTGGGGCGCTGGGGGCCGGGAAGCAGTACGGGCGTGCCCATCTTCTACGACGAGTCCTACCGGCTGCCGCTCAGCGGCATCGAGTCCACGGTGGGCATCGAACCGCGCGGGGTGGACTTCACCACCTGGTACCTCCTGGAGAAGGGCGTGGTGCGCCCGCAGGACGTGCACCGCCCGCTGCCGGTGAGCTACGCGGAGCTGGCCCGCGTGCACGACGGGGCGTACCTGGAGTCGCTCGGCCAGCCGGAGACGCTGGCGCGCATCTTCGCCACGGACCCGTCCGAGGTGCCCGTGGACACGCTGCTGTCCAACGTGCGGCTGGTGTGCGGCGGCACGCTGGGGGCGGCGCGGCTGGCGCGGGCGCGCCGGGGCCCGGTGGTGAACATGGCGGGCGGCTTCCACCACGCGGCGCCGGGGCGGGGCGGCGGCTTCTGCGCCGTGAATGACCTGGCGGTGGCGCTGGCGGCCCTGCACGCGGAGGGCTTCGACGGGCAGACGGTGGTGCTGGATTTGGACGCGCACCCTCCGGACGGCACGGCGGAGTGTCTGGCGGGACAGGAGCGGGCGTGGATTGGCTCGCTGTCCGGCAGCGACTGGGGCGCGCTCCCGCTGGAGGTGGACGAGACACGGGTGCCGGAGCGCTGCACCGACAACGACTACCTGTCGCTGCTGGAGGGGCTGCTGTCGCGCATGCCCCGCCCGGACATGGCCTTCGTGATTGCCGGCGGGGACGTGCTGGCGGGAGACCGCTTCGGCCGGGTGGGGCTGACGCTGGACGGCGCGCGGCGCAGGGACAGGGCGCTGGCGAGCGCGCTGCGCGGCGTGCCCAGCGTGTGGCTGCCGGGCGGCGGCTACCACGCCGAGTCGTGGAAGGTGTTCGCGGGCACGGTGCTGGTGCTGGCGGGGAAGGGCTCGCGCCGCATCACCGCGCGGTATGATCCGCTGAGCGCGCGCTACCAGCGCATCTCCCGGCTGCTGTCGCAGGAGGGCACGCAGGTGGAGGAGCCGCTGACGCTGGAGGACCTGGAGGGCTCGCTGGGGCTGGGCGGCACGCTGCAGCCGCGGCTGCTGGGCTACTACACGGCGCAGTCGCTGGAGTACACGCTGTTCCGCTACGGCCTGCTCTCGCACGTGGAGCGGCTGGGCTACAGCCGGCTGCGGGTGGAGGTGGGCTCCACCGGGGCGGGGGACCGCCTCAAGGTGCTGGGCCGCACGGGCGGACAGGAGCACCTGCTGGTGGACGTCGTGCTGGAGCGGCGGCCCGTGGCGGGCGAGCCCTTCCTCTTCGTCAACTGGCTGAGCCTGCGCCACCCGCGCGCGCGCTTCAGCGAGCGGCGGCCACAGCTGCCGGGGCAGGACGTGCCGGGGCTGGGGCTGTCGCGCGAGGCCACGGAGATGCTGCAACTGATGGCGAAGCGGCTGAACCTCGCGGGCGTGGCCTTCCGTCCCATGTGGTTCCACCTGGCGGCGCTGGCCCGCTCGCGCTTCCGCTTCGCGGACCCGGTGCGGCAGGGGCGCTTCGAGGCGATGGTGCGGGACTTGTCCTCCCACCCGATGCTGGAGATGACGCGCGCGGTGGTGGACGGCCGCGTCCTCCTCAACGGGGAGCCGTACTCCTGGGAGCCGGACGACATGGTGTCGCGCCTGGAGCCCGCCGCCGCGGACGTGGAGGTCATCGCCGCCGAGCGGGAGCGCTGCCACTTCACCGTGGAAGGGGCAGCGGACCGCTGAGTCAGGTCGTCAAGACTCCCAGTCGACTCTCAGTTACAGCAGTACCGGTGTGACGGACACACCCTGCCGTCGGCGCAGACGGGGACGCACATGCCCAGGTCGTAGTCACAGACGAACGGGGAGGACCTGACACAGGGCGACGGGTCCTCCGCGCTGCAGGAGATGATGTAGGCCTGCTCCGTCTGCGAGAGGTTGTCCTCCGTCTCCGGCTGCTCGACACCGCCACAGCCCGCGAGGCCGGACAGCAACATCAGGGCGATTCCCGCACTCCGGATTCGAGTCAGCATTTGTGCACTCCAGTTGGATGGTGAGGCGCTCACAGTATGTCACCAGTTGCTCATGCAGGTGACTTGCATGAGCGCCGCGTGTCCGGCCCGCTGTTCTGTCCAGGGGTTGTCTCTCTGGCCTTGAAGCGCCGGAGCCGCGCGCGCCCGGAGGCCGTTCCGGCGTGGGCTCCTGGCTTGCGCGTGGTAGTCAGGGAGCGTGGACCTGGACGCGCGCCGCCGCGAGCAGCACAAGCTCCGGCTCTCCTGGATGCCGTGGCTCTACTTCGTGCTCAAGCCCCGCCACCGCGAGTGGGCGGAGGCCTGGCAGCGCGAGGTGCAGCAGTGGTTGCGCGAGCTGGAGACGGTGGAAATCGCGGAGGGGTGCTTCATCGCCCCGGAGGCGCGAATCTTCGCGGAGCCCGGACGCACGGTGTCCATTGGACCCGGGTGCAGTATCGCCGCGGAAGTCTTCGTCCATGGACCGGTGGTGCTGGGACCCCGGGTCAGCCTCAACGCCCGGGTCAGCCTGGACGGTGGGTCGGCGGGCATCCGCATCGGCGAGGGCACCCGTATCGCCACCGGCGCCACCCTCTACGCCTTCGACCATGGGCTGGCGCCGGACCGCCCCGTGAGGGAGCAGCCCGTCACCTCGCGGGGGCTCGTCATCGGCGCGGACGTCTGGGTGGGGGCCAACGCCGGAATCACGGATGGTGTTACCGTGGGGGACCATGCCGTGGTGGCCATGGGCTCTGTCGTCACGCGGGACGTGCCTGCCTGGTCGATTGTCGCCGGCGTGCCTGCCCGCGTCATCGGGGACCGCCGACTGCGCCCTCGCTCGGGCGCTCCGGGTGGGTGGGAGCCCGACGACGGAGCGTGAACTCGTTGGCCCTTCCATTGACTTCCAGACATTCGGTGGCCGTATGCTTCGGGATGACGTCGCCACTGGGAGGGGAATCAGGGTCTGGAACTGCTCCCGGCAGCCGCGTGCGCTGTCAGGACTCCGGCCCTTCTCCGTGGGCGCAGGAGGCCGGACTTGGCGGACGAGCAGCGGGCAGCGGGGCACGCTGATGCCCAGGACACGGTTCCCGAGGAGCCGTCTCCCAACGGGCGCGAGCCGCACGCGCCCTCGCACCTCCTGATGCGTCCGCCCAGCACACCGGTGGATGCGCAGCGCGCGCGGCTCCTCGACGAGCTGATGCGCGAGGTGGTGTTCCAGCTCGACGCGCGCGGCAACCTCGTCCTGCTGGGGCGGCCCTGGGAGCGCCTCACGGGCATGCTGGTGGAGCGGTGGCTCGGGCGCTCGCTGGTGGACGCCTTCCACCCCGAGGACCGGGAGCGCGCCCGGGAGCTGCTGGAGTCCACGGCCCAGCAGCGCAGCCTGGCGCCGCGCGAAGAGCTGCGCATCGAGGCGGAAGGCGGCCGGGGCATCCGCTGGGTGGCCCTGTCCGCCCGCGCCCTGCCCGCCGCGCCCGGCGAGGTGGTGGGCACGCTGGTGGACGTCACCGCCCGGCGGCTGGCGGAGGAGGCCGTCACCACCCGCGAGCGCTACCTCGAGACGATGGTGGACGTGCAGCAGCGGATGATGCCGCACGAGCTGCCGCAAGACTTGTACGGCGCCATCGTCGAGCCGCTGGGCCGCGTGTCCGCCGCCAGTCGCGTCTACGTCTTCGAGATGCACCGGGGCCCCGAAGGCAACCAGCTCGCCTCGCAGCGCGCGGAGTGGTGCGCGCCCGGCGTCGCTCCCAACCTGGAGGACCCGGAGATGCACGGCCTGCCGTTGCTGGAGGCGCTGCACCCCTACCAGGCGAAGCGGCTGCTGCGCGGGGAGCCCGTCCAGGGGCTGCCCCGGGACTTCACCGAGATGATGGCGCCGGTGATGGAGTCGCAGGGCGTGCGCTCCGTGCTGCTGCTGCCGCTGCGCGTGCACGGGCTGCTCTTCGGCGTCATCGGCTTCGACAACTGTCGCGAGGCGCGCCCCTGGGGCCCCATCGAGGTCAACCTCCTGTCCGGCGCGGCCGGCGCCCTGTCGCTGGCGCTGGAGCAGCGCACGGACAACGCGCTGCGCGTGCACACGGAGACCACGCTGCGGCGCACCGAAGCCGGTGTGCACCTCTTGATTGAGGCCTTCCCGGACCCCGTCATGGTGCACGTGGGCGACGGGGTGCTCCTGTCGGTGAACCCGGCCCTGATTCAGTACCTGGGCTACCGCGAGGCCTCGGAGCTGGTGGGCCGCCACGTGCTGGAGGTGGTGCGGCCGGAGGACCGGGCGGCGGCGCAGCTCCACCTGGGCCAGGCGATGGAGGGCCACCACTCCGCGCGCGCGGTGGAGATGCCGCTGGTGCGCAAGGACGGCGAGGTGGTGGTGGCGGACCTGGTGACGCTGGCCGTCGTCTTCGACGGGACGCCCGCGCGGGTGACGGTGGCGCGCGACTTCACCGAGCGCAAGCGCACCCAGGCGCAGCTCATGCTCACCGACCGCATGGCCTCCATGGGCCTGCTGGCCGCCGGCATCGCCCACGAGCTGAACAACCCGCTCGCCTACGTGCTGTCCAACCTGGACTACCTCCACGGCACGGTGGGCCCGCGCTCGCGCCCCCTCACGCACGACGAGCTGGTGGAGTGCCGGCAGGTGCTGGACGACGCCCGCGAGGGTGCCGAGCGCATGCGGCAAATCGTCCGCCAGCTGCGCGTCTTCTCCCGCGTGGAGGACGGCAAGGAGGAGCCGGTGGACGTGCACCGGGTGCTGGACTCGGTGACGCAGATGGCGGCCAGCACGGTGCGCGCCCGCGCGAAGCTGGTGAAGGAGTACGGCGACGTGCCCCCGGTGCGCGGCAACGAGGGCAAGCTGTTCCAGGTGTTCCTCAACCTCGTCATCAACGCCGCGCACGCGATTGAGGAAGGCCAGTCCGAGACGAACGAGATTCGCCTCACCACGTTCCTGGATGATGGCGGCCGCGTCATGGTGGTGGTGCGGGACACCGGCCAGGGCATTCCCCCCGAGCACCTGCGCCGCATCTTCGACCCCTTCTTCACCACCAAGGCCGCGGGCGTGGGCACGGGCCTGGGACTGTCCATCTGCGACACCATCGTCAACCAGATGGGCGGCCATATCTCCGTGGAGTCGTCGATGGGAGCAGGCACCACCTTCCGCGTGTACCTGAACGTCGCCCCTCCGAAGGAGCCGTCGAGCCGACCGGGCGTGTGAGCGGCGCCTCCCTTCGCCCCCTGGGGCGAGGCGAGAGGCCCCGCGGACTGTGGCCCGCCTGACGGCGCGCCCGTCGCGGCCCTGCACGCGGGCCCGTTCCGTCACCAACTTGTCCCCAGGAGGCGCATCCCCGGGCGCCCCGGAGGCAGGTATGCACCGACAGCTCGTCCGGCCCTTCCTGGCGCTCTCCCTCGTGCTCGCCACGGCGGCAGGGGCCGCCAGCCCCGTCCCCCCGGCGCGTCCGGACGGCCCCGACGGCTCGGACGACGCGTGCGCGGGCCAGCAGCGCTTCCTCGTCGGCGCGGGCGTGGGCGACATCACCGGCCCCGCCGCGGAGGTGGGGATGATGGGCTACGCGCAATTGGCGCAGCAGACGTCCGGCATCCACCAGCGGCTGCGCTCGCGCGCCTTCGTCATCGCCTCGCCCTGCAATGGCCGGCGGGTGGCCTTCGTCAGCGCGGACCTGGCCATGGTGTTCCAGGGGGTGAAGCGGCAGGTGGTGGAGAAGCTGCGCGCGCGCTTCGGCGACCGCTACACGGACGACAACGTCCTGCTGAGCGCCACCCACACGCACTCGGGGCCGGGTGGCTTCTCGCACTACGCCTTCTACAACCTGACGTCGTTCGGCTTCGTGCCCCAGAACTTCGACGCCATCGTCTCCGGCATCGTCGCCTCCATCATCCGAGCCGACGCCCGCCTCGCCGAGGGCACCGTGCGGCTGGCGGCGGGCGAGCTGCTTGGTGCCAGCCGCAACCGCTCGCCGGAGGCCTACCGCTTCAACCCACCCGGGGAGCGCGCCCTCTACACCTCCGACGTGGACACGCGGATGACGCTGCTGCGCCTCACCCGGACGGACGGCACGGAGGTGGGCCTCATCAACTGGTTCGCCGTGCACGCCACCTCCATGGGCAACGACAACACGCTCATCAGCGGCGACAACAAGGGCCTCGCCGCGTCCCTCTTCGAGTCGTCGCGCGGCGCGCGGCCCACCGGCGGGAGGGACACTTTCGTGGCCGCCTTCGCCAACTCCAACGAGGGCGACGTCACGCCCAACGTGCTCGGCGGCACGGACGGCGGCGGCGCGGACGACTTCGAGGACACGGAGCTCGCCGCCCGCAGGCAGTACGACTTCGCCGCGCGGCTGTGGGCCACCGCGAATGCGCCCCTCACCGGCGGCGTGGAGTACCGCCAGACGTACGTGAAGCTGGACGCGGTGGACGTGGCACCCGCCTGGACGGACGGCAAGCCGCGCCGCACGTGCACCGCCGCCATCGGCGTGTCCATGCTCGCCGGCGCGGAGGACGGGCCGGGCTTTGGCGCGGAGGGCGCTTCGTGCGCCGCCATCCACGACGTGTGGAGCCAGTTCACCTGCGCCGTCACCACCACGCCCTGTCAGGCGGAGAAGCCCATTGTCCTGGAGCCAGGCAGCATGTCGCCCTACCCGTGGACGCCGGAGGTGCTGCCCCTGCAGCTCGTCACCGTGGGCAACCTCGCGCTGGTGGCGGTGCCCTTCGAGCTGACGACGATGGCCGGCCGCCGGCTGCGGCGCACGGTGCTGGAGCGGCTGGCGCCCCTGGGCGTGACGGAGGTGGTCATCGCCGGGCTGGCCAACGACTACGCGGGCTATGTCTCCACCCGCGAGGAGTACGCGCGCCAGGCCTACGAGGGCGCCTCCACGCACTTCGGCCCGTGGACGCTGGCCGCGCTCCAGCAGACCTTCGACACGCTGGCCACGGCGCTGCGCGACGGCCAGCCCGTGCCCCCGGGCCCCGCGCCCCGGGATTTGCGCCACGTGCAGACCAGCCTCCAGCCGGGCGTGGTGTTCGACGACAAGCTGCTGTGGGTGGACTTCGGCGAGGTCGTCACCGACGCGCGCGCCGCCTACGCGCGGGGAGACACGGTGAGCGCCACCTTCTGGGGCGGGCACCCGAAGAACGATTTGCGCCTGGAGGGCACCTACCTGCGCGTGCAGCGGCAGGGTCCGGGCGGCGCCTGGGTGGACGTGGCGGACGACAGCGCCTGGGAGACGCGCTACCGGTGGCGGCGGGAGAACTGCGTGCCCACGCTGGCCTGCTCGCACGTCACCGTGGAGTGGGACGTCCCCGCGGACGCCGCACCGGGCACGTACCGGCTGGTCCACGAGGGCAGCTGGAAGTCCGGCTGGGACGGGCGCGTGCGCCCGTACTCGGGCGCCTCGCGCTCCTTCACCGTGCGGTGACGGCGGCGGTGCGAAGGGCCCCGCGGGCCTACCGGCAGGTGCGCTCCGCGGTGCACTCCCTGCGGCACTTCTCACAGGCCTCGCCGCCCGTGCCGCACTTGGACTCCTCGTTGCCGGGCTCGCAGGTGTCCCCCGAGCAGCAGCCGTTGGGGCACGAGCCGGGTGTGCAGCGGCACCTGCCGTCGACGCACGCCTGGCCCGGGCCGCAGGGGCTGCTGCCTCCGCACTTGCACTGGCCCTTGTCGCACCGGTCCACGTTGATGCCGCCGCACGCCGGGTTCCCCCCACAGGTGCAGGTGCCCAGCGCGGAGCACGCATTGGCCCGGACCCCGTCGCACACCGTGCAGCCCACGCCGCCCACGCCGCAGGACTGGAAGGTGCGAGGCACACAGAAGCCGTCACGGCAGCAGCCGTCCGGACAGTTCATGCAGAAGCTGCCCGCATCCGGGGTCCCGGAGTCGCCCCCATCCGGAGTCCCCGCGTCCCCGCCATCCGGCGTGCCGCTGTCGGGGACCTCCGACCAGGGCACCAGCGCCACCCGCACGTCCACCTCGTACCCCGCGCGGACCTGGGTCTCCGCCGTGCCCTCCGCCGCGAGCGCGGCGCCGCTCCGGCCCTGCAGCCGCAGCGTCACCCGCGCGCCGTCCGGCGCCTCCGGCAGCAGCACCCGGAACGTCTCACCGCTCTGCAGGATGCGCCCCGGGTTCTCCGGCAGCAGCGCGCCGGGAAGCTCGCCTCCGCCCTCCACCTGGCCCGACACCTGGAGCTGCGTGAGCTGCAGCAGCGGGTCGAACTCCGTGGTGACGTACAGCGCCGTCCCCGCCGCCGTCGCCGCGTCCTGGCAGGCGCTCGTGGCCACCAGCAGCAGCGAAGCCAGGATGATGGCAACCCCCGATGACCCGACTGACCTTCGGCCCTTTCGACCATCCGCATGCATCATGGTGGGCAAAGGCTAGCGAATTGCGTCTTCCCTGGAAGCCTCGCGTGGCGACGGAAGCCCGGGCGCGTCAGGAAGGGAACGCGGACCCGGGTGAAGAGGGTTGGATACCGCACTGCTCACAGCTGCGCCTCGGGCGGTGGGCCGGGCGGCGCGGGTGTCCCGGGGCGGTGGGGCTGCACGCGGTGGATGAGCTCGCGCAGCCGGGCGGAGGGGTTGAGGAACTGCACGCCCACGCCCGGCGACATGCCCCATGCGCGGGCCTGGGCGGAGTCCACGTGCCGCACCACCTCGCCCGAGCACGGCACCACCTCGCCGGCCAGCAGCAGGGTGAACTCCAGGCGGGTGAAGAGGCGGGGGAAGGGCTCCGCGCAGCACATGAAGAGGCCGCCCTTGCTCAGCTCCGTGCAGCGCACCTCCACCTCGCCGGAGCCCGTGCGGCGGCGCACCTTCGCCAACCACGTGAGCGGCGGCGTGAGGTTCGTGGGCGTTGCCTCCGCCCCCTCCGCCTCCAGCACCGCCAGCGACGGCGAGGGCACCGGCGTGTCCCCAATCGGGTGTCGCATCGGCGCGTGCCGGATGGCGGGGGGCACGGCCGCGGCGAGCAGCGCCTCCTTGAAGTCCAGCGCGGTGGCGTAGCGGTCCTCGCACCGGCGCGACAGCGCGCGCAGCAGCACGTCCGACAGCGCCGGAGGCACCACGGGCGACAGCACGTGCGGCGGCACCGGGCCCACGGGCCCCAGCGACAGCGCGAGCTCCGCCATCTGCCCGCGCTCGAAGGGCAGCTGCCCCGTCGTCAGGTAGTACGCCGTCACCGCCAGCGCGTAGATGTCCGCGCGCCCGTCCACCGGCTGTCCCGCCCACTGCTCCGGCGCCATGTACGCGGGCGTGCCCAGGACGATGCCCGCCGCCGTCTGGTCCTCGTTCTGCGGGCGGTGCGCCTTGGCCACGCCGAAGTCCAGCACGCGCAGCGACGGCGGCTCCGTCGCGTGCCGCACCACGAAGAGGTTGTCTGGCTTCAAGTCCCGGTGCACCACGCCGCAGCGGTGCGCGGCGTCCAGCGCCTCACACGCCTGCGCCAGCAGCAGCACCAATTGCGTGGGGTCCACGGGCCGGGGCAGCTGTGACAGCGGCACGCCCTCCAGGTACTCCATGACGAAGTAGTGGATGTCGCCCGGCGCCTCGCTGATGTCGAAGATGTGGACGATGTTCGGATGGCCCACGACGTTGACGGTGCGCGCCTCCGCATAGAAGCGCGCGCGCAGGCTCTCGTCCTGCGCCAGGTGCGGATGCAGCACCTTCACCGCCACCCGGGCGCCGATGCGCGTCTGCTCGCCCAGGTACACCGTGCCCATGCCGCCAGCGCCCAGCCTGCGCACCAGCAGGTAGTGGCCCAGCGTCTGGCCGGTCAGGTCCACGGACGGGGGCTCCACCTCTTGGGTGGACATGCCCACCTGCGTCCAGTGCACGTTCTCGCACAGCACGTCCTCGGGATGTTCAGACAGACAGAGCTCGCAGTGCATGGTTGGCCAGAGCAGACACCAGGATGGGGATTTCCTGGACTGTGCGAGGTTGATGCACCGTTCGTCTCTAGACCGCGCGCGCCTCGCCGGGGCGGTGGCCCCAGGTACGAGACGCCGGTTCGCGCCATTGCGATGACCGCTAGCGCACACCCCTCACAAGGTCGTCTTCTGTGGGCGCATCATTTTGAGCAGGCGGTGCGGACGCGTTTCGTCCAGCGCTTTCGTGCACGCCTCCGCTCGCTGAACCTGCCTGCCTTCCGCCAGCGGGCACTGCGCGGCGGCTCCGTCGAGCAACGGACCGGGAGCGGCCCTCGGGGGCCGGCGGGCTCCGGCGCCCCGGCCCCCCGCTTCCACGGCCCGACTACGCCCGGGCCTTCGACTTCGCCTTGGCCTTGGCCTCGAAGGGGGCCGCGTCGATGCGCACGCCCACGTACGTGGGGAAGCGCGGCACGCCGTCGTCGGACAGCTCCTGGTAGCGGAAGGTGATGACGGTGCCGATGGCCGGCGGGGCCTCGCGCTCGGCGTCGGACAGGCCGGTGCCCACGCTGAAGCGCGTGCCGTTGCGCAGCTCCACCTCGAGCGCGCCCAGGCGGCCCTTGTGACGGCCGGCGCCCGCCACGTGCCCGACGACGCGCGCCTCGTCGTCCTTGAAGCTCTTCACCTTCAGCAGCGTGTGCGAGCGGCCCGCCTCATAGCGCGAGCCGGGCTTGCGCAGCATGAGCCCCTCGCCGCCCAGGCCCTCTACCCGCTCCAGCTCCGCGCGCAGGTGCGGCGTGCCCTGGCAGCGCTCATGCTCGTGCCACTTCGCGTACGCGGGCTTCGCGTCCTCCATCCATTTGCGGCAGTGCTCCAGCCGCTTCTCGAAGGGCGCGTCCACGGACGGCGCGTCGAAGGCGACGAAGAAGAGCTCCTTCCAGTCGTTGCTCCGGTCCTGCCGGCGGACGATGCTCACCGTGCGCTGGAAGCGCTTGCGCCCGCCGAACAGCTCACCGTCGAGCGGGAAGTCTGGCAGCCCCGCGGTGAACCACGCGGGCGCGAAGAACTCGTTGCCCAGGCGGGACCAGAAGCGCTGCCCGTCCCAGTACGCGCGCACGCCGTCGAGCTTCTCGCTCATCCACCAGTCGGTGAGGTCGACGTCGGTCTCCCATGAGTGCGCCAGCAGCAGCGGCGGCGCCTTGGCGGCGGCTTCCTCGGAGGCCCCGGCCTTCTTCGCCTTGCCCGCGCTCTTCGCGGCGCTGGCGGGGGCGGCGCCGGACGCGCTGGCGGCGCCGGTACGTGCGTCCTCGGCGGCGTCCCCGCGCACCTTGCGCAGGTGCTTGCAGGTGCGCCGCTCGATGGCAATCGACTGGTTGCGCCAGGCGGGGCACGAGCACGAGTACACGCCGCCGGTGTTCTTGAGGATGTAGGGCTTGGAGCCAGAGCCCTGGAGCGCGAGCTGTTCGCCGTCCGCGATGTCCGCCATGTACTTCCCCCTCCGTGCCGCGTCAGTTGCGGCGATGAAAGGAAGAGTACCTGGGGGGTCTGACATGCCCAGGACGTGGTGAGGTGGGCATTCGGCGTCCAATGGGGTGGCGCGCGAGGGCGCGGGGCCGAATGATGGGCGGCGAATTTCACGGCACCGGGAGGCCGCACGGGATGATTGTCATCGTCATGGGGGTGTCCGGAGCCGGGAAGACCACGGTGGGCCGCGCGCTGGGGAAGTCGCTGGGGTGGCGCTTCGTGGACGCGGATGACCTGCACCCGAAGGCCAACGTCGTGAAGATGGCGGCGGGTGTGCCGCTGACGGACGAAGACCGGTGGCCCTGGCTCCAGGTACTGCGTGAGGTGGTGGCGGAGGCGCTGGAGCGTGGAGAGGACCTGGTGCTGGTCTGCTCCGCGCTCAAGAGCTCCTACCGGGCGCTGCTGGAGGTGGACCCGTCGCGGATGCGGTGGGTGTACCTGGATGCGCCGCGCGAGGTGCTGGCGCGCCGGCTGTCACAACGTCACGGCCACTTCATGCCGCCGTCGCTGCTGGACAGCCAGCTCGCCACGCTGGAGGTGCCCGAGGATGCGCTCCGGGTGGACGTGTCGCCTCCGCCGGACGTGGTGGTGAAGCGCATTCGCGAGGGGTTGGGGCGCTGAGGTTGCCGGGCCTGCGCTGTCCGTCAGCTTCGCCTTGCCGCTCAGCTTCGCGCGGATGCGGCTGGGGTCAACCGCCCGTGGACGATGTGCGGGCGCCCGCTGACGGACTCCATGATGACGTGCAAGGCCGCTTCGGTTTCGTGTAGCCCGTGGACGCGGGCGATGTTCGGATGATTCAGGTAGGTGGCCAACCGCACTTCCTCGACCAGCCGCTTACGCGCCAACCGGGTGGCATCGGTGAGCGCTGGATTCATGGTGAGTGGACGCAGCCCTGACGGAGAATGAGAAGGGCGGGCGGTTCGGGGACCGTGCACTGCCGCGCATTCCGATGCGCCCCACTGAGGTCAGGTTGCCTCCCTCGCTCCAGCCCGGTGGGTGCGCTCCTGGCAAGCACCACCGGACGGGGCCGCCCTCCCCACCAGCGCCGTCAACCGGTCCTGGACGGAGCCGAGCACGCGCGGCGCCCCCAGGTTCTCCAGTCGGAGCGCTTGGCGCCGCTAGCGCGTTGGCAGCTCGTGGAACGTGATGCCGCCTGGCTCCAGGCGGCGCACGGCCTCCATGAACCGCTCGGTACCCACGATTACCGTCGAGTAGTCACCCACCCGGAACAGGTCCAGTTCCGGGGGCAGGGACGCCGCGTCCAGAATGGGTTCATCCGGCAGCCGGAAATACACCCAGCCGCAGGTCGGGCACGGCGGAGGCACGTCCGGGGGAATGCAGTCCGGGTGAAGGCGACCGTGCGGCTCTATCTGAAGCTCCAGCAGCTCAGGCGGGTTCTTCTGCCGGAACCGCAGCTCCGTCCGGCAACCCAACAGCCCCCTCACGCCTTCCGCCTGGAGGCGCTCCAGCGCATGCCGACGAATCACCCAAAGCACGTCACCCAGGGACGTGAACGGGCCGAACTCCCCGGAGGCAA
This sequence comes from Pyxidicoccus trucidator, assembly GCF_010894435.1. Lineage (NCBI taxonomy): Bacteria > Pseudomonadati > Myxococcota > Myxococcia > Myxococcales > Myxococcaceae > Pyxidicoccus > Pyxidicoccus trucidator. Next base: position 82,960 of record NZ_JAAIXZ010000013.1, on the reverse strand, counting down.
GGCCCACCAGGGGACCCAAGTGTGTGCCGGGCGGCAACGGAGCATTGGGCGGCGCCAGGGGGCGCACCAGCTCCCGCAGGCGCGCGAACTCACGAAATGGCTCGGGTCGGGCCACCTCGAACTCGCGGCGCTCCGGCATCTGCGACAGGTCCACAGCGGGATACTGGTGCCCTGCACTCGCCCACGTGGCGCCGCACGTGTGGCACCGCACGCCGGGCAGACGCCACTTGTGGGTGGCGTCGAAGCCAGCCGCTACCGCCTTATCCTCGCGCAGCCAAAAGAACCGGCTCATCTGTTGGAAGACCTCACGCTCCGGGGCGGGAATAGTAAGACTGAATGGGGCCTCCGATGAGCTCGAAGCGGTGAATCATCTCCCCCGCGAACTTGAAAATCTCCGTTGGTGGGGCGTTCTGGTTTCTCGTCTTGAACTCGCGCCACGCATCATTCCATGCGCCACCACGTCCGCTGCCGTCGTGAATGCGTCTGTGGACGTGAAGCGGAATGGGCATCGTGTAGTCGTGGATTTTGACGCCCCGGGCCTCGAACCACTCCGCCAGGTCCTGAGACTGGGGAAAGATGTGGTGCTTCTCCCAGCGGCCCGGCGTGAGCTGGCGTGAAGGGGGGGTGATTTGCTCGGGGGCGCCGTTCCAGTTGGGGAACACCATGACGGCCCCACCTGGGAGCTTCCCCGCGCCCCCCCAGTTCCTCCGGGGACCACTCCCAGGCGCCGCAGAAGGCGCTGGAGGACGTGCAGGCGGGAAGCGCGCCAGCTCGATTTCACCGGGCAGGTCCCCGCACCGGTAGAAGCCACAGGCGTCCCCCAAGCATAGGAGCGAAACGCACTGGTCTGCCTCGGCGGTGTGGCACTCCACCTCCGCCTCGTCCCATGCCTGCGCCATGGGAGTGGGTGGCGTGGTGGAGCAGCCCAGCCAGAGCACCGCAACCAACGAAAGCCCGAAAGCATGAAAGGTTCGCATATCCAGCAAAAATATCATTCCAACCTGCCGTGACGAGAGGGGAGCCGCTGTGGCTGCTCATCGAGTAGCGGGACGATGAGGCCGAGCCCGCCAATGACTTCCTCGTTTCCCTGCCGGGGTTCAGAACGAAGAAGCAGCTCAGCCGTCACAGCGTCATACGGCTCGCCATGGCGCGTGTGATTGCCACCTGGCTGCCTCGCTGCCCCACTTGCCACCGCTCCAACCACCGACGCGCCTCACGCAGCCAGCCCGTCTCCCCGTGCACCCCGCGGGCCCCTGACGCAGGAGTGCTAGTTCCGCTCCTCCGTCAGCCAGCCCTTCTCGTGGTCGAAGGCGCTGACGAAGGCGCTGGTCAGCACGCCCGTGTTGAGCGTGCTCTCGAGCTCCTCGAGCACCGTCTGGAAGGAGTTGGAGAGCTGCTCGGCGAACTGCTCGGCGGCGTCTGCTCCGTCAATCTCGCTGTTGCGAATGGTGTCGCCCAGGGCGGAGATGAGCACGTCGCTGCCCGTGAAGCTGGGAATCAGGGCGCCCAGCGTGGAGGTGACCAGGTTCGCCAGCGTCTCGCGCTCGGCCTCCCCTTCCTCCAGGAGGATGGTGGCTCCCCCCAGCACGGAGGCTGCGAGACGTCCGAGCTTGTCGGAGAGGTTGGCGCGCTCGGCCTCGTTGGCGTCGGTGGTCTCTCCGAGCCGGTCGAAGATGGCGCCGGAGTACTCGTCGATGCGGCGGTTCAGCAGCTCGGAGATGCTCTCCGTGCCCTTCCCGTCGAGCCCCTCCTCGATGGGCACGTTGGCGAACGCGGGGTTGAGCAGCGTGTTGGAGAAGAAGGTCGCGAGCGTGGACTCCTCGTCGTGTCCCGTCGCCAGGTAGTGCTCCAGCAGCCCCTCGGTGTCGAAGGCGAAGAGCCGCGTCAGGTTGGCGGCCACGCGCTCCTGTCCGTCCGTCGCGTAGTCGCCGATGAGGCCGCCGTACGCGTCCGGGAGGGCGTCGTTCAGCAACTCGAAGGCTTCGACGCGGTCCGCGTTGGTGGGGTAGTGCTCGGCGATGAGGGCGGCGGACGAGGTGAAGGCGAACGCCGCGAGCGCCGCATCGCCCTCATCACCGCGCTCCTCCAGGGCCTCGCCGATGGACTCCACGAGGCCGCCGTCCACGCTGCCGGTGGTGGACCGCGCGAGGTCGGGCAGGTACGGCGCGAGCGAGAGCAATTCCTCCTCGCTGAAGGGCTGCTCGTTGTGGGCGGTGATGAGCGCGTCCGCCACTGCCTGCCGCTGGGCCGGGCTGAGCACGAGGGTGTCATAGGAGCCAGGGTCGAAGGTGAGGTCGACATTCTCCAGGGTGCGCACGCCCAGGAGGCTCCCCATGGAGTCGACGCCGCCCTCCACGACTTGATGGATGAGCTCGGCCTGCGCCTCGGGAGACAGCTCGCCCGAGGCGAGCGCGTCCGCCAGCTCGGCCGGGTTGCGGATGTCGTCCAGCGCCTCGTCGACCTCGTCCTCCACCGAGTCACTGGCGGCGGTGCGGACGTCGCCCGCCGTTGCGCCCGTCCCCTCCTTCACCTGCTTCTCCGCCGGAGCTGCCTCCGCCTCCATCGGGCTGCTGCCGAGGGACTTCTCCGCCGGAGCTGCCTCCGCCTCCATCGAGCTGTTGCCGAGGGACGTCGCCGCCGGCTTCACCTCGGAGCGCTGCATCTCCTTGTGGAGCGGGTCCATCTGCGGGGCCGGCATCTCCATGCCGCGTCCCAGCGCACCGTTGACCCGGAAGGCGGCCATGCCAGGCCTGCCGCTGACCGTGAGCTCGGCACCGCTCGGCATGCGCGAAGTCGCCATGTCCGGGACGATGCCCATGGGACGGCGCTCATCGGTGATGACGGGCATCCCCGCGGGCCGAGGCGCTGACCTCTCGAACGAGCTGCGCTCCGTCTGACGCGCAGCGGCGGCCGGAGGAGGCTTCGCCGGCTTCGGCTCTGCCCTGGGGAACGACGGAGGAGTCGTGACAGTGAGCTTGCGCTGGAGCTTGAGGTTCATGTCAGTGCTACGCACACGTCGAAAAGCCGGTTACATCCAATTTCCTCCGGCTTCCGTACGCGGCGCCCGGCCCCCCTCTTCCCACGGAGAAAAGAGGAGGGCCGTCACTGCTCAGCGGTGCTGCCTGCGACTCAGTTGACGGTGATGCGGCTGCCTACGCGGGTGTTGTTGTCCTCAATCAACTCATTCCCAATCCAGCCGTACGGGTCCGCGATGGCGCCCAGGTAGAGCGAGCCACGCAGGTTCCCTCCCGAGGAGGCGTTGACGGTCAGCGTCAGGCACTGGCCCGGTTCGAGGTTGCCGGTGGGCATGGAGCCCGCGAGGAAGTCCGGGCCCGGACCGGAGGGCGAGGACGGGGTGATGACGGAGTCCTCGGACAGGTACAGCGCCACGTCGGTGCTGCCGCTCATCGTCCCCTGGTTGCACACCCGTGCCGAGGCATTGAAGGGCTGACCCGACTGCGTGCTCGCGGGCCCGGTGACGGACGTCACCACGAAGTCCGGCCGGTCACCGATGCCGATGCGGTTGCCCACGCGGGTGTTGTTGTCATCGAGGAACTCGGTGACCAGGTTCCGCGGGTCCACCACGGCAGCGAGGTACCAGACGCCTTCCGAGATGCCGGACGTCACGGGAATCGTCAGCGTCTGGCACATCCCCGGGGCGAGCGTCCCGAGGGAGGCGTAGCCCACGTTGATGTCCGGGCTCGGGGTCGACGGCCCGGTCGGGGTGATGACGGTGTCCTGCGACAGGTACAGCTCCACGCCTCCGGCGTAGTCCGGCTGGGTGCCCTGGTTGCACACCGTCACCGTGGCGTTGAACGCCTGGAAGGGCCGGGTGCTCGTGGGGCCGGTGACGGACGTCACGGTGAAGTCCGGCCGGTAGCCCACGCCCACGCGGGCGCCTGCGCGGGCGTTGTTGTCCTCGAACAGCTCGGTGGTCCGTCCCATCGGGTCCGCGTAGGCGCCCAGGAAGTACGCGCCATCCCCCCCCGGTGCGAACGCAAAGGCGGGAATGGTCACCGTCTGGCACTGACCCGGGGCCATCATGCCTATGGGCGCGAAGCCGATGGCGACGTCGGGGCCAGGGCCAGACGGCGAGCGCGGGGTGATGACGTTGTCCTGCGACAGGTACACCTCCACGTCGCCGTGCTCCGCCTGGGTGCCCTGGTTGCACACCGTCGCCGTGACGTTGAAGGGCTGGCCCGGAACCACGCTCACGGGCCCGGTAACGGCCGTCACCGTGAAGTCCGCCCGGTAGCCGATGGCGACGCGGTTGCCCGCGCGGGTGTTGTTGTCCTCGAAGAGCTCGGTCTCCCACTGGCGCGCGTCCACGATGGCGCCCAGGTACCAGGTGCCCTCGGAGGCGGGACCCGTGGAACCGGAGATTGTCACCGTGCGGCACTGGCCGGGTTCGAGCGGGTCGACAGGCGCCATGCCCACCAGAACGTCCTGGCCGGGGCCACCGGGAGGCACCGGCAGGGCGATGGTGGCGTCCTGCGACAGGAACACCTCCACCTGCGTGGCACCCGGCGCCGTGCCCTGGTTGCACACCCGCACCGCCGCGCTGAGGGGCCCGTTGGGCTGCACGCCCGAGGTGCCGGAGACGGACGTCACCACGAAGTCAGGCCGCGAGCCGAAGGCGATGCGATTGCCCGCGCGGGTGTTGTTGTCCTCGAAGAACTCCTGGACGCCGTTGGCCGGGTCCACCACGGCGCCCACGTAGTACTGGCCCTCCAGCGAGCCCACGTAGGTGTTGAACGTCACGCTTTGGCACTGGCCCGGGTTGAGCATCGGGACGCCGGTGCCGCCCACGAAGAGGTCCGGGGACGGAGCGGTCGGCCCGTTGGGGGTGATGACCGCGTCCTGCGACAGGTACCACTCCACCGGTGCGCCGCCCGGCTGCGTGCCCTGGTTGCACACCGTCGCCGTGACGGTGATGTCCCGGCCCGGCAGCGAGGTGGTGGGGCCGGTGACGACCGTCACCACGAGCTCCGGGCGGTTGCCCACGCCGATGCGGCTGCTCGCGCGGGTGTTGTTGTCCTCGATGAGCTCGGGCGTTCCATTGAGGGGGTCCACCGCGGCCCCCAGGTACCAGGTGCCCTCGGTGGGCGCCGCCCCCCAGGTCTGCACCTGCTGCGTCTGGCACTGGCCCGGCTCGAGCGGCGGGAAGGGCAGCAATCCCACGGGCAGGTCGGTGGGAGGATTGGGCGGCACGGGCGGGGTGATGACGGTGTCCTGCGACAGGTACAGCTCCACGACGGAGCCGCCCACTTGCGTGCCCTGGTTGCACACCGACACGGTGGCGGTGAAGGGCTGGTTCAGCGGGAGGGTGGAGGGGCCCGTGACGGACGACACCACCAGGTCCGGCTTGTTTCCCACGCCGATGCGGCTCCCCAGCCGGAGGTTGTTGGCCTCGTTGGACTCGGTGATTTCCTTGCCCGGGTCCACGGCGGCGCCCAGGTACCAGGCCCCCTCGGGGACCGCGCCGGGCCAGCCCTGGAGCTGATGCGTCTGGCACTCCCCGGGGCCCAGGTTCACGAAGAGGCCTCCCACGGGGGCGTCGACGACGGGGCCCGGTGGGTCATGGGGAGTGATGACCTTGTCGGACGACAGATACAGCTCCACCAGGGGGCTGCCCGGCTGCGTGCCCTGGTTGCACACCCTCACGGTGAGAGGGATGGGCTGGCCGGGCAGCACGCTCGTGGGCCCCGTCACCGACGTCACGACGAAGTCAGGTCCGTCCGCCAGGGACTGCGCCGCGGCTTCGAGCGGTGCGGTCTCCGAAGCCTGGGGAGCCTGGGGAGCCTCGCCACAACCAACGAGCGTCATCCACGCCGTGAGCCCCGTGACACATCTCCATGCTGCGCTGTGTTGCTTCCTCATGTGTTGTCCTCGCTAAGCGCCGCCGGCCTGGCGCTGCGAAGGAAAGGAAGGGACGGAGGAGTGCTTCCGGTATTCAACGTGGACTGCAAAAGAAACACGGTTGCTGTCGTGTCTTCGCGAAGTCTGAGAGTGCGCGACGTACTCAGCGCACCGCGTCCTGTGTCAGCCCTCGCACCAGCGACTCCATCAGCTCCTTCGCAGTGCGGTGCTTGAGGTTGGGCGCAATCTGCCCGCTCCACAGGGAGATGAGGTCCGTGCGCCCCGCCTTGATGGCGGCGGGCCGCAGTTGCCCCAGGAACCAGCTCTGGATGGGGAAGGGCGGCAGCTCGGGGACGCGCGGGCCCATCTCTTCGCTCCAGCGGTTGCGCAGGCCGCGGGCCAGCCTTCCGGAGAAGGCCCGCGTCAGCGCCGTGTGGTGGGACTTGTCGCTGAACAGGGCGGCGCGGTGCTCGGGCGTGGCGCCGGACTCTTCGCACGCGAGGAAGGCGGTGCCGAGCTGCCCGGCCTGCGCGCCCAGCGTGAGCGCCGCGCGGATGCCGCGCGCGTCGGCGATGCCTCCGGCGGAGATGACCGGTGCCTTCACCCGGTCCGCGACGAGCTGGGTGAGCGCAAAGGTCCCCATCAGCGAGTCCTCCGCCCGCGCGAGGAACGACGGCCGGTGTCCGCCCGCCTCGAAGCCCGTGGCGACGATGAGGTCCACGCCCGCTCCGTCCAGCGCCTGTGCCTCCGCGATGGACGTCGCGGCGCCGACGGTGACGATGCCGCGCTTGCGGCACTCCGCGAGGAGGGTCGCCGAGGGCACGCCGAACACGAAGCTGAACACCGGCGGTCGCGCCTCCAGCAGCGCCTCCACCTGCTCGTCGAAGCGCTGGCTGTAGCGCTGGGGCCGCTCGGGCTTCGGCACGCCCAGCTCGCGGTAGAAGGGCTCGAACAGCGCCCAGGCGCGCTCGAAGTCCTCCGGGCTCATGTCCCGCCCGCCGGGGTCATGGTCCGACACCCACAGATTCACGGCGAAGGGCTTGGACGTCAGCGTCCGCAGCTCCTTCGTCAGGCTGACAATCTGGTCCGGTGTCAGGCTGTAGGCGCCGTAGGAGCCCAGCCCACCCAGGTCGGACACCGTCGCCGCGAGCCGCGTCGAGGAGAGTCCACCACCGAACGGTCCCTGGACGATGGGGTACCGCACGCCCAGCCGGCGGACGGCCTCCGTCGGGCTGCCCTGCTTCCCGCTCCATGTCTCGCTCATGGGGCAAGGATAAGCGGCGCTGGTTTTCTTCGCGCCGCGAGTAAGCGGGCGTTACCGCACTTTGTGGTAACCGCCGGGTTACTGGAGGCCGTCCATGTCGTTGCCCAGGCGAAAGAGCAAAGCGCCCCCTCCGCCGCCCGCCTGCCCGCTGACGGAGTGCATGTCGCTCATCGGCGGAGCGTGGACGCCCAATGTTCTCTGGTACCTGAGCGCGGGGCCGCGCCGCTTCAGCGAGCTGCGGGCGGACCTGCCGCGCATCTCCGCGAAGGTGCTCACCTCGCGCCTCAGGGATTTGGAGAAGAAGGGCGTGGTGCGCCGCCGGGCGCTGCCGACCTCTCCGCCCTCGGTGGAGTACGCGCTGACGGAGCTGGGCGGGGAGCTGCTCCCCGCCATCCAGGCCATCGTCGCGGTCGGCACGAAGCTCAAGCAGCTGCGCTGAGCTACTGCTTCCAGCGCTTGCTGGTCTGGTACACGTCCACCAGCGGGGAGATGAGCGTCACCCGGGGGCGCCAGGAGTTGCCGTCCTCCCCCTCCTGCAAGGATTTCAGGGAAAGAATTTCCGACATACAGGCCAGCGGAGAGTGCTCCCACACCTGCTGGAGGTCCTCGGACGTCACGTTGCCGATGAGCTCCCCGTGCGTCTCGTCCACCACCGGCAGCCGGGACAGCCCGTAGCGCTTCATCAGGGCCAGCGCCCGCACCACCGTGTCATTCGGAAACAGAGTCACTGCCTTCGCCACGAACGCCTTACGCACTTCAGACTGCGCCGCCATCGCCCACCTCGCCACCCGTGTTGCTGGCCCGGCACATAGCAAAGCCGGAGCCAACGCCCGCGCGGCTCAGGCGCCCTTGCGGCCCGGGGGGCTGGAAGGCTCGGCCATCACCTGCACCGTCTGCTTCAGGCGCTGAAGCCCCAGTCGCACCAGGGCGCCGCGCAGGTTGGGCTGGGTCATGATGGTCTTCTCGAAGACCTCGCGCTCCAGCTTGAGCAGTGTGCACGAGGTGAGCGTCCGCACGGTGGCGGTGGCCAGCCGGCTGCGCAGCAGGGAAATCTCCCCGAAGAGGGCGCCCTCCTCCAGGCGGGGATAGGCCGTCTGGGTGCCGTCGTCGTGGGTGTGGAACACTTCACATTGGCCACGCAGTAACAAATACAACGCGTCACCGGGTTTGCCCCGGGTGAGGAGCGTCTCACCGGCCGGCACGGTGACGGGGACGAAGGAGCGGCCGAGCTCGGCCTGGAGCTCCGGCGACAGCGAGGCGAGCAGCGGGTTGCTGCGCATGGCGTCCGCCATGAGACGCGCTCGGGCGGCCTGCTCCACCTTGTCACCCGCCACGCCATAGTCCGCCCAGGCGGCGCGGTCGCCCGTCTGGGACAGCTCCAGGATGACGGCGTCCTCCAGGGCGACGATGCTGGCGGTGCGCGGGGAGCCGGTGAGCAGGGCCAGCTCGCCGAAGAACTCTCCGGCGCCGAGCTGCTCCATGACGACGGGCTCGCGGCCCTCGCTCTCACGGGCCACGCCGACGCGGCCCTCCAGCACGACGAACATGGAGGTGCCGGGGTCTCCCTCCTTCACCACCACCTCGCCCGCCTGGAGGAAGCGCGTCAGCACGGGCGGTGGGGGCTCTCCCGCACCCGGAGCGGCGGGCTGCGCGGACGCGTCGCCACCCTCGGCGGGCGAGGGGGCGGGGGTGGCGGAGAACAGGGACCGGAGGCGCTCCAGCAGGGACATGACGATGACATCCAGGGGTAGAGGCGAGGCGGCGCCATCCTACAAGCGACGCCAGGGTCCGGTGGAGCGAGGGAAAGCCGGGGCCCGGACGGGTGTTACGTCCCGGATGGAGGGGTGCTGGGCGTGCCGCGGTCGGCTTCCTTCGAGCCGACGACGGTGAGGTTCATTCCAATCTGCACCGACACGGGCTTGCCATCGACGGTGACGAGCGTCTTCCCGTTGATGTACCAGCCGAACGAGCCGGTGGAGAACGACTTCACCTCGGCGAGCATCTCCTGGCCGTTGATGACGACCTTGAGCGGCTCGGCCTTCTCGAGGAACTGCGACAGGGTGACGGGGCAGGGGGACTTGGCCATGGGCGCGAACCCTATCATCCTGGGCCGCGTCCACCTTCAGCGAGGAGAACCGCACTGTGAAGAAGCTCGTCAACGCGCCCCGCGCCGTGGTGCGGGAGATGCTCGAAGGACTCGTCGCGCTCGCGCCGGGTCAGGTGCTGCTGGAGGACGAGACGGTGGTGGTGCGCGCCGACACGCCGGTGGAGGTCCACCAGCGGAAGGTGGCCGTCCTCTCCGGAGGTGGCAGCGGGCACGAGCCGGCGCATGCGGGCTACGTGGGCGAGGGCATGCTGGACGCGGCGGTGGCGGGGGACGTGTTCACCTCGCCGAGCGCGGACGCGGTGCTGGCCGCCATCCGCGCGGTGTCGGGCCCGGCGGGCGCGCTCCTGGTGGTGAAGAACTACACGGGGGACCGGCTGAACTTCGGCCTCGCGGCGGAGCTGGCGCGCGCGGAGGGAATCCCCGTGGAGACAGTCGTGGTGGCCGACGACGTGGCCCTGCACGACACGGTGGAGCCCGCGCGGCGGCGTGGCATCGCCGGGACGGTGCTGGTGCACAAAATCGCCGGAGCCGCCGCCGCATCGGGTGCGTCCCTGGCGGAGGTGGCGCGCGAGGCCGGGGCCGCGGCGGCGGAGCTGGGCACCATGGGTGTCGCGCTGGGCCCCTGCACGGTGCCGGCGGCGGGGCGTCCCGGCTTCACGCTGGGCGAGGATGAAATCGAGCTGGGGCTGGGCATCCACGGCGAGCAGGGCGTGCGGCGCGTGCCGCTGCGGTCCGCGGATGAGCTGGTGGACACGCTGCTGACCACCATCCTGGAGGACCGGCGCATCTCCTCCGGAGAGCGGGTGGCGCTGCTGGTCAACGGGCTCGGGGGCACGCCGCCCATGGAGCTGGCGATTGTGGCGCGCCGGGCCCTGGCCGTGCTGCGCGAGGCGGGTGTGCGGGTGGAGCGGGCGTGGAGCGGGACGTTCCTCTCCGCGCTGGAGATGCCGGGCTGCTCGCTGTCGCTGCTGAAGGTGGACGATGCGCGCCTGCGCAGGCTGGATGCGGCGACCACCGCGCCCGCCTGGTCGGGCGAGGGAAGGGTGGCTCCGGAGCGCGAGCCCCGGAGCGTGTCCGTCACGCAGGAGGCCCCGGCCGTCCCCGCCGAGCGGCGGCCCGGAATGGACCGCTTCCAGAAAGCAGCCCTCGCCGTCGCCGATGCGCTCGACGCGGCCGAGTCGCGGCTGACGGCGCTGGACAGCGCGGCGGGGGACGGTGACCTGGGCCTGAGCCTCGCGCGAGGAGCCGCGGCCATCCGTGCCCTGCCGGAGTCGTCCTGGACGAGCGCCACGCGCGCGCTGAACGCGATTGGCAATGCGTTGCGCCGGGCCATCGGCGGCAGCTCCGGACCGTTCTACGCCACCGCGCTGCTGCGAGCCGCCCGCCACCTGTCGGACCAGACGCCGGACGCCGCCGCGTGGGCCGGGGCCTTCGGGCTCGCGGTGGACGCGGTGTCCGAGCTGGGAGGCGCCCGTCCCGGAGACCGCACCATGCTGGACGCGCTGCGGCCGGCGGCGGACACGTTTGCGCGCGAGCTGAAGGCGGGGAAGTCCACCGCCGACGCCTGGGCCGCCTGTGTCCGTGAGGCCGAGCAGGGCGCGGAGGCCACCACGCGCATGCAGCCGCGCCTGGGCCGCGCGAGCTACCTCGGTGAGCGCGCCCTCGGAGTGCCCGATGCCGGCGCGGCGGCCGTCGTCGTCTGGCTGAAGGCGCTCACGCCGTTCATCGGCTGAGCCGCGGCGGAGGCTACCGCTCGCTGCCCTCGCGGAAGAGGGACACCACGCGGGCCTGTGGAGCGCCTTCCCCGTTGCGCTCCGTGACGCGGTCCACGACGCTGTTCACTGAGTGCGCCCCACCGGGCCTCCACTCGGAGTGGAGGAAGCAATGACGCGCGGCTGGAGGATGGTGCTTCTGGCGGGAAGCCTGAGGGTTGGGACGCTCGCGGCGGAAGCCTCCGAGCCCGTGAGGCCGGCTGCGCCTCCCGACTGTGACTTCCGGCTGACGTGCCAGCTCGGGAGTCACACGTTCTCGGTGAGCTTCGATTCCCTCTCGGGAGAGTGCACCGAGGACGACATGCGCGCGTTCGTGGAAGGTCCGGGTGGCAAGACGGAGCTTCCGCTGGAGAGGGGCTGGTACTCCCCCATCCCGAACATCGCCAACGGGAAGTCCACCTGCCAGGTCGCCGGTGCCACTGCCTCCGGAGTCTCTGCCTTCGCGGTGGAAGGTGGGCGAGTGCTCGTGTTCTTCGGGAGGGACGGCCGCCCCGGCTACGACTCCGTGGGCGTGGCCCTCATTGATGCGGCGACGGGGAAGCTCCTCGACGTGCGGCAGAGTCTGGGGCAGTCGAAGGACAGCACCGTGGCGATTCTCGCGACGCCGCGCGGGTACAAGCTGCGCCTGGTCCGGGAGCACCTGAAGGAGGTCCAGTGTGATTGCTCGGCCGCCTTCGCGGATGACTGGATGGCCGTCGAGGTGGTCAACGGCCGGCTTCGCGCGCGCTGGATGCGGTGAGGCGCCAGGACTTCGGCTTCAAGGCGTGAAGACGGACAGGAGGATGCCTTCTCCGTTCTTCGGCGCACCGAGCATCACCCACCGCTCGCCAACCTTGCGCAGGGTGATGGGGGTGCCCTTGAAGACCCAGGCGGTGTCCTGCTGCTCGACGAGGTGGTTCGCGGTCTTCGACCAGACGGCCAGCAGCTCGTCGATATAGGCGGGACGCTTCACGCTCGCCTTGCGGCCTTCGAGCATCGCGGCGAAGTCCTTCGCGAGCCTGCCGAGCATCCGCTTCTCTTCCGCATTTTCCGGGGTGATGTCGGTGATGGCGCCCCAGACTCCGACGCTGTCCTTGTTGAGCGCGAGCCCGGAGAGCCACGGTGCGCTCACCTCCACCTTGCCGGACTTGCCACGCTTCACGGCCCAGGTGAGTCCCATCAAGGCGTTCTTCCCGCGAATCTCCGCGGCGGTGCCCTTCTGCTCTCCCTGTGCCGCGTCACACAGCGGATGCGGCGTCTTCCTGCCCGGTTTCTCGCACGTGTACTTCGCGACCAGTCCGGGAAGCAGCACCACCTTCTCCGCCTCGAAGCGGGCGACGGCCTCGGGTGAAAGAGGAGGCGGGAGCTGCGACAGGACGAGCACGAGGGCGAGGGAGAGCATGCGCTGAGCCTAGGAGACGGCCCGCGGCGCCCACAACGGCATGGGTTGGAACGAGGTGGGTACTGGCACCCCGTCATCTCGATGTCAGCCCTACGTGCAAGGTTCCTCAGCCTGCTCGCTCGTTTCGGGGACATCACTGAGCAAGTGCGCTCCGAGTCCCATGCAGTGCGAACAACCGCCGCGAAGGAACGCGGCATCGAGGAAAATGCATGTTCAGTCGTCACACACTCGCCATCCTGGCGAGCTGCCTGCTCGTTGCCTGTGGAGTGGTCGAGCCCGAGTCGTCCGAAACCTCCACCGCGACGCTGTCGCAGGAACTCAGCGGGTTCACCGGCCCGACGAGTACCTCGCATCAGTATCCCGAGCTCGTGCTGCTGAACGACGGGCGCGCGCTCGTCGCGGACAGCAGCAAGTCTGAGTTCTACAACCCCTCCACGAACACCTGGACGGCCACGCCGCCCCTGAACACGCCCCGTACCTTCCACAGCCTCATCACCCTGGCGGATGGAAGGGTGCTGGCCGCGGGTGGGATGGGAGGAAACCCGTACGGCTACCTCCCCTCGGCGGAGCTGTTTGAGCCGCAGACGAACACGTGGACCCCCACGGGCTCTCTCACCACGGGCCGCCAGCGAGCGCAGAGCGCGCGGCTGGCGGACGGACGCGTGCTGATGATGGGGGGGCAGAGCACGGGCGGTGTCGCCGTCAGCTCCGCGGAAATCTATGACCCAGCCACGGGCACCTGGTCGTCCGCGGGTAACTCGCACTACAGCTGTGCGCAGGGCACCGCCACGCTGCTGCTGGATGGGCGCGTGCTGCTGATGTGCTCGCCCGGAGCGCAGCTGTTCGACCCGGCGTCGAACACCTTCACCAAGGTGGGGACGTCCGCCAACGGGCGCATCAACCACCTGGCGGCGCTGCTGCAGGATGGCCGGGTGCTCTTCACCGGCGGCAGCCAGCAGACAACGGAGCTGTTCGACCCCGCGCTGCTCCAGTTCACGACCACCGGCTCGATGGCGAACAGTTACCGCATGCACATGGCCGGAACGGTGCTGGCGGATGGCACGGTGCTGGTCGCGGGCGGCTACGGCGGCCCGGGTGTGACGCTCGGCTCGGTCGAGCGCTACCACCCCGCCACGGGCACGTGGATGCAGGGGCCGGTCCTCGCCCAGAAGCGTGAATACGCGCGGATGGTCCAACTGGCCACGGGCGACGCGCTGGTGGTGGGCGGCTCGTACAGCACCGCCCCGGGCAGCAGCATGGTCATCAACAATCCCCAGGTCGCGGAGCTCATCTCCCTCTCGACGTGCGCGCCCACCACGTGTGCGGCGCAGGGCAAGAACTGCGGCACCATTCCCGACGGCTGCGGCGGCACGCTGAGCTGTGGTACCTGCGGCGCGGGCCAGGCGTGCTCGGCGTCCAATGTCTGCGTGTGCGTGCCCACCACGTGTGCGGCGCAGAACCGCACGTGCGGCGCCATGTCGGATGGCTGCGGTGGCACGCTGGACTGTGGCACCTGCGGCGCCGGCTCCACCTGTGACACGGGTCCGGGAGTCTGTGTGCCCGGGCAGCCGGGGAATGCGCAGTACGACGCGACGCTGAAGGTCCCCGCCTGCACGGGGGAGCTCTCCACCTGTGACTCGGGCACGCTGCTCGTGGGCCGTGGCTCCGTGGGCGCCGAGCCGAACGCGCCCAACACCCTCGGAGGCACCTGCGCCGACGGCACGGGCGGCAGCTTCCACGTGGACGAGTCGCTGGACCGGCTCAAGGTGCGGAGCCTTGATGGCGGTCCGTTCACCGCGGGCAGGACGGTCATCGTCGACGCGACGGTGTGGGCCTTCTCCGGCTTCTCGACGGACTACCTCGACATCTACTCCGCCGCGGATGCGTCCAACCCGAGCTGGGTCTTCGTCGCGACGGTCTCTCCGACCATGGCGGGCTCGCAGGTGCTCTCGACGAGCTTCGTGCTGCCGAACGGCGCCCGGCAGGCCGTGCGCGGAGTCTTCCGCTATGGCAGCTCGGTGGGGCCGTGCGTGGCAGGGTCCTACAATGACCGTGACGACCTGGTCTTCCCGGTCGTGAATCCTGTCGACACGCAGTCGCCCACCGTCTCCCTCACGTCTCCCGCCCCGGGAGCGACGGTCCGTGGCCAGGTGGTGCTCCAGGCCACTGCGAACGACGACGTCGGTGTCACGCGCGTCGAGTTCTACGTGCAGACCAACACCCCGGGAGCGCTGCCGGCGCTCGTGGGCTCCGACACCACTGTGCCGTACTCGGTGACGTGGAACACGCTGCTGGCGACGCCGGCCAGCTCCCACCTGCTGACGGCACGCGCCTACGACGCCGCAGGCAATGTGACGGTGTCGGCACTCCAGGTGAATGTGGTGGACAACACGGCGCCGTCCGTGACGCTGGACAGCCCGCTCAACGGCGCCACGGTGAGTGGCACGGTGACGCTGGCGGCCACGGCGCAGGACTACTCGGGCATCCAGAGCGTCACGTTCTACGTCGACGGCCAGGCCGCCGGTACGGACACGAGCGCGCCGTATTCGGTGGCGTGGAACGCGGGGTCGGTGTCGGCGGGAACGCATACCGTGCACGCGGTGGCCTGGGACGTGCCGGGCAACTCCGCGTCCTCCCAGACGGCCAGCATCACCGCTCCGGGGACGGGTGGCCCCATCCAGGCGACCTACAGCGCCACGTGGCGGGCGCCGTCCTGCGCGGGGGTGGTGGGGCCGAGCTGTGACTCGGGCACCCTGCTCACCGGCCGGGCCAACCTGGGCCCCGAGCTGAACGCGCCCAACACGGTGGGGAGCAGCTGCGCGGACGGAGCCACGGGCACCTTCCACGGGGACGAGTCCCTCGACCGGCTCGTCCTCGCCACCGTGGATGGTGGGGCGCTCCGCGCGGGCACGGCGGCGCGGCTCACCGCCACCGTTTGGGCGTTCAGCACGTCGGACGTGCTGGACGTGTACTCCGCGCCCAGTGCCGCGTCGCCTGTGTGGACGCTCGTCGGGACGGCCAGCGCGCCGGCCAGTGGTCTCCAGAGCCTGTCGGTGACCTACACGCTGCCGGCCGGCTCCACTCAGGTGGTGCGCGCGGTGTTCCGTTACGGTGGCACGAGCAGCCCGTGCCCCACCGGGCAGTTCGACGACAAGGACGACCTCGTCTTCAGCGCTCAGTAGAGAAGTGAAGGGTGGCGCACGGGAACCGCCGTGCGCCCCCTCATGCTTCACCCATGCCAGGGCTGTGCGCGAGCGCTCAGGGGCGGCAGCCACCCGGCGCGCTGCATGGCCTGGAGCGTGAGGTCGGCGAGCTTCTGGTAGCCCTCGGGGCTCGGGTGGAAGCCGTCGGAGGAAATCCACTCGGCGTGCTCGGTCAGCTCGCGCGAGGCCGGGAGCAGGTCCACGACGAGGACGCGCGAGCCGAAGGAGCGGGCCGTGGCGTTGATGGCCTCATTCCATGCACGCATCTGCTCGCGAAGCTTCGCGCGCATCTCGCCCGTGGCATGGGAGCCGGCGAGCGTGGCGAGGTCCGGGACGTTGAGCAGCACCACCTGGGCGTTCGTCTCGCGCGTCAGCCGTTCGAGCGTGGCGTGGAGTGACTTCTGGTAGGTGGGCAGCGGCACGGGGCGCAATGCGTCGTTCACCGACAGCCACATCGTCACGAGCGTGGGCTGGAAGGCGATGGCGCGAGGCACCTCGACGTCGGCCGCATCCCCCAGCGTGATGCCGCTGCGGGCGAAGCGGCCATACACGGTGTCCGCGGGCAGCGCGGCGCGGAGGCGCGCGGTCCAGTTTTCGCGCGATGGAGCACGGCTGCCCACGCCCACGGTGTCGGACGCGCCCAGGGCTGCGTAGCGGATGGGCGTGCTCAGGATGACGGAGGCGCGTGAAGCCTCGGTGGCGGTGGGCTCCCGTGGCGAGAGCTGGGCGCGGGAGGAAGCCAGCGCGGCCGAGCCCAGGCCCAGCGCCATGGCCAGGGTCAGCAGGATGAGGAGCGGCATGAGTGTAGGGGCGGAGCAACCCGTGGGTCGCGTCAGGGAAATTGAGTGTCCCTGGCGATAAAGCCCCCGAGGCCCCGATGCACGGGGGACCGTGGAACGAACGTTCCTTCCACGGAGGAGCGGCCGGGGCCCCGGTCTCCCGCCCGGCCTGACAGCAGGCGGCACCGACGAGTGCGAACAGCCCGAAGCCCTCGACCTGGAGGACTCGACCCCGACCCACGATGGACCGGATTCCGCGCGCCCAGCTCATGGGCAACAAGGTTGTTGGGCAACAAGGTTGTTGGAGAAGGCGGCATGTCCCCAGCCCAGGCCCGCGAGGACCGGTGCGCCCGGCTGCCGTCTCAGCGGGCCCGGACGGCGTAGAGGAAGCGCGCGTAGCCGAGCTCGGCGGCGTTCTTCATCAGCTCGAGGTTGGCCCACGCGACGACGTCACCGAACGGGCGGTCCTGGAACGGCCAGCGGGTTCGCGCAGTCGAGCGCAGGTCGTCCTCCGTGAGCTGCTCGATTGCCCGGAGCCACCGTTCCCGCAGCTCGCCGAGCCACCGGCGTACGCCGTCCGCATCCCCCGGCCACGGCACGTCCTCGCGTGCGAGCGTCGCGTCACCAAAGGAGTGGTCGAGCGCCATGGACCACCAGAAGCCGATATGCCACGTCACCCAGGCGATGCTCGCCGGGCCGATGTCATAGCCCTCGCGCTCGGGCCAGTCGGCGCGCCAAGTGCCATCGGGTGCCGGGTGCACGTGCAACCCCTGCGGCGCGGGCCGCCACAGACACTCCTCGGTGGACAGGCCGTCGAGGTGATAGCTCGTGAGCATCCACGCAATCTCGAACTGCCGGCTCAAGTAGCCACGGGCTTCGTCGGACATGGAGGAGTCTCCCTACCTCAGCGGCTGGAGAGCCACTGCAACCACCCCAGTACCATCAAGACCAGCGCGGCGGTGCAGACCTTCCCGATGAGCCGCGCCGCTTCGGCGAACGTGCGCCCGCCCACGGGGGCCTCGCCCCGTTTGATGCGCCGCAGCTCCGACTCCGCCACCACCCAGCCGACCATTCCGGGCACCAGCCCGCACAGCAACCCCGCGAGGCCGAGCCCGAAGGCCACCCAGGCCCGCGAGGACACCTCAGGCGCCAGTGCCTGACGCCAGACGCAATCGCCACACAGCACGTCGTTCTCGACGGGCCGCGCGCACGAGTCGCACACGAAGCGGCCACACCGATGGCACACGGCGGTGGCGGAGACCTGCGGGTGGGTCGCGCAGCGAGCGTCCAGGTCCAGGGACATGGCGCTACCGGAACGCGGGCCAGGTGAACGCGGGAGTCTCCGGCCACCGCTCGATGAGCCGTGACTCCAGCGACGCCAGCGTGCGCGCCAGCGCGGGCACGGGATTCGCGGGCTCCAGCACGGCCCGGCAGCGCGCGAGGTGTCGCAGCAGCGCGGCGCGCTCGGAGAAGCCCGGGGCCCACTCGCGGTCTTTCTCCAGGGCCCTGGGGGGAATCCACTGGAACATGTTCACCGTGCGCGCGGCGACCACGGACGCGCGGGCGCGCATCCACGTGGAGTCCACCTGCGCCGCGTCGCAGCCCTGCGAGCAGGCGATGCGGTACGTCAGCTCCGCGCGGGAGATGAGCTCGTCGGGCAGCGGCACCACCAGCAGCCACATCAGCGTGTCGTACAGGGCGTGGCGCATGCCGCAGTACTCGAAGTCGAGCAGGCGCGGGCCGCCGGGCGTGAAGATGGCATTGCCCGGCGCCATGTCCCCGTGGGTCAGCGAGAGGAAGGGGCCGGGGTCGGCCAGCTCGCGGGCGAGCACCTCCAGGTCCTCGTGGGTGCCCGGGTCCTCCCTGGCGCCGGTGGCCGTCACCCAGCGGTGCAGCCGCTCCTCGTGGTCCAGCAGGTAGCGCGCGTTGTCGATGCGCACACGCGAGGGGCGGGGGCTCAGCGTGTGGCGGATGAGGTCGAAGTCCGCCTGCACGCTCAGGGTGCGCGCGTGCATCTGTCCGGTGAGGCGCGCCACGGCGAGCAGCCCGCCCGAGGCGGCGCGCGGGTCATTGCCGGTGAGGAGCTCCTCCAGGCTGGGACCGGTGCCCAGGTCCTCGAGGACGAACAGGCGCGTGGCCACGTCCCCGGCGATGAGTCCCGGGGCGGTGGTGAGGTTGAGGCGGCCGAGCAGCTCCAGGCCGGTCCACTCGTCCAGGCCGAGCACCGGGTCGTCGCGGAAGTGCTTGAGGATGACGGTGGGCACGTCACCGCCGCGCACGGAGGCGCGGACGACGTCACAGCGGGACTGGGTGCGCAGGACCTGGGGCGCGCCGAGGAGCACGGGCCGTCCCCACGCGGCGGAGAGGGCACGCGCTCCATCCGCGAGGAGCAGCTCCAGGTCCGGGGCGCTCAGGGCAGTTGCTCCACGGTGGCGCCCGCGCGCTCCAGCAGCTCGCGGTACCAGGCGAAGGCGCGGGCGGTGCGGTCTCCCAGCTCCTTCGCGCCCCACAGCACGGTGAGGGTGCGGCGGGTGTCGGCGTTCGTCTTGGTGCGCTGGGCGTCCTTCACCGCGTTGGCGCAGGGCCCCTCCGCGTCGAAGAGGCACAGCAGCCCCTCCAGGTCGATGCTCTGCCCGGAGGCGTTGAACACGTACTGCGAGCCGGCGGGGGCAATACCGACGCGGAAGGGTGCGCGGGCGCGGTCCAGGTCCACGACGCTGATGGGCAGGCCGCTGTGCAGGGACACGGCGTTGCAGGCGTCGACGGCGGTGTTGATGGAGCCGAGCGAGCCGTCACCCGAGGCGCGCACGAGGTACTCGGAGGCGGGCTTGCCGCGCCCGGTGGGCTTGTAGCCGCCGTGGCGGAGCATGTCGCGGACGGTGCCTCGCACGGCGTCGTCGCTGGAGAAGGGGGCGGAGGCGCCGGGCTTGAGCAGGGCCACCAGCCACTCCGGCGAGGGCAGCGAGCCCAGCGGCGCGGGGAATGCGGTGGTGAAGGCCAGCGTGTCCAGGGAGGGATGCGGGTCGACGGTCAGCACGGCGAGGACTCTACGCCACGCGCCGAGGCCAGGGCGCGCGCCTCGGCCCCGAGTGTGGACAGTCCTGCGGAAGCGCCCGCCCCCGAGCGGGGATTTCCGCGTGAGCCCGGCCTTCGAGGACGCCCGGGGGCCGTGCCCGTGCCCGGCCGGGATGGGGCCGAGCGGGGTGTGGGTCTCCCTGCCATTCCACCGGGAGCCCGCCCGCCCGCCTGCCTCCGGAAAGAGAACCCGCCTTCGGGAGGTTCGGAACATTCTTCCCGTGGCGCCCTACATGGCATAAGGGCGCCCGCACCCGCTTTCCGGGCCCCCTCGCACGCACATGATCCGTCTCGACAACATCGGCAAGCAGAATGGCCAGCAGATCCTCTTCATCGAGGCCTCCGCGGCGCTCCACAAAGGCGAGAAGGTGGGCCTGGTCGGTCCGAACGGCGCCGGCAAGACGACCCTGTTCCGCATGATTACGAACCAGGAGCACCCCGACGAGGGCCAGGTGGCCGTCGACCGGGGTGTCACCATCGGCTACTTCAGCCAGGACGTCGGTGAGATGCAGGGCCGCAGCGCGGCCTCCGAGGTCATGGACGGCGCCGGCCCGGTCAGCTCCGTGGCCGCCGAGATGAAGGCGCTGGAAGCCGCCATGGGGGACCCGGACCAGGCGGACAACATGGACAAGCTCGTCGAGCGCTACGGCGTGGTCCAGGGGCGCTTCGAGGAGCTGGGTGGCTACGCCCTGGAGGGCCGGGCGCGGGAAATCCTCGCGGGCCTGGGCTTCAGCCAGGAGATGATGGACGGCGACGTGGGCGCGCTGTCGGGCGGTTGGAAGATGCGCGTGGCCCTGGCCCGCATCCTCCTGATGCGTCCGGACGCCATGCTCCTCGACGAGCCCAGCAACCACCTGGACCTGGAGAGCCTCATCTGGCTGGAGGAGTTCCTCAAGGGCTACGAGGGCGCGCTGCTGATGACCTCGCACGACCGCGAGTTCATGAACCGCATCGTCAACAAGGTCATCGAAATCGACGGTGGCTCGCTGACGACGTACACGGGCAACTACGAGTTCTACGAGCAGCAGCGGGCGCAGAACGAGAAGCAGCAGCAGGCGCAGTTCGATCGCCAGCAGGCGATGCTCGCGAAGGAAATCAAGTTCATCGAGCGCTTCAAGGCACGCGCCTCGCACGCCGCGCAGGTGCAGAGCCGCGTGAAGAAGCTGGAGAAGATTGAGCGCGTGGAGCCGCCCAAGCGCCGCACCACGGTGCTGTTCGAGTTCCTGCCGGCGCCGCGCTCCGGTGAGGACGTGGTGAGCCTGAAGAGCGTTCATAAGGGCTACGGCAACCGGAGCATCTACGAGGGCCTGGACTTCCTCGTGCGGCGCACGGAGCGCTGGTGTGTCATGGGCGTCAACGGCGCGGGCAAGTCCACGCTGCTGAAGCTGGTGACGGGCTCCACGCAGCCGGACGAGGGCACGGTGGCCCTGGGTGGCAGCGTGAAGATGGGCTACTTCGCCCAGCACGCCATGGACCTGCTGGACGGCGAGCGCACGGTGTTCCAGTCGCTGGAGGATGCGTTCCCCCGCGCGGGGCAGGGCTCGCTGCGGGCGCTGGCCGGCTGCTTCGGCTTCTCCGGCGACGAGGTGGAGAAGAAGTGCCGCGTGCTGTCGGGCGGTGAGAAGGCGCGACTGGTCATGGCGAAGATGCTCTTCGACCCGCCGAACTTCCTGGTGCTCGACGAGCCGACCAACCACCTGGACATGGCGACCAAGGAGATGCTCATCACCGCGCTGTCGCGGTACGAGGGCACCATGCTGTTCGTCTCGCACGACCGGCACTTCCTGGGCGCGCTGTCCAACCGCGTGCTGGAGCTGACGCCCGAGGGCATCCACCAGTACGGCGGCGGCTACACCGAGTACGTGGCGCGCACGGGCCACGAAGCCCCCGGCCTGCGCAGCTGAGCAAGCGCCACCGGCGCGGCGAGGCCCCGAGCCACGCCGCGCCCTGGGCGCACGTATCGCATCGGGGCGTTACTCGGCAGGTGCCGAGTCCTGCCGAGATGGAAGCGCCTGCCGCAGCGGGAGCTACTCGGTAGGTGCCGGGCCCTGGCGTGGCGGGAGCGCCTGCCGCAGGGCGCGCATCTCCGTGAGCAGCTCTCGCGCGGCGTCGAGCGCGGCCGTGGACGCGGTGACAGTTGTCACGGGCTCCACCGTGTGAGCCTCTCCCAGTCCGGTGTCACGGTGCATGCGCACGCGGGCAAGGATGACGTCGCGAATCTCCCCGGGGTTGCTGACGCCGCGGAAGCGCGCCTCGTGCAGGTGCTCACCGTGCCCGGAGTCCGAGCTGCCGGAGCCTCGTGAGCCACCGCCGCCAGCGGTCTCCACCTTCACGTCGGAGATGCCGAGCAGGCGCTGGAGGGGGTCCTGGTGGATGGAGACCTGCTGGATGTTGGCGAAGGTCATCGTCTTCTCCTGGAAGGAGACGAGGCCCTCGCGCATGCGCAGGCTGCGGTCGGAGAGGATGTACCAGCGGAACTCGTAATCAATCCGAGCGACGAGGAAGCCGATGGGGAACTGGGCGATGAAGCCCAGCCACGCGAGCGCCTCCAGGCCCCAGCCAATCTTCTCCGAGAGTGGATGTCCGATGCGCGGGACGACGGAGGCGATGAACAGCGCACCGAAAATCAGACCCGCCACCAGCCCCACCTGCCGCAGTCCCCAGCGGATCAGCTGATAGTGCCGATGCGCGGGAGCGGAGCGGAAGACGCGCACCTCGCCCTGCGGAATCTCCGGCGGGGGAGGGACCTTCAGCAGTCGGAGGAGCCACGCATGCGGCTGGTCAGCCATCCGTCTTCTCCGGAGGCGTCGACGTGCCGCCCAGGCCGAGCCGGAGCGCACGCACCTCGGCGGCGACCTCGCGGAGCGTGGAGGTGAGCGCGTCCTCCGAGCCCGGGGCAAGCGCCTGCGCGGCGTCGCGAGTGGCGGGCAGCGTGCGGTCGCGAGCCCCCTGCATCTTCGAATAGAGGAAGTCCCGCATGGCCTCGAAGGCCTGGAACCCTTCGATGGTGATTTCCGCCTGCGAGTTGCCGCTGGCCGTCTGCACCTGAATCTTGGCGAGTCCGAGCCAGCGCTCCACGACGTTGCTGGACAAGTGGATGTCCTGGATGCGGGCGTAGGTGAGGGAGACCTCGCGGCGGAAGAGGATGCCCCACCGGACGGTGATGCCCTCCGCGTCCAGCTCGTAGCGCAGGGTCTTGAACCGGAAGAATTGGTACAGCAGGAGGATGGGGAAGCCCGGGCCCGCGAGGAGCGACGTGAGCGCGTAGTAGGTGAGCAGGTTCCGGTGCGGGTGCAGCACCGCGGGCAGCCGCGACAGCAGCGCCGCGTCGGCGGAGGGCGAGGGCGAGGGCGTGTCGGTCATGTGCTGCTCACCAGCAAGACTCCCGCGAAAGGGTCCGCCCAGGCTGTACGGGCCCGGGGGGAGACCATTTCATACTCCGCCCCGGCCGCCTCGCTTCGCGTGCCCCGCTACTCGAACAGCCGGCTCGCCAGCCGCGCCAGCTTCTGCGCCTTGCCCGTGTACGGCGGGAAGAACAGGTGCGCCAGGGACGTGCGGCCCTGTCGCAGCACCGCGCGCTCGTGGCTGAACGTCCGGAAGCCCGTCTCCCCGTGGTACGCGCCCACGCCGCTCTGCCCGACTCCGCCGAAGGGCAGGTTCGGGTTCGCGTTGTGCAGCACCACGGTGTTGATGCACGTGCCGCCCGCGCTCGTCTCGCGCAGGAGCCGCTCCACCGTCGCCTCGTCCTGGCTGAACACGTAGAGCGCCAGCGGCTTGCCACCCGCGCGCACGTGGGCCACCACGTCGTCCAGCGACTCGTACCGGAGCACCGGCAGCACCGGCCCGAAAATCTCCTCCTCCATGATGGGCGCATCCGGCATCACGTCCGCGAGCACCGTGGGCGCGATGTAGCGCGTCTCCGCGTCCACCCCTCCGCCCATCACCACCCGAGCCCCCGCCGTCACCGTGCGGTCCATCAACCCGCGCACCCGCTTGAAGGCCCCGTCATCCACCAGCCGGCAGAAGTCCTGGCACGCCCGCCGGGCCTCCTCGGACTTGCCGTAGAAGCGCTCCAGCGCGGACTTCATCGCCGCCAGCAGCGCCTCCTCCTTCGACGCGTGCACCCACACGTGGTCCGGGGCGATGCACGTCTGCCCCGCGTTGAGGAACTTCCCCCACACCACGCGCTCCGCCGTCGTCTCCACGTCCGCCGTCGCGTCCACCACCACCGGCGACTTGCCGCCCAGCTCCAGCGTCACCCCGGCCAGGTGCTTCGCCGCCGCCTCCATCACCCGCCGGCCCACGCGCGGCCCGCCCGTGAAGAAGAAGTGGTCGAACGGCAGCCGCAAGAGCGCCTCGCCCACCTCGGGGCCGCCCTCCACCACCGCCACCTCGTCGGAGGGGAACGCGTCGCGCAGCAGCTCCGCCAGGAAGCGCGCCGTGTTCGGCGTCTTCTCACTCGGCTTGCACAGCACGGTGTTGCCCGCCGCCACCGCCGCCACCAGCGGCGACACCAGCAGGTTGAAGGGGTAGTTCCACGGCGCCATCACCAGCACCACGCCCCGCGCTTCGGACTGCACGTGGCTGGAGGTGCCGGTGAGCATCAGCGGCGTCGTCACCTTCCGGGGCTTCATCCACCCCTTCAGGTGCTTCTGCACGTGCACCAGTTCCTGGAGCACCGGCATGACTTCCGTGGCCTCCACCTCGGCGCGGGGCTTGCGGAAGTCCGCGTAGAGGGCGTCCGCCAGCGCTTCCCGCCGCGCGACGATGAGCTCCTTGAGCTTCTCCAGCCGGGCCAGCCGTTCCTTCGCCCCGCGCCTCGCCACCTCCCAGCGGCGCGCCTGGAGGCGGTCGAACGCCTCCCGCACGCCTTCGGGCATCCGCTCTTCCGCCAGCTTCACCACGTGCATGGACCGGCTCCTCCTGGCGGTGTCCCTGGTGAGAACACCGCCCGAACCGGCCTTCTTGCCTACTCCATCAGCCGGGTCGCGCGGGAGGCCATTTCCTGCGCCTTTCCGCGATACGGCGGGAAGAACACCGAAGCGAGCGACTTCATCCACTGAACCGTCACGGCCCGCTCATGGCTGAAAGTCTTGAAGCCGTAGACGCCGTGGTAGTTCCCCAGGCCACTCATTCCCACCCCGCCAAACGGCAGGTTGGGGTTGGCCACGTGGATGAGGACGTTGTTCACCACCGCCCCGCCGGACGTGGTGTTCCGGAACACGTCCTCCACGTTCCGCTTGTCCTGGCTGAACACGTAGAGCGCCAGCGGCTTCCCGCCTGCCTGGATGTGGGTGTAGACGTCCTCGCGCTTCTCGTAGGTCATCACCGGCAGCACGGGGCCGAAGATTTCGCCCTCCATGATGGGCATGTCCGCCCTCACGCCCGACAGCACCGTGGGGGACACGTAGCGCGAGGGCCCGTCCGCCGCCCCGCCCACCTCCACCTTCGCTCCCACGGCCACCGAGCGGTCGACCAGGTCCTTCACCCGCCGCCACGCCACGGGGTCCACCATGCGCGAGAAGTCCGGGCTCGCCTGCCGCTCCGTCTCCGTCTCGCCGTAGAAGCGGGTGATGACCGCCTTCAGCGCGTCCAGGAACGCGCGCTCGCGCGACGCGTGGACGAAGATGTAGTCCGGCGCCACGCACGTCTGGCCGCCGTTGATGAACTTGCCCCAGGCAATCCGCTCGGCCGTCGCGGTGAGGTCCGCCGTCTCGTCGATGATGACGGGCGACTTGCCGCCCAGCTCCAGCGTCACGCTGGCCAGGTGCTTCGCCGCGGCCTCCATCACCTTCCGGCCGATGCGCGGGTTGCCGGTGAAGAAGATGTGGTCGAAGGGTAGCTCCAGCATCGCCTCCGCGACCTCCGCGCCGCCCTCGAAGAGGGCCACTTCATTCTCGGGGAAGACGTCCTTCACCAGCCGCGCCAGGAAGCGCGAGGTGTTCGGCGTCTTCTCGCTCGGCTTGCAGATGACGGTGTTGCCCGCGGCGATGGCGGCAATCAGCGGCGCCAGCATCAGCTGGAAGGGGTAGTTCCACGGCGCCAGGACGAGCACCACGCCGCGCGCCTCGTAGCGCACGTGGCTGGACGAGCCCGCCAGCAAGAGCGGCGTGCCCACGCGCGTGGGCTTCATCCACGACTTGAGGTGCTTCACCGTGTGGTTCAGCTCCTCCAGCGTGGGGTGCACCTCCGTCAGCTCCACCTCCATGGCGGGCTTGCGGAAGTCGCGGTGGATGGCGTCCGCCAGCTCCGCGCGCCGGGCCAGAATCGCCTCGCGCAGCCGCTTCAGGCGGGCAATCCGCTCGGCGGCGGTGGTGCGCGACATCGTCCACCGGTGCGCGCGCTGGGCCTCGAAGGCCGAGCGCAGGCGCTGGATTTCGGCGGAGGGCTTCGTGTCGACGGGAGAGGCAACGGCTTCAAGCATGGGTTGCTCCGGATTCGGGACAGAAGACGTGTGGGAACCACGAAAGGGAAGGGGGCTCAGCGGGACTCCAGCCCGCGCAGCAGGGTGGCGAGGGCGGTCGTCAGCTCGGCGGTGAAGTCCACCTTCAGCGGGGCCATGTGGGGCAGCGCGAGCACCTCGCGCGTCACGGGCGCCAGGTCCGCCATCTGCCGCAGGCCCGTCACCAGCGCGTGCAGGTGGACGAGGAAGCGCGGGCCGTCTCCGTCCTTCAGGAAGGACAGCCGCTGCTCCACCCGCGCTCCGGTGCTCAGCAGCGCCCCCAGGAGCCGCTCCTTGAACGGCCGCAGCTGCTCCGCCGTCACGTTCTGCTCCAGCACCGTCTGCAGCATCGCCAGCAGCCGCGTCAGCGACTCCTCGCCCTCCAGCGACTCGGCCACCGTGCGCGCCAGCCGGGGGCCCGTCCACCGGCCCTCGCCATGCTCCAGCAGCCCGTCCAGCCGGGCGAACCACGCGAAGAGCAGGTCCTCCAGCAGCGCCAGGAACAGCGCCTCCTTCGTGGGGAAGTAGAGGAACACCGTCCCCTTCGCGAGCTGCGCCCGCTCCGCCACGTCCGCCATCTTCACGTCCGCGTACGAGGTGGCCTGGTACAGCGTCAGCGCCTCTTCCAGGATGAGCCGGCGCCGCGCCTCCTTGTCCTCGTCCTTCCTCGCTCGCTGGGGCAGGGCCCGCTTCACCTTCGCCGCCGTGTTGCTGACCATGAGTCATATGTAGGTGACCCCTGGTCAGTCGTCAAGTGACTTGCGGTCATTTGCGCGCCATGGGGGAGGGCTGGCCGGCGACTGGCTGGGTGTGGGTGGGTGTGCGAGGCTGTGAGGCATGCGTCCCATCGAAGCGGAGCTCCTGTCGGGCAGCGAGCTGTACCGGGAGGTGGTGCTGGAGAAGCTGCTCCACGCGCGCGAGTCGGTGTGCATTGCCACGGCCAACGTGAAGGCGATGTTCGTGGAGCACGGGGGCCGCTTCGTCCCGCTGGTGGAGGTGCTCGACAAGCTGGCCGCGAAAGGCGTGGCGCTGCGGCTGCTGCACGCGGAGCTGCCCAGCCGGCCCTTCCGCGCCGCCTTCGACAAGCAGGCGCGGCTCGTCGCGGGTGGGCTGGGCCTCAAGGTGTGCCCGCGCGTGCACTTCAAGGCGGTGGTGGTGGACGGGGCGTGGGCCTACCTGGGCAGCGCCAACCTCACGGGCGCGGGGCTGGGGGCCAAGGGCGACACGGTGCGCAACTTCGAGCTGGGCTTCGTCACCGAGGACTTCGACGTCATCGACCGGGTGACGGCGCTCTACGAGGCGGTGTGGAGCGGCGCCGAGTGCCGCACGTGTCGCCTGCGCGCGGTCTGCCCTGACCCAATCTTGCCTGCCAGCGTGCGGATGGCGGAAAAGCGGGGCCCGCGTGGCGGCGTGCGGTTGGGGAAGGCTCGCCGCTTGAGGCGCCACACCTCGGAGACCCGCTGATGCTGAAGCTCTACTTCGCCCCGCAGACGCGCCGACCGCGCTCCTGGCGGACTTCCCCGGCCGCAAGGCCTCCGAGCCGCGGCACCTGGCCCGTCCGGCCGCGCGGCGCGCGCTGAACCAGGCCCCGGTCTTCGCCTCCCGACACCAGGAACCGCTTCCTTGCGCAAGGCCGCCCTCACTTCCCTGCCGCCCACGGAGCTCAAGGCCGAAGTGCGGCTGCGGCGGCGCAACTACCTGCTCTGCGCCGTGGGGTTCCTGCTCTCCGGTGCCTCGCACCCGCTGACGCTCGGCCGGGTGATTCCAGAGGTCCTCGTCGTCCACGCCGCGTGGAGCGCCGTCTTCATCGCGCTGGGGATAGCGGTGGGTGCCCGGTGGCTGGCGGCGAGGTCTACCAGCGCGCTCGCTGCCTTCATCAGCCTCATCGCGCTGATGTTCGACATCCGCTTCACCGGGGGCATCTCCAGTCCCTTCTTCCCCGGCCTCTACGCGGTGCCGCTCATCATCGCCGTCTTCACGCCGGGGCACCGGAAGCCCACGCTGGTGGCCTGTGTGCTGACGCTGGTGTCACTGCTGCTGACGTGCTGGTGGTCCGGCGCGTCGTTCCAGGTGACGCTGTCGCAGGTCTTCTCCTTCGCCTTCGTCGCATGGATATCCGCGTACGGTGGGCGGACGTTCCGCCGCCTGCGCGACGCGGAGCGCGAGGCGGACCGGGAGCGCGTGGAGGCGCTGCAGCGGCTGGCGGAGAGCGAGCGGCTGCGCGCCCAGGCCGAGCGCAACCGCGCGGAGATGGAGCGGCTGGCGGTGCTGGGCAAGCTGGCGGCGGGCGTGGCCCACGAGGTGAACAACCCGCTGGCCTACGTGAAGTCCAACCTGGGCTTCCTGGGAGAGGAGCTGCGCGAGCAGGCGCCGGACGTGGAGGAGCTGCGGCGCGTGCTGGAGGAGACGCAGCAGGGCGTGCAGCGCATCCAGCAGATTGTCGCGGACCTGCGGCGCTTCTCGCGCGACACGTCAGAGGCGGAGGAGCACTGCGCGGTGGACGACGCGGTGGCCGAGGCGCAGCGGCTGGCCTCGGTGCGGCTGCGCAGCCTGGGCGAGGTGGTGCGGGACGTGGCCCCGGAGCTGCCAAGGGTGCGCATCAGCCAGCGCCACCTGGTGCAGGTGCTGGTGAACCTGCTGCTCAACGCGGCGGATGCGCTGGACGCGGCGGAGCAACGGCGCCCGGCGCGCGTCGTCCTCCGTGCCACCCTGACTCCGGCGGGCGTGCGGCTGGACGTGGAGGACAACGGCCCGGGCATTCCCACCACCGCGCTGTCGCGCCTGTTCGAGCCCTTCTTCACCACCAAGCCCCCGGGCAAGGGCACCGGCCTGGGACTGGCGCTGTGCCGCGAGTACGTAGCGCGCGCCGGGGGCACGCTGGTGGCGGAGAACCGCCAGGAGGGCGGCGCCCGCTTCACGCTGCTCCTGCCCGGCACGGTGCGGCAGGGCGCGGCCTGACCTCTGCCGGGGACGCGCCAGCCCGGAGGGGGTAGGGCCGGAAGGAATGTTCGTTCCACCTGGCCCCTGGCTCGTGTGGCCTCGGGACCAGGGAGCCTGCATGGCCCGACGTCTCCCGAGGACACGCCGGTCCGGAGAGAGTACGCCCGGAAGGAATGCTCGTTCCGCCTGACCTCTGCCCCCGCGGCGGGCGTCAGTCCTCTGGAAGCACCGTATGGCGCGCGTCAGGGTTTCTCCGCTCGCCACGGCGGGCCGCGAGCGCTGACAGCAGCACGCCGACAGGCTGGGCGAGCAGGACGAGCATGGCCGCGAAGAGTCCCGGCCCGTCTGCCACCGCGCCGACGATGAGCGGCAACGCGAGGTCCAGCCAGCCGAGGAGCGAGCCCATCGCGAGCACGAGGTGCGGACGCCCGGGAAGGGCCGCGAAGGCCCGGGCCTTCAGCAGCGGGTAGTGGGCGGAGGCGAAGACCCCCGCGACTCCGAGCGCCACCGCGCTGGACAGCCACGTCGTCGCCGCCAGCCACGCCGCGTAGGCGACGGTGCACCCCACCCCCGTGACGGCCAGCAGCGTGGACGGACGGAAGCGTGACGCGTAGCGCTCGAGCAGCGCCGTGCCGAGGATGCCACCCACCACCCAGGCGGAGAGGATGGCGGCCCGGTCCGTGGGAGTGGCCTCCAGGCGTCCGGCCAGGAAGAGCGTGCCGAACGCGACGAGCACCTCGTCCATCAACCCGCACAGCACCACCACTGCCGACCACGCCAGCATCGGCCGGCAGCTCACGGCGGTGCGCAGCGCCTCGCGCAGGGAGCCCTCGGGCTCCTCTTCCTCTTCGGCCTCTCCGGCGCCGCCCGTTCGCAGCGTGGCCGCCGCCTCCAGCGCCGCGAGCGCGGCCACCGCGAACAGCGCACCCCGCCAGCCAAACCCCAGCGCCACCGACGCGGCCAGCGCGAGCGGCGCCAGCAGGTCTCCCGCGAGCCCGAGCAGCGTCCAGCGCGCGAGCACCGCCTCGCTCCGCTCGGGATTCCCGGACACGAGCGCCGCCTGGGCCAGGTTGACGCCGAGGCCACTCGCCGGGCCATAGAGCGCCAGCGCCGCCAGCAGCAGCCAGTACGAAGGCGCGAGCGCCGCCGCCAGGGTGGTGAGCGCCATCATCGCGAGGCCCGCCGCCCGCATGCCCCGTTGGCGGCGGCCATGCGCCAGTGCGAGCAGCGGCGGTTCGAGCACCGCGCCGAGCACCTGGAAGGCAAACAGTGTCCAACCCGCCGCCCGTGCGGGCGTCAGGTCGAAGGCGCTCAGGAGCTCCGGTGCACCGGACGGAACGACACCGGTGGCGAGCTCATCGATGAAGGCCACCGCCAGCAGTACCGCCGTCCAGCGGCGTGAGGCTCAGGGGGGAGAGGTCTGCTTGGGCATGGGGTGAATCTAAGCGACGGCCCCGGGCCCTGCCAGCCCAACGCACCGGGGCTGTCCGTCCGCCGCCCTCCGGCTGCTTCGGTGCGGTGCGACAAGCTCGGATCCGCACGCGGCCCGGTCCGAGCCGCCTGGGCACGGAGCTACGGAGGAGGCTCCGGCGCCTCGTCCTCGTCGCCCCGGGCGCTCGCCACCGCCTCCAGCGCGGAAGTCTTCCCCTGCTGCATGTCCCGCCACGAGCTGGGCGACGCGCCCACCACCTTGCGGAACAGGCTGCTGAAGTGCTGGAGCGAGGCGCAGCCCACCTCCACCGCCACCGCGGTGAGCTTCATGTCCGTCTCCAGCAGCAGCGACTGCGCCATGCGCACCTGCACGGCGTTCAGCTCCGCCTGGAAGGACGTGCCGCCCTCCTTCAACCGCCGCTGCAGCGTCCGCTCGGACATGCCCATCTCCCGGGCCACGTCCGACAGGTTGACGTCCGGCAGCTTGCTCTTCATCACCTGGTGCAGCTCGCGCAGCAGCGGCGACTGGCCGGTGGCCTCGGCTACCAGACCGTTGAGCTCCGCCAGCAGCGGCGCCGCCAGCGCCTCCGGGTGCCCCAGCCACTCCAGCGCCTGGGCCGGGTCGCTGAAGGCGCGGCTGGGGTACGCCCCGGACAGCAGCGTGTAGAAGCCCCCCACCACCGCGCCGACGACTCCCTCCGGACGCAGCAGGGCCTGCCTCAACACGGACGTGCTGAAGGCCTTCTCCCTGGGCTGCATGTACTTCACCAGCACCGCGAAGGCGGAAGGGTCCGCGGCCTCCAGCCGGCGCGCGTCCACCAGCGAGGCATGGGGCTTCGCGGGCGCCAGCTCCACGTCCAGCACCTGGACGAGCCGCCGCACCTGCGACTCACCCGGACGCCCCCACAGAATGAAGCCGCAGAGGTCCGCGGAGGCGTACCAATGCAGGAAGCCTTCCCCGACTACGTAACGGCCGAGGGGGTCCCTGAGGTAATCGTCGAGGCCGTCTGCGGATCGCACGGCTCGGCAGAATAGCGCTTTACGATTCGCGCCACCCAGAACGGATTAATGGGCGAAAGCGGAGTGATGAGCGCCGGCCGCACCAGGGACGAGGCGGCGAGCTCCCGAGTGGTCTCCGGCAGCTCGTACCAGGGCGTCTGGGGCTTCAGGTGGTGGGCCTGGTGGTAGCCCGCGTTGAAGAAGAAGAGGTTGTACAGGTGGGACGTAGAAGTATTGCCCAGCGCGTCTCGCTGGCCGGAGTCCGTCTCGAAGTGGGCCGCCAGGTTCAGCCAGAGGATGCAGACCTGCCCCACCAGCAGCACCCCCCACCACGCCAGCCCGAGCGCCGGCCTCCAGAGGATGAGCGCCAGCAGCGTGCCGTCCACCACCAGGAAGTCCACCACCAGCTCCAGCCGCTGGTTGCGCTTTCCCGCCCACCGCCAGACCTGGCCCACCGTCTCGAAGGGCCAGAACCAGGGCGTCAGCGCCGAGCGCACGCAGTAACGCAGCGCGCCCTCACCTGGACGACGCTGGCCCCAGTCCCCGGGGCCGTCGTTGTACCGGTGGTGGTTGAAGTGGTGGATGTAGTAGCCGCGGTATGGGAAGCCGCAGGCCATGCCCAGCGAGCGTGACACCACCCAGTTGGCCAGCTTCGGCCGGGCCGTGGACACGTGCATGTGGTTGTGCAGGACGGCGTAGTTCCAGAACAGCACCGCCCAGCCCAGCACGCACATCCCCAGGCGCCCCGCGATTCCCAGGGCGTCCCAGCTCAGGATGAAGGAGGGGAACCACACCCACCACAGCGCATGAACCGCGAGCTGCGGCAAGTCGAAGGTGGGCAGTGGCGGGCGGACGCGAGTCATGAAGACTCTTGGTACGCCTGCCAGCCCGGCGCCGCTTCACTCCACGCGCCAAGTGCTTGCACCAAGGCGAAATACGCCCTGTCGTTTCCCCCTCTGCCGACGCGTCCCGGGGTCCCCCCCGCCCCGGGCCGAGTCCACTCTGGCTCCCCTCTTCCGTGTGGGTTGGAAGAGGGGGCTCGAGCCGCGTCCCGACTTCGGGACGTCAGTTCTCCAGCGCGTGCGCCACCTGCCCGAGCAGGCGCAGGCGCGGCGCGTCCAGCTTGCGCACCGTGCGCAAGAGGCGCCTCACCTCGGGGCGCTCGCGGTACTCCGGCGGGTCTTCCGCCAGCGCGGGCGCGCCCTCCACTCCGGCCATGCCGAGCAGCACGTCCGAAGAGCAGTTGAGGACGAGGCACAGCTTCCTGAGCGTGCGGACACTGGGCAGCATGTGGCCGCGCTCGAGGCGGCCGTACACTTCCGTGGCGATGCCGACGCGCTCGGCCACGTCGGCCTGGGTCAGCTCCAGCCGCTGCCGCGCCGCGCGGACTGCGTTTCCAATGATGGTTGCCAGTCGTTGTTCCATGGCGTGCGGAAACCTGTCGAAAAGAGGGCTTCACCCCCCGCCTTCAGGCGGAGAGACACCGGGGAGAAGTGACTGCCGTTGGCTGCCTCGTGGAACACAGACTACGAGTCGGGTCTGACATTCCGGTGCATCCGGGAAGGCGTGTGGAAGCGTCCGGAATCGGCCGGGTTTTCCGCCCGGCGAGGACACCCCGCGCGTGGGTGGGCGGCGGCGCGAAGGCCGAAAAATCGGCCTGCGCGGCGTTGTCAATGCTGCGCTCGGTGCCGTCAGGAAAAGCCCTGGTGTTTCCGGGGTTTACGAAGGCGGGAGGTCTGACGTAGGTTGGGCGCCCCGGTGGGTACCGGGAGACCGGTGCAGGCCTCCGGTGACTCGGAGCCGGGGGTGCATCGCGCCTCGCGGGGAGGGATGTTGAGGTCGTGAGCGACGAGCGTCCGGACGCGCTGCTCAAGAGCGCACTCGAAAAGATCGTCTACTTCGAGGCTCGCGCGGAGCAGCTCCATGGCGAGCTGGACTCGACGCGCGAGGAGATGGCGCACCTGAGGCGTGAGCTGGCGGAGACGCACCAGCGCGAGCTGGAGCTGCGGCGCGAGGTGGCGGAGCTGGAAGTCCGCATCAGCCGCATGCAGGCCGACCGCGAGGAGCTCACCCGGCTCAACCAGGCGCTGCGCGGCGAGCGGCACCAGCTCATGGACAAGCTGCTGGATGCCAGTCGGATCCGCTCGTCCGCGCAGGAGCGCGCCGAGGAGGACGACGACCTGGGGCTCGACCTGGCCTCGTTCATCTCCCAGCTTCGCAGCGAGGTGATACTGCGCGGCGAGGCGGGGCCGGTGGCCCACGGCGTGGTGGTGCCTCCCGTGCGCGGGCCGGCCGTGCCGCTGCGGCCTCAGGCCCGCGTCTCCTCGGACAGCGAGCCGCCCGTGGCCTCGGAGCGCGAGTCGGAGAGGGGCAGCGAGGGCTTGTCGCCGGTGGCGCGCGAGGCGCAGCGCTTCTTTGCGGCGGGCCGGCTGGGCGTGAGCGCGGCGCAGCACGCGGAGCTGTCCGCGCACGCGGGCTTCGGCAGCACCACGGACGAGACGCTCTTCGGCTTCTCCGTGCGCGAGCTGTCCGCGCAGGACGCGGCCGCCCGGGTGCGCGCCGCCGAGCGGCTCAAGGCCCTGGCCCAGCCCGCCGCCGCGCCCGCGCTGGCCGCCGCGCTGCACGCGGAGACGGACTCCGTCGCGCAGGTGGCGCTGCTCCAGGCGTTCGCCTCGCTGAGCCGTGAGCAGGGCGCGTCGGTGGTGTCGCCGCTGCTGGCGTCGCCGGTGCCCGAGGTGCGCATCGCCGCGCTGAAGGCGATGCTGTCGCTGTCGCCGATGGACGCGGCGCCGCACCTGGCGCAGGCGATGAAGGATCCGGACCGCTCGGTGCGCCGCCGCGCGTCGCTGCTGGCGCTGGGGCTGGAGGGCGAGACGGCGCGCCGGCTGGGCGAGGAAGCCATCCACGACGCGGATCCGGAGGCGCGCGCCCTGGCGGCGCTGGCGCTCGGGGCCGGCGCCGGGGAGAACGCGCGCACGCTGCTGCTCGGCGCGCTGGCGGACCGCGAGCCCCGCGTGCGCAAGGCCGCCGCGCAGAGCCTGTCGCGCATCCTCGGGCACGATGTGTCCGCGGTGGTGGACCTGGACGACACGCACCGCCGCCGCGAAATCCGCCGCCTGGCGACGCTGCCCATGAAGCCCGTGAGGGCCCGGCTGGAGCAGCCCCGTCCCGTGGTGGTGGCTCCGGTGCAGCTCGCCGCAGTGGGTGTGCCGGTGCAGACCATGGCCGCCGCGTCGAGTGGGGCGTCCGCGAGGCCTGTCACCGTGGCAGCGGGTGGTGTGCCGGTGCAGGCCGTGGCCGCCTCGAACGGTGTGCCCGTGCAGGTCCTGGTCGGCGCGGTGCAGGGCTCGGCCGCGCAGCCTGTCTACGCCGTCGCCACCGTGGGCCACGCGCAGGCTGCCTCCGGGGCCTCCGCGCCAAATCTCCGCGCCGGCTCTCCGACGACGCCGCCTCCCGCGCCGAACCTCCGCGCCGGTTCCTCGACGCCGCCTCCCGCGTCTCCTGTCCGCGCCGTGCCGCCCACCGCCCCGCTTCCCCAGGCCGCGGCTCCAGCCTCCCGTCTCTCACCCGTGCAGGCGGCGCTCGTCGCCATGGGCGCGGTGCCCGGCCAGCCCGCCGCCGCGCCGCGAGCCTCCGCTCCCCCGCCTGCTCCCGCCGAGCCGCGCGCCGCGAGCCGTCCGACGTCTTCGCCCGTGGAGGCGCTCTGCACCCGGATGCTGGCGGAGGTCCGCACGGCGGTGCGAGGTCGCTCGCTCGTCGAGCTGGCCGTCGCGCTGTCGGCCCCCTCGGAGCTTGCCCAGGAGGCGCTCACCCTCCTGTCCGCCCGGGGAGCCGTGGTCCGAAGGGGGCACAAATACTTCGCCGCTTGAGGCAAGGTAGCCGTTCCGCACGTCTTGCGAAGGGTCGTCCATGGAAGCGCCGACGTACAGCTCCAAGCAGGTGGCCGAGATGCTCGGCGTGTCCCCGAAGCAGATTCCGCCGGAGTCGCGGAAGGACATCTACACCCCGGATGACATCTGGGAGCTGCGCACCACGCTGAACGCCTTCCCCGCGCGCCTGGGCCACCGCCG
The DNA here is from genome assembly GCF_010894435.1 of Pyxidicoccus trucidator. Lineage (NCBI taxonomy): Bacteria > Pseudomonadati > Myxococcota > Myxococcia > Myxococcales > Myxococcaceae > Pyxidicoccus > Pyxidicoccus trucidator. The sequence goes on along the minus strand of NZ_JAAIXZ010000013.1, from coordinate 47,638 downwards.
TCAGCTCTTCCTCAACTTCAAGGGCGGCACCGGCAAGACGTCCCTGTCCACCTCCTACGCCTGGCGCCTCGCGGAGCTCGGCTACGCGGTGCTCCTCATCGACCTGGACAGCCAGGGCCACGCCACCAAGTGCCTCGGCTACGAGGGCGAGGACTTCGAGAAGACGCTCCTGGACGTCCTCGTCCGCAAGACGCCGCTGGCCCAGGTCATCCAGAAGTCCACCCTGCCCAACCTGGACTTCGTCCCCTCCAACCTCACCATGTCCACCATGGACCTCGCGCTGATGCCGATGTCCGGCCGCGAGTTCAAGCTGCGCAACGCCCTCAAGGACGTGGAGGCCCAGTACGACGTCGTCGTCTTCGACGCGCCTCCGTCCTTCGGCCTGCTCAACCTCAACGCGCTGATGGCGGCGAACGACTTGTTCGTCCCCGTGCTCGCGGACTTCCTGTCCTTCCACGGCCTCAAGCTGCTGTTCGAAACGGTGCAGAGCCTGGAGGAGGACCTCAACCACGTGCTCGACCACGTCTTCATCGTGGTCAACTCCTTCAACGCCACCTTCAAGCTGGCGAAGGAAGCGCTGGAGGCCCTGCAGACGCACTACCCGGAGTTCCTGCTGCCCACCATCATCCGGCAGTGCACCAAGTTCGCGCAGGCCTCCAGTGAAGGCCGCCCGGTGTTCGTCGCGGACCCCACGTCCAAGGGGGCCAGCGACATCCAGGCCATGATTGACAACATCCTGCCGCGCCTGGTCGCCGCGGCAGCCGCAGCCCCGAAGAAGGGCACCCAGCAGGCCGGCTGAGAACCGCCATGAAGAAAGCCTTCGAACAAAACGTGTCCCGCGCCAAGCCCCGGCTCCGTCTGGGTGCGCTGACCGGCCTCATCGACCCGGCGGCGGAGCCCTCCGCTCCCGCCGAGCCCGAGGCCCTCGTCGACTCCGACTCGGCCCCCACCGCCGAGGCCCCTGACCTGTCCGCCGAGGTGCGCGCCCGAATCGAGCGTGCCCGCGCCCCGCGCCCCACCGCCGCCGAGGCGATGGACGCGGCCCTGCGTGCGCAGGAGTCAGGCGCCGCGTACGTCGCCGCTGAAGCGGCGCGGCACGCGGAGTCCGTCACCTATGCGTCGCCGGCCCCCGAGGCCCTGCTCGACACGGCGCCCGCCGCGCCCGTCACCTTCGCCGCGCCGCCTGCGGCGCTCCACCTGGACGGCTTCGCGGCCGGACAGCCGGAGGCGCACCCCATGACGCAGGCCTCCGCCCACGCTTCGCTGCCCCACGTCACCGCCACCATCGCCGAGCCGGTGGCCCGCGTGGAGGCTCCGCCCGCGGAGGTGGAGGTGCAGACGCCCGCCCCGCCGCGCGACGACACCCAGGACTCCGCCGAGCGGCGCGAGCGCCTGAAGGCGCGCCTCAAGGCGGTGCGCGAGAATCCCCGCCCGGAGCCGCTGCCGGCCACCGTCGCCGAGGCGGGCCAGCGCGCGGTGGAGCGCATCACCCACCTCCAGGCCGAGCTGGTGAAGGTGAAGGCGCTCAACCTCTCCCTCACGCAGGACCTCGAGGTGTCTCGCCGCCAGGCGGAGAAGGCCACCGAGGAAGCCCGGCTGCGCATGGACGAGGCGCGCCGGCTGTCCGCGGAAATGGAAGGCCGGGTGAAGCTGCTGGCCGACCTGGAGCGCGAGCTGTCCGCGCTGGAGGGTGAGCGCGACGAGGCGCTCCTGTCCCTCCAGGAGACGCGGCAGGCGCTGCAGGCCGCGGCCCGCGAGCGGCAGACGCTGGAAGACGAGGTGGCGCGCGGCAAGCAGTCCCTCGTGGACAGCCTCGCCGAGGAGGAGCGGCTCGCCAGTGAGCTGGAGTCCGCCAAGGACGAGTCGACCTCGCTGCGCCGCACGGTGGACGCGCTCCAGGGCGAGCGCGACGTGCTGGCCCAGCAGGTGGCCTCGCTCACCGCCGAGCGCGCCGAGTTGCTGGAGGCCCGCAAGGCGCTGGAGTCCGTGCACCGCGCGCTCAGCCAGGCCACGGTGCGCTGAGCGCGCCGGGCTGCTGGAAGCCCGCGAGGCGCTGGGTGCCCGCGGGACGCCAGCCAGGCCACGGTGCGCTGTAGGGCCCAGGCTCCGGAGCAAGCTGCTCCGGAGCGCGCCCCGGCCGCACCGCTACTTCACGCCGTCCTTCGCCACGCCGGTGGCGGTGCTGCCCCTGAGGGCGGCCAGCGCCGAGGTCTTCAGCGGCGGCGAGTGGAGCCCCTCGGTGGTGAGCTCCTGGAACTCCCCCTCGTTGTCCTTCAGCGTCTTGATGTAGGCGACGAGCTTCTTCACCCGCTCCGCCTTCTTCGGGTGATTCGCCAGTCTGGTTTCTTCCGTCGTCTTGGCGATGAGCCGGCGGTAGTCATCCGGGTCATAGCCTGCGGACAGCATCAGCCGGGCGGCCATCCGGTCCGCCTCGTCCTCCAGCTCCGGCGGGTTGCCGTTGTCGAAGGTGTCGACGGTCTTCTCCGCGAGGTTGCCCAGCAAGCTGGGCTCCTTGTCCAGGTCCAGCGTGCCGTCACCCTGCTTGCCCGCGGACAGGGCGGCCACCGCGCCCGGCGACAGGAAAGCCTCGCCCACGGCAACCGCCTTGCATGTCTTCACCTTCACCTCGTTGTACTGGCGGATGGCGTGCTTGAGCACCACATGGGAAATCTCGTGCGCCAGCACGCCGGCGAGCTGTCCCTCGTTCTCCACCGTCTCAATCACCTTCCGAGAGATGAAGACGTAACCCCCGGGCGCGGAGACGGCATTGAACTGCTTCGTGTCGCCGAGCACGCCGAACGTCCACTCCAGTGTGGGCCGCTGCGACTGCGCCGCCAGGTTCTTCCCCACGACGTTGATGTAGTCGTGCAGCGCCTCGCCGGGCCGGCGCACCTTGCTCTTGTCGCCCGGCTCCCGGGGCTTCTCCAGCAGCAGCCCGCCGCCGCGCTGCACGAAGTGGATGGCCAGGGCGCCGCCCAGGGCGTACTCCTCGCTGACGCTGGGGTCGACATCCAGCTTCTTGCAGTCCCCCATCTTCTCCGCCGTGTCGCCCGCCTTCCCGAGCACGTTCGCGCCCTTGGTCAGGTTGTTGGCGTTGAAGCCGCCACAGGGGGCCGCCAGCACGCCCACGCCCAGCGCCGCGAGCACCGTCAGTCGCAGGCCCATTACTTGTTCCCCTTCTTCCCAGACGCGGGAGCCTTCGTCGGCGTGGACTTCGCCACCTTGTCGCTGGGGCCGACGACCGGGAACAGCCCCACCTCCGCCACGTGGCGGGAGATGTCCTGGGTCGTCAGCTTCTTGGCCAGGTCCTCCAGCGCCTTGATGTCCGCGACGGCCTTCGCGTAGTCCCCTTCCTTGCCATTGCCGTACTTCTCGGCTCCGGGGCTGAGCGCCTTCACCGCGGCGCCGCTGGCGACGAACTTCTTCGGGTCCACCCGCTGCTTGCCGCCCTTGTCCGTCACCAGCTCCATGCTGGGCGCGGTGGTGGACAGGTTGGTCTGGAACACGAAGCCCTTCTTCCCGCCCGGCGCCGTCACCCGGTGCCACTGCTTGTTCTTCGCGTCCCCGCCCTCCCATGTCACCTGCTCCCCCGGCTGGAGGATGACCACCACATTCACGGTGGGGGACGGGCTCTCCATCACCCGCGTGTTCTTCGCCTTCACGTACAGCGACTCGCCCGGCTTCACGGCCGCCGCCACGCCCGGAAGGCCCAGCGCCAGCACGGCCGCGGTGAGGGTTGCTCTCGTCCTCATACCCATGAGTCCCGTCCTTCCTTCAGCTCACTTGTCCAGGCTCGCCACCCCGTCGAACTCCGGCGGGGGCGTCTTGGCGTACTTGTGGCAGCGCTCCAGCAGCGCCTGCGTGGGCCCGTCCTCCGGGTCCTCCAACCGTCGTGCCTCCAGCACCGCCGCGGCCTCCTCGAAGCGCGCCGCGCGGTAGAGCGCCAGCGCCTCGTGGTAGCGCTCCACCGTCACCCGCTTGCGCGCGTCCAGGCCGCCCTTGAGCGCCAGCAGCTCGTACACCGTGACGGCCTCCGTCTTGCCCGCCACGCGCACCCGGTCCAGCTCCCGCGTCTCGATGTGCTCCTTCGCCAGCTCGTACGTGCGGGGGCCAATCATGATGACCGAGCCATACGCCTTGTTCGCGCCCTCCAGCCGCGCGGCCAGGTTCATCCCGTCGCCGATGGCCGTGTAGCTGAAGAGCTGCTCGCTGCCGAAGTTGCCCACGAAGTTCACCGCGGTGTTGACGCCGATGCGCGTGTACACGTCCGGCATCCCCTGCGCGCTGAACTCCGCGCGCAGCCGGTCCACCTCCGCCTTCGCCGCCAGTGCCCCCCGGCAGCCGCGCAGCGCGTGGTCCGCCTGGCGCATGGGCGCGCCGAAGAGGCACACCACCGCGTCGCCGATGTACTTGTCCAGGCACGCCCCCTCCTTCAGCAGCGCTCCGCTCACTCGCGTCAGATACGTGTTGAGGATGCGGACCAGGTTGCGCGGGTCGTCCTTGAAGCGCTCGCTGAAGGTGGAGAAGCCGCGGATGTCGCTGAAGAAGGCGGTGATTTCGACATTCTCCCCGTCCAGCCGGGGCAGCGCGCGCTCGGAAATCATCTGCTCCACGAGCTTCGGCTCCATGAAGCGGCTGAAGGCCTGGCGGATGAACTCCGCCTCCTTGTTGGCCACCAGGTGGTTGAAGGCCACCGCGGCCACGCTGGCCAGCATGCCCGCCAGCGAGGGCAGGGCGGTGAGCAGGTACGTCCCCGTCTTCGCGAGGATGGGGCCCGTCACGAAGTGCATGCCGAGGTAGAGCGCCAGCGGCCAGGCAATCTCCAGCGGCGTCCACCGCGTCGTCATCAGCAGCACCACGGACGTGAGCGCCACGAGGAAGACCAGCGCGAGGCTCATCCACAAGGGCGCCTGGGCCAGGAAGCGGCCGTCGCCCAGCAGCGAGTCCAGCACCACCGCCTGCTTCACCACGCCGGGCTCGGCGGGGGAGAAGGGCGTGGCCTTCACGTCGTTGAGCCCCACCGCGTTGCCGCCGATGACCACCACCTTGTCCTGGAAGAGGCCCGGCGGCAGCCCCGTGGGCTGGCCCTGGTTGCGCAGCGCCCAGGCGTCCAGGACCTTGATGAGCGACACCAGGTTGAAGCGCTCGTGGAACTCGCCGCCGTAGTCGATGCCCGTGCCGCCCTCCGCGTCCACCGCGTACGTGCGCGTGCCCAGCCGCAGCGTGCGCCCGGACAGCACCACCTCGCTCGCGCCCAGCACGCCCGCCGCCACCCGCACCGGCAGCGTCGGGTACGTGTTGACGCCGTCCGTGTACACGAAGCGCGTGCGCCGCATGAACCCGTCCGGGTCCGTCTCATGGTCCACCAGCCCGAAGCCGTCCATGGCCCCCACCAGCGCGGGGATGGGAGGCACCGGGTAGAGCGGCTCCTTCACTCCGTCCACGGACTCGTGGGCCAGCAGCACCACCGCGTGGCCCTCCGCGCGCACCGGGAAGGCCAGGGCGCGCGCCATCAGCTCGGGCGAGACGGGCGGAAAGGCGTCCGCGTCCTCCGTGTCCTGGAACTCGTCCGTCGCGCCCTCCTCGGGGAACTCGCCGGTGTCGTCCGTGGAGGGCAGGGCCTCGGCGGGCAGCCCGTCCTCGGCCGAGGCCACGGGCGCGGCGCCAGGTGAAGGCGGCGCGCCCGGCTCGGACAGCGGGGTGCTGAAGTCCGCGCGGGGCAGGGGCTTTGCCTCCGCATGGGTGGACACGCCCAGGAAGAAGGGCACCCGTGTGTCGCGCAGCACCTGCGCGAAGGCCAGGTCCATGGCGGGGTCCGTGGAGCGCTCGTCCATCACAGCGTCGAAGACGATGGCGCGGGCGCCCTCGGCCTCGAGCTGCTCCACGATGCGCGCCCACAGGTTCCGGCTGTAGGGCCAGTTGCCGAAGTTGCGCGCGTACTGCGGGTTGGCGCGGATGCCGTCCAGGCTCGGCTGGTCGATGGCCAGCACCACCACCCGCGGCGACTTCTCGCGGCCCGCGGTGAAGCTGGTGACAGTCTTGTCGTAGGCGCCGCGCTCGGCCTCTTCCAGCCAGCCGCCCAGCGTGTCGCCCAGCCACTCGCAGACGGCCGCGAGCGTGGTGGCCAGCACCGCCACGCCCAGCATCAGCCGCCAGTGGTTGCGCCACCGCAACCGCATCAATTTCCAGCGCTCGCCTGCCACGGCCCCCTCTTGCGATGCGTGCTGTGTTTCACACTACCCCAGTCCCCGCCCGGGCCGGCAGCCGTCACCTGTCCGCGCCGCCCTGCATCCCCGTGTTCCCGGAAAACCTCCTGGAGTCGTGACATGCCGTCCCAGCGAGCGGCCAGGCACATTGGCCCTTCGTCCAAGGCGGCCATGGGGGCAAGCCACCGCAGCCCCTGGCGGCGCACGGGCGGCGTCCCGTACAGGGTTTGCCGCCCTCCCACACCGTTCGGACCTTAAGCGCCGATGCGGAAGGCACGAGGCCTTCCACCGCCCCGCGCAAAGGAGGCCGACGTGGCCTTGGACATCCTCAAGGAAAAAGGCGTCCCACTCGACCGACAGGTCTTCACGTGGAAGGACCTCGTCCAGCGGCCCTACAGCAAGCTGGACGATGACGCCTTCACCCGCGTGTGCGTCATCTACATGAACGGCATCATGGCGGACGCGCTGCGCACCAAGCACGCCATCGCCCGCATGAACCGGGACCTCCGCGAGCAGCTCGCCCTGGTCCGCCGCGTGGAACAGTTCGAGCAGACGACCATCAACTGGCTCAACCCCGCGGACCAGACGCCGCTGGAGACCACGCTCGGCTTCGAGCAGGTGGCGATTGAAGTGACGGCCAGCGTCGCCCTGCGCGAGCCGGACCCGTACCTGGCCCAGACGTATCGCTTCGGCCTGCTGGAGGACTTCGACCACCTGTACCGGTACGGCGCCCTCTACGACAGGCTGGAGGGGAAGGACCCCAACAACATCACCCAGTCCTATACGGACATCATCCCCGGCCGCCCCACGTCGGTGGAGCACCGCTACCCGCTGGATGACCTGCGCCGGCCGTACGACAAGCGCACCGCGGCGCCGCTCACCAAGATTCACGCGATGAGCATCACCGCGGCCGAGAACCAGACGCACGACTACTACATGACGGTGGGCCCGTTCTTCTCCGACCCGGTGGCGCGCCAGCTCTACGCGGAGATTGCCGCCATCGAGGAGCAGCACACCTCCATGTACGAGTCGCTGCTGGACCCGAGCGAGTCCATCCTGGAGAAGCTGGTGATGCACGAGTGCATGCAGGTCTACAACTTCTACTCGTGCCTCGCGTACGAGAAGAACCCGCTCATCAAGGCGCTCTGGCAGCGCTTCACCGACTATGAGCTGGGCCAGCTCCACCACATGGTTCAGCTCTTCCAGCAGGTGGAGGGCCGCGACGCGGCGGAAATCCTCCCGAAGACGCTGCCGGAGCCCATCGGCTTCAAGGAGCACCGCGAGTTCGTCCGCAAGACGCTGAACCAGGAGGAGGACCTCGCCTCCAACGGGCCGGACTACGTGCGCATGGCGGAGCTGCCACGAGACCACCGCTCCTTCGTCTACCGCGACCAGCTCAACTCCGAGGGCTCGCCTTCCGAGACGGTGGCGGCCGGCTACCAATGGACTCCCGGGACGGAGCTCGCCGCGCGCGCGCAGCGCATGGGCTCGGTGCTCGAGGGAAAGAAGGTTCACTGACATGAAGAAGACGACCAGCGACATCGGCATGAACAAGACGGGCATCGCCACCTCGCCCGTGGACAGCGCGGACATCATCCAGGCCGCGAAGGCGCGTCAGCCCAGCCACCTGGGGGACGACTCGCTCCTCCTCAAGGTGCGCCAGCAGTACGCGGTGGAGTCGAAGGGCCTCGGCAGCGTGCCGCCACCGGCCAGCCTCAAGGGCTCCAAGCCCACCGTCTTCATCGACAAGCTGGGCGAGCGAGCCGCCTTCGAGCGCTCCGGCGTCCGGCTCTACCAGGGCGCCCTCGCCAAGCACGAGGTGCTCGGCAGCTGGGAGGGCGGCCCCACCACGGAGGGGCTGCAGCGCATCCTCAACGACGAGCTGTCCCACTTCGGCCTCGTCAGCGAGGCCCTGGTGAAGCTGGGGGCGGACCCCACGGCGGTGACGCCCTGCGCGGACGTGGCGGCGGTGGCCTCCATGGGCCTGCCCGCGGTGGTCGCCGACCCGAGGATGAACCTGCGCGACACGCTGCACGCGCTGCTGGTGGCGGAGCTGACGGACAACGCGGGCTGGGAGCTGCTCATCGAGCTGGCGCGGGGCCTGGGCCATGACACCCTGGCAGCCCGCTTCCAGCTCGCCCTGGACGCGGAGGCCGAGCACCTGACGATGGTGCGCAACTGGCTGTCCGCGGGCATCACCCTGGAGGCGCGCGCGACTCCGGTGCCCAGGGCCGAGGCTACCCCCCTCACTCCCAGGGTGTAGGTCCGTCCACCCTGCTCAGAACGACGAGCCCGGCTCCTGGAGGAAGCGCTCTTCCTCCGGGGTCGACGGGCGCCCCAGCGCCACGTTGCGGTGGGGGAAGCGGCCGAAGCGGGTGATGACGTCCCGGTGCTGCCGGGCGTAGTCGAGCGGCTCCTGGCTGCCCGGGTGGTACAGCGCGAGCATCTCGAAGAGGGCCACGGCCAGCCGCTGGTCATGGACCTCCTCGCTGTGCTCGAAGGGCAGGTACATGAACCACCGCCACACCGGCGGCAGCGTCGTGTCCAGCCCTCGCGCCAGCGCATGGCGGGCCACCCCGCGCGCCAGCGCGTCCGTGGCGAAGGCCCGGGGGGTGCCCCGGAAGAGGTTTCGCGGGAACTGGTCCAGCAGCAGCAGCAGCGCCAGGGCACTCCGCGGCTCCTCCTTCCACGCGTGCAGCTTCCCGGACGCGGCGGCCTCGTGGGCGTCCAGGAAGCGGCGGCGGCACTCCGCGTCGAAGTCCGCGTCCCGCTCGAACCACTGCGCTCGCGGCCGGGCACTTGCGGGGTTGCGGACGGGGTCCGCTGGGGTGCCGAACCAGAAGCCGAGGACTTCCTCCGCGCTCACCATGAGACGCCTCCGGGCTTTGAAGGGGGGACCTCCTTTGTATACCGGAGGCCACCACACTGGCGTCGCGGGAAGGCCGGTACCACCTTCCAGCGGACAGTGGGGCGTCCGGGCCCCCGGGAGGATGCGGAATGGAACCGACGACGCTGGAGCCGACGACTCGGACGGTGCCGGGCCCCGTGAAGCGCACGGCCCTCAACCCCACGCTGCGCACCGAGTCGGTGGTGGCGCTGGGCACCTTCGGCGCGCTCACCCTGGGCGCGGCGGTGTTTGGCGGGCGACAGAGCTCCGCGGACTCGCTCTGGTTCAGGCGCCTGAGCAAGCCTTCCTTCCAGCCCCCGCCCAAGGTCTTCGCCCCGGTGTGGACGGTGCTGTACGGCCTCATCGCCATCTCCGGCTGGCGCGTGTGGACGGCGCCCGCGGGGGCGTCCCGCTCGAAGGCGCTGGCCTGGTGGGGCGTGCAGCTGGGCCTCAACGCCGCCTGGTCCTGGCTCTTTTTCGGCAAGCAGCAGCCGCGCCGGGCGCTGGCGGACAACGCCGCGCTGCTGGGGAGCATCGGCGCCTATGTCGCCACCACCCGCAACGTGGACCGCCCCGCCGCGTGGCTGGTGGCGCCCTACCTGGCCTGGGTGGGCTTCGCCAACGTGCTGAACGCCGAAATCGTCCGCCGCAACGCGTAGGCCCGGGCGGGACACCCGCCAGTCCCCTCGACGGGAGCGGGCTCCTGGAGCGCCCGTCCGGCTGCCCGCACGGAGGGCGGAAAATGCTCGGAAAAATCCTCCCCGGGAAGATGGGAGGGGGGTGTCGTTGAGAGAGCGACCGCCATGGACGCTTTCGCCCTGCAACCATCCTCTCTCTTCTCCGGCTCCCTGCTGTCGCGGAGCTTGACGGGCAAGGACGGGACGGGTCAGCCTGCACCCCGAGTGGAAAGCAGGCCCCTTTCATCGCCGACCCTGGACAGCCGGTGGTTCGCGGCATTCGCCCGGGAGCATGAGGCGGCGCTGCATGCCACCGCCATGCGCCTGTGTGGGAATGCCACCGACGCCCGGGACCTCGTCCAGGACACCTTCGAACGCGGTCTGCGCAACCTGGCCCGGTACAAGGTGGGGACGGACGGGCGCGCGTGGCTGCTCACCATCCTCCACCACCTGTTCATCGACCGGTGCCGCTCGCGCACCCGGGAGCGCCGCGCGGACGTGTCCGCCGAGGACATGGAGGAGCGCATCGCCGCGCCCGAGGTGGAGGCCGCCCCGGCGTGGGCCTCCATCAGCCCGGAGCAGCTGCGCGAGGCGCTGGAGAAGATTCCGGAGGAGTTCCGCACGGTGTACCGGCTCCACGCGCTGGAGAACCGCTCGTATGTGGAAATCGCCGAGCGCCTGGGCATCCCCAAGGCCACGGTGGGCACGCGCCTCATCCGCGCGCGTCGCAAGCTGAAGGAACTGTTGATGCCCCAGCCCCCGGGCGAGGCGGAGGGCACATGAGCGCGCTGGAGCCCATGGACATCCACGACCAGGTCCAGGCCTTCGCGGACGGCGAGCTGTCCCCGGAGGAGGCGGACACCTTCCGCGTCCACCTGGGCACGTGCACGCAGTGCCAGTCCGACCTGGAAGACATCCTCCAGCTCCAGGCGCTCGGGGGGCGGCTGGCGGAGGTGGAGGCGAAGGAGGCCGAAGTCGCGCGGCCCTCGCAGCCGGGGGGAATGCCCTCCCGCGACGCCGCGCCCTCGCGGGCCTTTCGTCCCGCCTGGAGCCGCCGGCGCAACCTGGTGGCGGCCGTTGCACTGACGGGCTCGCTCGCGGCCGTGCTGGTCCTGGTGGTGTTCCGCGGGCCGGGCCTGCCGGGAGTGGAGTCGGGGCAGAACGTGCTGGCCCTGGCGCCCACGCGCTCGCTGGAGGCGCGGCTGAGCTGGGACGGCGCCAGCGCGCATCGGCCCTACGGCGTGCTGCGCTCCGGCGACGAGCGCCCCAGGGAACTGGTGCCGCTGCGGGAGCTGGCGAAGCTGGAGGAGGCGGGGGACCTCCACGGCCTGGCCACGGGGCACCTGCTGCGCGGCGAGGGGGAGCAGGCCGCGGAGTACCTCCAGCGCGCGCCGGCCTCGCCGGACGTGGACAGCGACAGGGCGGTGGTGGCGCTGACGAAGGGGGAGCTGGAAGAGGCCCTCATCCTGCTGGACGGCGTGCTGGAGAAGCACCCCCAGCACCCGGAGGCGCTGTGGAACCGCGCGCTGGTGCTGCGGGAGCTGGGCCTGGACGCGGTGGCGGCCGACGCGTTCGACGCGGTGGCGGCGCTGCGTGAGCCGGGCTGGGCGGAGGAGGCGAAGGAGCGCGCGGCGGCCCTGCGCCGTCGGCTGGATGGCCAGCGGGGGACGTGGGACGACGCGCAGAAGGCGGGCAAGGCGCTGGCCCTGGAAGGAACGCTCATTCCGGAGCCGCTGGCGCGCTCGGTGCCGGGCTCGGCGCGCAACGCCCTCAACACGGCCCTCTGGGCGGCCCCGTCCGCGGAAGCCGTGAAGGCGCTGCTGCCGCTGGCGCGCCTGCTGGATGCGCACTACGGCGGTGACGCGCTGGAGCGCCGCGTCTCGCACGTGGCCAGCCTGGACTTCAAGCGCCGGGGGCCGCTGGCGGAGCGCTTCCGCCAGGTGTTGCTGGGCACCTTCGACGCCTCGGGGCTGGACGCGTACGCGCGCGAGCTGGCCGCCTCGGAGCACTCGGACATCCTGCTGGGCGTGTTGCCCCTGACGGGCCAGTTGCCGGCGCGGCTGCCCGAGTACACGAAGGCCGCGAAGGCGGTGGGCGACCCATGGCTCATGCTCAACGCGGAGCGCGAGGCGGCCCGGGCGGAGTATGCGCGCGGGGACCTGGCGGGCGCCGAGGCTCGGCTGCTGCGCGCGCTGCCGGAGTGCCACGCGGCGAAGGCGGCCTACCGCTGCGGGCAGATGGAATACGTGCTCGCCCACATCTACACGGAGGAGCACCGGCTGGTGGAGGCGCGCGAGCACGCGGTGGCGGGCCTCCAGGTGGCGCGGCAGGGGCAGGAGTGGATGCAGCAGTCGGACCTGCTGATGGTGCTGGGCAACGTGGCGCGCTACCGCAACGCCTTCGCGCTGGCCCGGGCGTACCTGGGCGAGCAGGCCGCGCGGGATGGCCGGTGCGCCGCCCGGCGTCAGGTGCAGGAGGGGCTGGCGGCGATGCAGGTCTTCGCCCTGCATCCGAAGGAGGCGCGCGAAGAGCTGGAGCACGCCCCCGCGTGTGACGTGCCCTTCTTCATCAACGGCGCCTTCGTGCAGGCGGACCTGGCCCGGCTGGACCCTCGCCCGGGCGACGTGGAGGCGCTGCGCGACGGCCTGCGCAAGCTGGAGGCTTCCGGCCTGCTGCGCCCCGGGGAGCGCGTGCTCGCCACCCATGTCGAGGGCCGCGCCGTCATCGAGCGGGAGCGTGAAGCGGGCCGCGCGCTGCTGCGCCAGGCCATCGCCGAGGGCAACCGGCTGGGCTCCGAGGACCCGGTGGCCTGGAAGGCACGCGCGTACAGCTACTCGTCGCTCATCCTCGACGCGGGCAGGGCGCGGGACTGGGCCGGGGCGCTCTCCCTCTTCGCGGAGGAGTCCGGCGCCGGGACGCCGGAGCGGTGCGAGCTGGGCGTGGAGGTGCACGACGAGCGCACCCTGGTGGTGGCGCGCGGGCCGGGTGGGGACCTGCTGGGCCACTACGACGCGAGCCGCCGCTCGCCGGACTTCGACGTGAAGAAGCTGGTGCCGGAGGCGATGGTGGGGGCGCTGAAGCCCTGCGAGCACGTGCGCGTCTTCGCCCGCTACGCCGTCCACGGGCAGGCGGGGCTGCTGCCGCCGGAGCTGGCCTGGAGTTACCACACGGGCGCGAAGCGGATGGCGCCGGCGGTGACGGCCCCGCGGCCCCTGGTGGTGCACGACGTTGAGGCGCCGGCCTCGCTGAACCTGCCCCGGCTGCGCGGCTGGGAGCTGTCGGGCGCGGCCTCGGCCCGCCGGGTGGAGCTGACGGGCGCCGCGGCCACGCCGTCGCGACTGCTGGCGGAGCTGGTGGACGCCACCGAGGTGGAAATCCACGCGCACGGCCTGGTGAACCTCGGCGTGTCGGACGCGTCGCTGCTGGTGATGGCCCCGGAGACGGACGGCCGCTATGCCCTCACCGCGGGCGAGGTGCGGCGGCAGAAGCTCAAGGGCGCACCGGTGGTGGTGCTCGGCGCCTGCCGGGCCGCGCGCACCGCGCCCTATCTCCACGCGCCGTGGAGTCTCCCCATCGCCTTCGCGGAGGCGGGCGCGCGCGCCGTCCTCGCCTCTCCCATCGACATCCCGGACGCCGAGGCCGGGCCCTTCTTCGAGCGCGTCATGGAGCGCATCCGCGCCGGTGCCCCCGCCGCCATCGCGCTCCGGGACGAGCGCATGCGGGCCCTCGCGGCACGCCCCGACAGCTGGGTGAAGACCGTGGTCGTCTTCGAATAGCCCGCCCGCGGCACGCCTCACTTCCAGTCGCTGTTTCCCTCACCCACCCGGCGCCCCAGCGCCGGCAACGCCACACGTGTCACCCTTCACACCGAGGTCCACACCATGAAGTCCCTCCGTTTCTCGCTGCTTGCCGCCTTCGCCCTGTCCGCCACCGCCTGCAACGTCGACCCGGACCTGGCCCAGATGGAGTCGGCTGAGATGGACGCGCAGTCGCAGGCGGCCACCACCACGCCGCCGCCCCCCATCCCCAACTACTGCCCCAGCAGCATCCCCGCCGCGCCGGGCTCGTCCACCAGCCGCCCCACGCCCTTGTCCTCCTATGACACGTCGCCGCTGTATCCGACGGGCGCCGGCCTGCGCAGCGCGTACACCGTCATCGTGACGGACCCGGCCAGCCCGTCGGGAAGCTGGCTGGCGTTCGGGTTCGACGTGAAGGCCCAGCGCCAGGTGTTCTATGTATCCGGCCAGAACGCGCGCGAGCTGCGCCTGCTGCTCATCAAGCTCGCCACCGACCTCGACAACCTGGAGCAGGACACCGGCACCGACTCCAGCTTCTCGTGGGGCATGAGCGGCCAGGTGGGGGGACCCATCCTCCCGCAGCCCGGTGTCCACGAGGGCGCGTGGAAGGTGGCGTGGAACAACACCTACCAGATGCAGCTCTACATGCGGTGAGCGCGGGCCTTCAGAACAGCCGGAACACGTCCGCCAGCACGCGGTCTCCGTCAGGCCGTCATGGTCAGCTTCCCGGGGCCGGTCGCGTCAGTACCTCACCCTTGAACCGAGGTCTCACGCCATGAAGCCCATCCGTCATGCCTTGCTGCTGGCCTTCGCCGTGCCCACCGCCGCCTTCGCCTTCGACCCCATCGACGAGGGCAGCCGCTGGTTGATGTCCACCCCCTGCGCTGGCGGCCTCTCCGTCGCACCGGCCGGGGTGTCCCCCGAGCCGACTCCCATCGCCAGCCTGGCCCCGGGCGGCGCCCTCTACCCGGCCACGTCCCAGCTGCTCAGCGCGTACACCTTCGTCGTCACCGACCCGGCGGATGCGGATGCCTTCCTCGCGTTCGGCTTCGACCTGCGCTCGCAGTGCCTGATGTTCTACGTGTCTGGCGAAAAGAGCCGCGGCGACCTGGACCTGCTGAACGCGCGGATTGCCGAGGACCTCCGTGTCATCGCGCAGGACCCGGGCACCGATACGGACTTCGTCTCGTTGAGCAGCGGCCAGGTGGGCGGCCCGCTCATCCCCCGGCCCGGCGTCTGACACGTCTCACGGAAAGGTGCCCCGACGGCGTGCCTTGAGCGCGCGCCTTCAGAACAGCCGGAACACGTCCGCCAGCACGCCGCACGGCCCGTAGCGGCGCTGCTTGGAGGGCGAGTCGTAGACGATGAGGACCGAGTCGTCCTTCTCGAAGTAGGAGAACAGGGCCACGCCCTCGGCGTGGTCCGACTTCTCCGAGCGGGGCACGTCGAAGAGCGGCTCCAAATCTCCGGGAGCCTGCTCATGGATGGAGTCCTCGGTGAGACTCAGTCCGTTGTGCAGCCGGTACAGGCGGATGGTGCCGTCCAGCGGCAGCGTGGGCCCGGCGAGGATGAGCAAATCATTCCCGTGCCGGCTCAGCTCGCGGATGCCCAGCCCGTCCAACTGGAGGAAGTGCTTGCGGTACCCGCCGCCCTTCTTCCTGCGCTTCGGCTCGAGGAAGCCGTTGCCGGCATCCTCCACCTCCAGCTCCAGCATCACCGCCCAGCCGCGCAGCACCGGGCCGCGCAGCCCCAGGAAGACGCGGTCGCCGTGGACGGCGAGCCCCTCGATGTCCAGGCCGTTGTCCTTGCTGGGAATGCCCAGGGCTCCGGGCGGAGCGCCCCGGCCCGCGGGCACGAGGAAGGGCGCCAGGTGCTCGTCGCGCCGCAGCAACTCCACCAGCGGGCTGCCCTTCCCCGAGGGCTCCAGTTTCGCCGCGCCCTTCTTCGCGACGCGCTTCTTCGCGCCCTCGTCCTTCGGGGCCTTGTCCTTGCCCTCCACCGCGGGCAGGGGCATGCGCGCCAGCATGAAGCGCGCGGGCTGGTGCTCCACGGTGGCCAGCCGGGCCAGGTCCTTCTGCGCGCCCTTGCCCTTGGGCTTCTTGCGCACGGCGCTGTGCGAGCCGACGAGCCACAGGTGGTCGCCCTGGAGGTCCAGCGCCTCGATGTCCATCTCCTCGCCGCCCGCCACCCCCAGCAGTCCCGCCACGTCATGGCGCTGCTGATGGGAGAAGATGCGAGGCTCCTCGGGGCTCAGCCGGTGCAGCACCCCGTGTTCATCGGACGCCACCCACACGCTGCCGTCCGGTGCGCGCGCGGCGGCGGACAGGTCCTCCGGCACCGCGGCGGCATCATCGTCGAACTTCAGCAGCAGGCGTCCAAGGAGCTGGGGCTGTTCCATGCGCGCAGTCTAGTGGCGCAGCTTCGAGGGCTTGGGCGGGTTCATCGCCAGCACCGCGGCGAAGTAGCGTGCCTGACTCTCGGTGGTGCAGCGCACCTCCTGGATGCGTCCGCCCATCCTCACGCGAACGAGCCAACCTTCATTGTCACGGGTCAATGCGGGCGTGTCCGTCGTCATGGTTTCCATCCTTGTGGGTCCATCCTCCCACCCCGGGACGAAGCAGCCGCCATGCCAGCACCGGGAGCGTGCAAATCCGGGCGCTTCCCCTGTCCTGTGGACGGATGGAAGACAGCGGGGTCTGTACTTTTTGCGAACCTCGAGGTGACGAGGCTTCAGTGGACGTGCCGGTCCGGCTGCTCGACAGGCGGCTGCGTGGTGGCGCCCGTCAGCAGGGGCAGGGCGACGTGGAAGGTGGAGCCCCGGCCCACCTCGCTCTCCACCCAGATGCGGCCGCCGTGTCGCTCGACGATGTCCCGGCTGATGTAGAGCCCGAGCCCCAGCCCGCCATAGGAGCGGGAGGAGACGTTGCGCGCGCGGAAGTAGCGGTCGAACAGCAGCTTCTGCTGGTCCGGGGGTATGCCGATGCCCGGGTCCGTCACCGACAGCACCGCCAGCTCGCCGCGCGAGCGCAGCTCCACGCGGATGGTGCCGCCGTCGGGGCTGTACTTGAAGGCGTTCTCCACCAGGTTGGCGATGACCTGCTCCAGCCGGTACGGGTCGGCCCGCACCAGCACGGGCTGCTCCGGCTTGTCGTAGTGGACGACATGGGCGCCGCGGTGGCCGTCCATGGCCTGGAGGACGTGCTCCACGAGGCTGTCCAGCCGCGTGGCCTCCGGGTGCAGCGCGAGCCGCCCCGCCTCGATGCGCGACGCGTCCAGCAAATCATTGATGAGGCCGGTGATGCGCAGCAGGTGCTGGCGGGCGTGGCGCAGGGTGGACGGGTCCACGTGCTCGCCGCGCTCCATCCGGCGCTCCAGCGTGGCCAGCCGCAGGCTGAGCGGGGTGAGGGGCGTCTTCAGCTCGTGCGAGGCGATGGAGAGGAAGTCGTCGCGCACGCGGATGGCTTCCTGCGCCTCGTGGTACAGGCGCCCTCGCTCCTCGTCGGCGAGCTTGCTGTCGGTGATGTCCTCAATCAGCACCCCCACCCCCAGCACGCGGTCGTCCGCCGCGCGCACCGGGTAGAAGCTGCCGGCCAGGTGGCGGATGGGCCCGGGCATCCCCAGCTCCTGGGTGGTGGTCGAGCGCTTCTCCGTGGACTTGCCCGTCTCCAACACGCGGCGCATGAGCCTCTCCACCGAGTCACCGAGGGGGCCCAGCACGTCACGTGGGTGGCGGCCGGTGTGGGCCTCGGGCGGGCTGCCGTTGATGTCGGCCAGCATGTCATTGACGCGCACGTAGCGCAGGTCCGTGTCCAGGAAGCCCAGGCCGATGGGCGCGGTGCGGAAGAGGGTGGAGAGCTGGGCGAGGCTCTCGTCGCGCTCGTGCTCGGTGCGGCGCCGCTCGGTGATGTCCTCGACGATGCCCACGCCGCCCTCCACGCGGCCCTGCTCGTCGTAGCAGGCGGCGAAGCGCACGTGGACGGGGGTGGCCTTCCCGGAGGTGACGGAGCGGTACTCGCCCTCGTAGTCGGAGCCTTGCCCGGCGAGCGTCTCGCGCACGCACCGCATGATGTGCTCGTCGCGGATGGAGAACAGGTTGAGGCCCACGAGGATGCGCTTGGGCGTGCCGATGATTCGCACGAACAAGTCGTTGCAGGCGGTGATGACGGGCGTGGTGTCGAAGTGGAAGATGCCCAGCGGCGCGTTCTCCACCACGACGCGGTAGAGCGAGTCCCCGTTGCCGCTGTGCTCGGGGGCGGCGTCCGTCCGCGGGTGGAGCAGGTGCTCCACCGGCTCGCTGACGGTGTCGATGACCTCGTGCAGGCGCCGGAAGTTGATGACGATGCGCTCGTCGGCGCCCTGTCTGCTGGCGCCCACGGTGAGCTCCACCAGGATTTCCACTCCGTCCTTGCGCCGCGCGAGCACGCGGGTGGCGCGTCCTCCGAGCGAGTCGCGGCGGGACAGCAGGTAGCGCAGCAGGCTCCTGCCTGCGTACTCGTGCAGGCGCTGGGGGAAGAGGCGGGAGACGGGCTGGCCCAGCAGCTCCGCGCGCTTCCAGCCAAGCAGACGCTCGGCGGCGCTGTTGATGACGCGCACCTGCTCATTGGCGTCGCAGGCCACGAATGGGTCCACGGCGGCGTCCAGCCACGCACTGAGCTCGTCTGTGGCTCCGGCCATGTGCTCCCCTGGGCCCGCTCGGCCCCAAGCTGGCCGGCGTGCTGGGACATGGGGGCCCGCAACGCGAAACGCGGAGGGCGCGTCCCCTTTCCATACAGGTAGCCATCCGGAGCGCGGACCGCGCCTCCCGACACACACCGGAGGCGGGGGTCCGGTACGTCCGCGAGCCGGGCGGGAGAGCGGGCGCTACCCCGGTACGGGCTTCACGGGTTCAACGCGTCCGTGTCGGACTGTCGAGGCGTTACCTCCGCTTCGGCTGCTTCTTCGCGGCGGGCTTCGCGCGGGCCGTGCCCTTCGCGCGAGAAGGCTTCGAGCCACCACCTCGCGGCGTCGGCGGCTCCTGGCGCTTCAGCGAGAGCCCCTCCAGCCGCTCCCGCATCGCGCGCGTCTCCTCCTTGAGCCGGTCCAGCTCCTCGCGCAGCGCGGCCACCTCGCGGGCCTGCGGCTCGCCCTCGCGCAGGGCCCGCACCGTCTCGCGGGCGGCGCGGCGTGCGCGCGGGTCCTCGAGCGGCGTCCCCTCCAGCGCGGGGATGAGCCGCCGGTCGCCCAGCGCGCGCCCCGCCTCGAAGACGCTCATCTGCACCCGGAACAGCGGATCTCTCAGCAGCTCCGACAGCAGGTCCACCGCCTCGCGCTTGCGGCCGGCGACCTCGGCCAGCTTCGCCACGGCGGTGGTGGCGGCGCGGCGGAGGAAGCGGGGCTGCCCGTACGCGGTGCGCGCCGCGACGAGTGGGAAGGCGGCCGGGTCCTGCGACTCGGCGAGCCCGTCCACCGCGCCCACGGCGATGACGTCCTGGAAGGAGGGCCGGGTGGAGACGGCCTCCAGCACGGCCACCGCGTCCGGAGCACGCACCTTGCCGTAGCTGCGCGCGGCCTCGGCCTCCACGAAGTAGCTGTCGTCGCCCCCTTCCACCAGGGCGCGCAGGCGGGCCGTCACCTCCGAGTCCCTGCGGAACTCGCCCAGCGCGGCCACCACGGCGCGGCGCACGCGGGGGTGCTCGGTGGACAGCGCGGCCAGCAGCCGCGCGCGGGACTCGGGAGTGCGCAGTCGGCCCAGCGACTTCGCGCACGCGGCGCGGGTGCCCCAGAAGAGGCGCGTGTCCTCCAGCGCGGTGCCCAGGGCTTGCACGGAGCGGTAGCCCCCGTGCCTTCCCAGGGCGACGGCGGCCTCGGTGCGGGCGCGGGACTCCGGCGCGGCGCGCAGCTCCTCCAGCCAGAGGCCGGCGGCCTTGTCCACGTCCAGCGTGCCGAGCACGTCGCGGCGCGGGTCCACACGCACCTGCGACGGCGCGGCGGCGCAGGGCAGCAGGAACGAGTGCTCCGCGTCCGTCACCTCCAGCCGGTGGAGCGTGTCGCGGCCGTCGGCGGTGACGCACACGTCCAGGGGCAGGCGGAAGACGGGCGTGCCGGCGTCGGTGCGCTGCGTCTGGCGGACCTTGAGGCGCAGGCGGGCGTCCTCGGCCTCGTAGCGGACCTCCACCTTCAGCTCCGGGTGGCCGGGGGCGAAGACGTACTGGTCGAAGAAGCCGTCCAGGTTGTGGCCGGTGGCCTCCTCGAAGGCGCGGACCAGGTCCACCGTCTCCACGGCGCCGTGGCGGTGGCGGGCGACGTAGTGGCGCAGGGCACGCAGGAAGAGCGCGTCCCCCAGGCGGCGGCGCAGCTCGTGGAGGACGAGGCCTCCTTTTTCATAAAGGTGCCGGTCGAACACGTCCATGGGCGCATGGAAGCGGCGCGCGACGATGGGGCGGGCGTAGCGCTCGCGCACCTCGCCCAGGTAGCCCTCGAGCTGCGTGCCGCGGTGCTGGTCCGCCTCGTCCTGCCCGTCGGCGTGCTCCTTCCAGAAGACCTCGCACCAGGTGGCGAAGCCCTCGTTGAGCCAGCCGTGGGGCCAGTCGCGGCAGGTGAGCAGGTCGCCGAACCACTGGTGCGCCAGCTCGTGGGAGATGAGGGGCTCGGCGTTGTAGTCGGGCCGGGCGCGGGCGTCGTGGAGGACGGAGTCGGTGAGGCTGGTGGCGGTGGTGTTCTCCATGCCGCCGAGGATGAACTCGGTGAGGAAGACCTGGGCGTAGCCGCTCCACGGGAAGGGCTCGCCGGTGAGGTGCTGGAAGGCCTGCACCATGCTCGGGGTGCGGCGCACGCAGCGCAGGGCGTCCTCGCGGCGGCCCTTGGGGAAGAGGTAGCGCAGGGGCACGTTGCCGGCGGAGTCGGTGGCCTCCTCGAACTCGCCCACGGCGAGGGTGACGAGGTAGGGCGAGACGGGCTGCTCCATGCGGTAGTGCTGGGTGCGGCGGGCGCCGTCGGTGTGGTCGCTCACGAGGACGCCGTTGGAGAGGGCGGTCATCTCCGCGGGGAAGGAGGCGATGACCTCGGAGGTGGCCTTCTGGGCGGGGGTGTCCAGGCTGGGGAACCACGCGCGCGCGTCGATGTCCTGTCCCTGTGTCCACGCCTGGCGGGGGCGGTCCGGGTAGCCGGCGTCGGGCCCCCAGAAGTGGAGGCCCCGGCGGGGGCGGCCCGCGTAGTGGATGGCCACCTCGCACGCGTGGCCGGCGTCGAGTGACGCGGGCAGCTCGACGCGGACATGGGCGCCGGAGTTGGAGAAGCGCGCGGTGTGCCCGTCGACGAGGACGCGCGAGACGTCGAGGTCCACCGCGTCGAAGGTGACGGTGGAGATGGCGCGGACGGCGGAGACGCGGGTGGTGCAGACGCCGGAGATGCGCCGCTGGTCGAAGTCCAGGTCCAGCTCGATGCGGACGTGCTCGGCTCGGACGGGCCGCTCTGCGGCGTAGTGCTCGGTGGCGCCGGGGAGGGAGAAGGGGTGGAGGTCGGACGGAGCAGACTCGGACGCGTGACGGTGGCAGCAGCGCATAAGCGGTATCGACTCTTCCGCAAGGCCGCGCCACCGTCGAGCGGGAGTCAACGAAAGGGGACTCCAGCGTCGGGTATCGGTCGCGACCCCACGCCCAGAAGGTAGGCTGTGTGCCACCGTGCAGTCCGTCCTCTTCTTCTCCGACAAGCAGGTGCGTGAGGCGCTCTTCGCCCGGGTGGACGGGACGCGCGGGCTGCTGCTCGTGACGGGGGTGCGGCACGGGCCGGGCATGCGCCTGCCCGGGGCGCGCGAGCCCTTCGCCACGCTGGAGCGCCTCCACGGGGACGTACTGTCCCAGGTCCTGGTGGCCGACGAGGGCACCACGGAAGGCATGTGGAGGGACCCCCTGGGAGACCTGGGCGACCGGCTCTACCCGGCCAGTCGGGACGACGCCTACGCCGCCTCCACGGGCTACCTGCTGCTGGAGGACGGCCGCCCGCGCGCGGTGGTGCGCAAGCACGGCACCCCGGTCGAGGACCTCTGGTTCCTCCAGGAGGCGCTCAGCCGCCTCACCCCGCGTGTGCCCCCTCCGGACCCCGAGCGGCGCCCCGGCCGCCGTCGCCCGGAGCCCGCGCCTCGCTCACCTCGACGGCCCGCCAGCATGGGCCCGCAACAAGAGGAAGAGTTCGCCTGGGAGGGAGGGGCCCGGCGCCCCGGAGCGCGAGACTCTGGCACGCGCAGCACTGGCGCCCGCGACACCGGCCCGTGGGCCTCCTCGGACGACGAAGCCACTCCGCCCCGGGGCACGCGCGTGCCTCCTCCTCCCCCCCGGCCCGCGGTGCGCGACGCGTGGACGGTGCTGGGCATCTCCCGGGACACGCCGCTGGACGAGGCGCGCCGGGCCTTCCGGACGCTCATCTCGCAGTACCACCCGGACAAGGTGGCCCACCTGGCGCCCGAGTTCCACGCGCTGGCCGAGCTCCGCACCCGCGAAATCCTGGACGCCTGGGAGACCGTCGAGCGGGCGCTCACTGGCGAGGGCTGAGCGCCCCCGCCCGGGAGGAAGCTGCCGCCCGCCTGCTTCACTGCCGGGCGCGCCATGGCCCGGGGGGCTGTGTCCATCTTGGGGACATGGCGCCTTTTGACTGGCAGGGACTCTGGACGCCGGACCTGAACCCCTTCGAGGTGATGTTCCGTGCCAGCGCGGTCTACTTCTTCGCGCAGCTGGTGCTGCGGCTGACCGGACGCAAGGAGTTCGGGCGCTCCTCCACCTTCGACATCGTCGTGCTGCTCATCATCTCCGTGTGCCTGCGCAAGAGCATCGTGGCCGACGATACCTCGCTGACCACCGCCTTCCTCGCGCTGGGCACGCTGGGGGCATGGGACCGCTTCTTCTCGTGGCTCGCGATGCGCAGCAAGAAGGCGGCGGTGGTGCTGAACGGCAAGCCGGTGGAGCTGGTGCGCGAGGGGAAGGTCAACGAGGTCAACCTGCGCAAGAGCCTCATGTCCCGCGACGAGCTGCTGAGCCGCCTGCGCGAGCAAGGCACCGAGTCCCTCCGCAAGGTGCGCCTCGCCTACCTGGAGCCGGACGGCAAGGTGACCTTCCTGATGAAGAAGGAAGGCGAGGGCGCGGCGCTCCAGTGAGGCCCGCCCTCGCGCCTGGCGTCACCCCGTCGAGGGCACGGCCGCGCCGGGCGCGCTGTCGAGCGTGAAGCGGGCGATGATGGGCATGTGGTCGGACAGCCCGTGGAAGCGACTGGCGGTATCCCCGAACGGGCAGGTCTCCTGCGTGTCCAGCCAGCGCACGCCCCCGCCGGAGAACATGTGGTCCAGGTGCATGCGCATGTGCATGAAGCCGGCGGTGGGGAAGCCGCGAGTGGCGCTCGGGTCTATCTGCCCCACGGCGGCCTGGGCGCAGGTGAGGCACGCGTCGCCGGTGAGGTAGCGGAACACCGGTGAGGCCGGCGGCGAGTTGAAGTCCCCGCAGACGATGTAGGGCTCATTCCCCGAGAGGGTGCGCATGAACTCCGCCAGCGAGCGCGCCTCGTGCAGTTGGTTGACGCCGCAGCCCATCTTGTCCTTCGTCGCCCAGAACTCCTTCGAGAACGGGGTGGGCAGGCTCAGGTGGGTGTTGAAGATGTGGAAGCCGCGCCCGTCCGAGCGCCGCACCAGGCGCATGTGCGCGCAGATGCGGCTCTGCTTTCGGTCCTTCAGCCGCCGCACGTGGTGGTGGGTGATGTGCTGGGGCGCGTCCACGTTGTGCGTGTCCACCTGGAGGGTGCGCGTGTTGACGAGCACCGCCAGCCCGGTGGTGTAGAGCGACACCTCGCCCAACTTGTAGTTGTGGGCGCGGAAGTAGAACGCCTCGTAGGGCATGTCCCGCGCCTGGGCGCCGAAGGTCTCCACCATGCGCTCCATGAAGGCCGCCAGCTGGGTCTCCCCTGGCTGCTTGGGGCGGTGGGCGATGGTGCTGCGCAGCGAGGAGGTCTCCACCTCCTGCAGGCAGACGACGTCCGGCAGCGGATCCAACGAGGACAGCGCGGCGGCCACCCTTCGCTTGGGGCCCACGGTGCTCGCGAGCCCACGCAGCATGTGGCCGAAGTAGCGGACGTTGTACGTGGCGATTCGCAATGCGGAGTCGTTCATACGGAGTGCAGGCCGGGGCCGTACGGTGAAACTACCAACCGCGCCGCCAGGGTGCCGGGCTCTCTCGTGGCCCGGTGGACATTCCGGACATCTGGCCGCCTGCTCCCCGGTGCGTCCCGTCCCCGGGGGCCGCTCCGGACAGCCCCGCTTCCGTCGCTTCGCGTCCCCGGGCGCTCCTGCCCGGGAGGACACCCAGGGCCCGCCTGCCCGCCTGCCCACCTGCCCACCTGCCGGGCTCGAGCCCGGGCGGCGCGTCATGCGGACCGCTTCACCCGGACCACGGTGTCCAGCAGGTGCTCCAGCGCCTGCCGCGGCTCCACGTTGTTGTGGCACAGCCCCGAGTGGACCGGCCCCGTCTGGATGACGGTGCTGCGCGGCGCCACCAGCCAGTGCCACCGCTCCTTCTGGGGCAGCCGGCCAATGGGCCCGGAGTCCTTCCCGCCCTCGCAGACGCGGCGGAAGCTCTCCAGGTGGCTTCGCACGGCGTCCAGGTCCACGTCCGGAGCGAGCGCCGTCAGCCGCGCCTCGTCCAATTCCACGCGCGCGCCCAGGAAGCGCTGGGTGGTGCAGAAGAGGACGACGCCCACGTTGATGAACTCCTCGCGCTCCACGCGGGGGACGACGCGGATGATGGCGTAGTCAAACGAGCTGGGCGCGGGCACGGGCCGCCTCCTCGAGGAAGGCCGGCAGCGCGTCCACGCGCCGCAGCAGCCAGGTGACGTACGCCGCGCGGTGGGCGTCGGCGGTGGGGAAGGGGGACTCGGTGCCCGTCAGCCACGCCTCGGGGATGGCGGCGATGGTGCGCTCCACCACCTCGCGCGTGAGGGCCGCGCGCAGGGCCGCCTCCACGCCGGGCAGCGCGCTGGCCCACGGCAGCAGCACGTGGTCCTTGATGGGGCCGAAGCGGCTCTGGCTGCGTTCCTCCCAGTCCTCCCACGAGTGGTGGAAGTAGAGCGACGCCCCGTGGTCGATGAGCCACAAGTCCCGGTGCCAGCTCAGCATGTTGGGGTTCTTCGGCGTGCGGTCCACGTTGGTGACGAACGCGTCGAAGCCGACGATGGCGGACGCCTGCGCGGCATCCGGAAAGGGGCCCGCCAGCGGGTCGAACGTCACCGAGCCCGGCAGGTAGTCCAGGCCCAGGTTGAGGCCCGCGCTCGCCTTGAGCAGCTCGCGAATCTCGGAGTCCGGCTCGTTGCGGCCCAGCGCGGGGTCCAATTCCACCAGCACCACCTCCGGCACGCGCAGGCCCGACGCCCGCGCCAATTCGCCGGAGATGAGCTCCGCGATGAGCGCCTTGGCGCCCTGGCCCGCGCCCCGGAACTTCACGACATACAGCCCCGCGTCGTCCGCCTCGAGGATGGCGGGCAGCGAGCCCCCCTCCCGCAGGGGCGTCACGTAACGCGTGGCCGTGACTGTCCTCAGCATCCGTTCTCCCGTCCTCGCCCGGCCCGTCCCTCCTGGATGGGGCCGCGCGCCGCCCTGTACCACGACGGGAGGACCCGTCCCGGAGCGGATAAAGACCGACAATGTGTGCGGGGAGGAAACTTTGTAATGCGAGGTGCGATAATGAGGGTGTCTGAGCCACTTCCGCGCCCCCCGGAGACTCACCATGGACGTCACCCGCAAGCCCCTCTCGCCCGTCTCCCAGCCCGCCCGCGCCTCGGAAGTGTCCCGTCCGGCGGCCCCTGCCACCCCGGCCGCGCCCCGTGCGGCGGCCCTGCCCGCGGGCCAGGGCGGCTCGGACGGCTTCGACGCGGGGGGCTCGCGCAGGGCCTCCAACTTCGTGGACCGGCCCACGGGCCTGCGTCCGGAGCAGGCCCCCGGCGCGCTTCCGGCCTCGGCCTTCTCCTTCGGCTCCGGCCACGTCTCGGTGCGCCCCCTGGTGGATGGCGAGACGTCGAAGCCCCGCCCGTCCGGAGACCCGGTGATAGCGGTGTTCGACGGCGGCGTGGACTTCAAGCACTCGGACCTGGACGACGCCATGTGGACCAACCCGGGCGAGGTGGCCGGTGACGGGAAGGACAACGACGGCAACGGCGTGGCGGACGACATCCACGGCTTCAACGTCGGGTTCAACAGCGGCGACGTGATGCGCGGCCAGGGCACGGACCACGGCACGCACGTGGCGGGCATCATCGCCGCCGAGGACAACGGCGAGGGCAACACCGGCGTGGCCGCGGGCAAGGCGAAGGTGCTCAGCGTCGGCGGCCTGTACGACGGGGCCGACCTGCTCACCAACTTCGAGCGCGGCGTGGACTACGTGGTGAACCTCAAGACGGAGCAGGGCGTCAACATCCGCGCCGTCAACGCCAGCTTCGGGAACGAGTACCCCGACGCGGCCTCGCAGGCTCGCTGGAAGGCGGCGGTGCAGAAGCTGGCCGACGCGGACATCCTCCTGGTGGCTGCCACCGCCAACGGCAACGGCAGCAACCTGAACGACGTGGCGGACATGCCCGCCAACCTGGACCTGCCCAACGTCCTCACCGTGGCGTCCATGGACAAGAACAACGACAAGCTGGCGCGCTTCTCCTCCCACGGCGACAAGGTGGTGGAATTGGCCGCGGTGGGCGAGGACGTGCTGAGCACCGTGCCGGGCGGCGGCTGGGAGGAGATGAGCGGCACCTCCATGGCAACCCCGACGGTGGCGGGCGCCGCGGCGCGCATGTTCGCGGAGAACCCCGACCTCACCGCCGCCCAGGTGCGGGACTTGCTCGTGAAGACGGTGGAGGTGGACTCCGACCTCAAGGGCAAGGTGAGCACCAGCGGCAAGCTGGACCTGGAGGCCGCCATCGCCGCCGCCAGGGCCCAGGCCAACACCCAGACTGTTTCCGGGCGCTGAACCCCCGTTCGCGCCCCCCAGGCTCCCGGCCGCCGCGCCCCCTCGCGGCGCCCGGGAGCCGCTTTTTTTTGTCTGAATTGATTGCGCACAATTAAATTGTGCCCTACTTATTGGCCATGTCGGTGGATGACTCGCTCAAACTGGACGCGCAGCTCTGCTTCCCGCTCTACGCGGCGGCGAGGGCGGTGACCCAGGCGTATGCACCCCTGCTGTCGAAGCTGGGCCTGACGTACCCGCAGTACCTGGTGATGTTGGTCCTGTGGGAGACGGATGGGGTGACGGTGAAGGAGCTCGGGGAGCGGCTGTTCCTCGACTCCGGGACGCTCACGCCGCTGCTGAAGCGGCTGGAGGCCCAGGGGATGGTGAAGCGGGAACGTTCCACCGAGGACGCGCGCTCGGTGCATGTCCACCTCACGACGCAGGGACGCGCCCTGCGCCGCAAGGCCGTGGTCATTCCCGAGGCGATGGTCTGCAAGATGGGCCTGTCGCTGGAGGAGCTGTCACGCCTGCGCCGTGACGTCCAACGCCTGTTCGCGATGCTGTCGAAGTCCCAATCTGAACCCTCGAAGTAATTCCATTTCATAGGAGCACTCCATGGCCCCCGTTTCCGTCAGCCCCCTGTACACCACCACCGCCACCACCCACGGCGGCCGCAGCGGCCACGTGAAGTCCGCCGACGGCGTCATCGACCTGCCGCTTGCCCTGCCCAAGGAAATGGGTGGCCCGGGCGGTGCGAAGGCCAACCCGGAGACGCTCTTCGCCTCCGGCTACTCCGCCTGCTTCGAGGGCGCGCTGCGCCTCGTGGCTCGCATGCAGGGCAAGACGCTGGGCGAGGGCGTGGGCATCACCGCCGACGTCACCATCGGCAAGACGCCGGACGGCGGCTTCGGCCTGGCGGTGGCGCTGAAGGGCATCCTCCCCGGCATGCCCCGCGAGGAGGCCCAGAAGCTGATGGAGGCCGCCCACGAGGTGTGCCCGTACTCCAAGGCCACGCGCGGCAACATCGACGTGAAGCTCTCCGTCGCGGAGTAGCGCCAGAGCTTCAGCACCGGAGCTTCAGCGCCGCGGCTTCCGGCCCGGGACTTCGCTCCCGGGCCGGGCCCGCGGGCCTCGCGTCCCGTCGACAAGCATCCGCGTCACTCTCCGACGCGAAACCCCGTGGAGCGCGTGCGCAGTCAGGCTGTCTGCCCGCTTCACCGGCTTTGAATAATGGCACGTCCCTTGAAGTCCTGAGTGCGCAGGGGGACGGACCAATGCGTGAGCGCCAACTGATTCCCATCGAGGTCGCGGGAAGCGCCATCTCGGGGGCGGTGAGTCTGTTGCTGGAGGACCCGGACATCGGCGAGGTGTTCTGGTGGTGGCGTCCGGAGACGGGCACCCGTACTCCCGGAAGGTGGAGCGCCGCCGAGGACACGCGGCTGTTCGCCGTCGCGGAGAAGGGCTCTGGCATCATCGGCCTCGCCGCGCTCTCCAACATCCGCCGCGAGGCACGCTACGCCCGGCTGAGCTGCGCGGTGGCGGCCCCGTACCGGCTCGCCGGCGCGGGCCACTGGGCGGCCTCGGAGACCATCCGCCGGGGCGTCCGCCTCGACGGCCTCCGCCACGTGGAGGCGTTCGTCCGGGAAGGCGGCGACACCGCGCGCCGCGTGCTGGAGTCCATGGGCTTCCGCGCCCGGGAGTCCCTCGCCACCGCGAGCGACGCGGCGACGCCCGCCGGCCACGTCTGTCTGCGCCTGGACCTGCCCGCTGAACCGAAGGGCCACTTCCTCATGGCCCCCAGCGCCCGTCCTCACCTCCGGGGGCTCTCGGCGGCCCTCTCCGCTTGAGCGGGCCGCTCCCAGTCACGGTGCCTTCTTGGGAAACCCACTTCCCAAGAATCAGAAACGTTTCACCTCGGTGAGGACCTGACGCGCGTAACGGGTAACGGTGCCGAAGCGCGTCAGGGACTCCTCCTTCAGCCGCTTCGCGGCGTCGCTGCTCGCGTAGCGCCGCACCGCGTCCAGCTCCGTCAGCTCGTAGTGGCACACATACCGGACCCAGCCGTCCGTCGCGGGCTCGGTGTCGCGCCACTTGTGGCACGAGCGGAAGCCCGGCTCGCGGAGCACCTCCGGCACGTGGACGTCCTCGTGCCAGCGGTTCCACGCCGCCTCGGCGCCGGGCTCCACTTCAATGGCCACCACGTAGAGGGCCAGCGTCACGGCTTCGTTCCGGGCACCCACGTGCCCCAGCCCACCAGCTTCGTGCTGTCCACGGGCTCGCGCTTGCTGCCCTTCGCCGCGCGGTACGTGGTGTCGCTGAGGGTCTGGAAGCGGGCCTCCAGGGGCAGGCCGGCCAGCGCGGCATCCCACGGGTCCGCGGCGAAGGCCTGCACGCGGCCTCCGGGCACGCCCCCCACGTCTTCCTTCGTCTCGAGCTGGAGCACCGTCACGCGGGGGCCCTTCAGGTCCAACGTCGCCCGCGTCACCGGAGCGGCCCCGACCACCTGGGGCGGCCACTGCGGGGCGTTCACCGTCTCGTCGATGAGGCCGAGCAGCGCCTCCTCCAGAGGCTGTGCTTCCGCCTGCGACAGGTCCTGGCACTGGGTGCCACCCTCACCCGTCGCGGTGGCCTGCTGGCGCAGGACGAAGCCGCGCTCGGCGCCCAGGCACGTGCGCTGCGTGGACGCGGCACCGCCCGAGTCCACTGCCACGTCGTACCAGGCCCCCGGGCCCATGGGCAGCGTCAGGGCGGGCGGCTGGCCGGCGCCGCCCGCGTTGCCCAGGCGTGCCTCCATCAGGGTGAGCTGCGTGCCGCCGGCCATGCCGAAGCCGGACAGCGTGGTGCTCGCGTCGAGCAGCCCGTTGGTGAGGTACAGCGGCCCGGGGTTCACCGCGTAGAGGCGGTTCTCCAGGGGGCCGTCCGCCGGGCGCCTGTCATTGATGTAGCGCTTCGCCTCCCACGAGCGGTCGGCGGCGGTGGGCTGCTCGGTGGTCTCCGTGCCCTCGCGCGGCGCTTCCAGGGTGCGCGTCACGTCCGAGCGCACCGGCACCACCAGCGAGCGGGCCAGGCGCGGCTGCTGCGGCGCGGCGCCCCCTTCCCCCGAGAAGGTCACGCCCAGCCACACCCAGGGCGCCTGCACCGCCACCACCTCCACCGACACCACGCCGGCCACCGCGGCGGAAGGAATGTTCATTCCACGCCGGGTGCCCGGCTGGCTCCGGTTGGCGGAGAAGGAGTACGTCACGCGGTCTCCCACGCGGGCGCGCTGCCAGGGGGAAGCAGTCTGCTCGGGCATGACAGTCTCTGGCGTGGTGGTGCCCGGCGTGGACGCGTCCGGGGCGGATACCGGACCTGTGTCCTGCCCCGGGGTGGTGCCATCGGTGGGGCGGGTGGAGGGCTCCACGCTCTTGCAGCCGGGGCCCAGGACCAGGGCCGCGCACAGCAGGGCGCGGCGGGACAGGAATGAGGCGGACTTTCGCATTCGGGGCGACCTCGTGAGGGGGCCGGCATTGCGCGACCCCTGGCGGGGCTTGATACACCGGGGGGGCTGGCCGTTCCCAACTTTCCTGGAGTTTCGCGCCTCATGCCCACGAACCTGCCCATCCGCCGCGTCGTCCTCTACAAGCATGGAGTCGGCTACTTCGAGCGCCGCGGAAAGGTCAGTGGCAACGAAACGCTGAACCTGGACTTCAAGGCGCGCGACATGAACGACGTGCTGAAGTCCCTGACGGTGCTCGACTTGTCGGGCGGCTCGGTGTCGGCGGTGAGCTACGACTCCACGAAGCCGCTGGAGCAATTGCTGTCGGAGGCCACCATCCGCATTCCGGCGGATGGCAGCCTCACGGCGCTGCTGGGGCAGATAAAGGGCGCGCGGGTGCGGGCTCGCGTGGGCGGCGGCCAGGTGGAGGGCGCCATCATCGGCCTGGACTCGCTGGCGGTGGCGGCGGGGGACACGAGCGTGGTGCGCCCCTTCCTGTCGCTGCTGGTGGGCGGCTCGCTGCGCACCTTCGACGTGCTGGAAATCTCCGAGCTGGAGTTCCTGGACGAGGCGGTGCGCAAGGACCTGGAGTTCTACCTGGCCACGGTGCTGTCCTCGTACAAGAAGGACAGCAAGCGGATGGCCATCCTCACGGCGGGCCAGGGCGAGCGCGAGCTGTTCGTCAGCTACGTGCTGGAGTCGCCGGTATGGAAGACGAGCTACCGCATCCTCCTGGACGAGGGCGAGGCGCCGCTGCTGCAGGGCTGGGCGCTGGTGGACAACACCGGTGACGAGGACTGGGTGGACGTGCGGCTGTCGCTCATCGCCGGGCTGCCGGTGTCCTTCGTGCACGACCTCTACAACCCCCGCTACATGAAGCGGCCGGTGGTGGAGGTGCGGACGGAGGCGGCCGCCGCGCCGGTGATTCCGGAGGAGAGCTTCGGCGGCGCGGACAGGATGATGGAGGGCGCGGTGGCCGTTGCGGGGCCGCCGGCTCCCGCGCCGGCCATGGCCGCCCCGGGAGGCCCCCGGAGGGCCCGGGCGGAGAAGGAGAGGGCGCTCGTGGGAGGGGCGGGCGGCGGCGGCCCCCGGCTGCGCGACGCCATGGAGCAGAGCGTGGCGGTGACGACGCTGACGAAGGAGGTGGGCGACCTCTTCGAGTACGGCGTGGACCGGCCGGTGACGGTGCACCGCAACCAGAGCGCGCTGGTGCCCATCCTGCACAAGCCCTTCGAGGGCCGGCGGGTGCTCCTCTACAACCGGAGCACGCGCGAGAAGAACCCGATGGCGTGCATCGAGCTGAAGAACACCACGGGGCTGACGCTGGAGGGCGGCCCGGTGACGGTGTCCGAGGACGAGCGCTACGTGGGCGAGGCGATGCTGGACACGATGAAGCCCAGCGACAAGCGCTTCGTGCCGTACGCGGTGGAGCTGGGGTGCGTGGTGTCGGTGGAGGACCGGGCGGAGGACGGGCCGGTGTTCCGCACGGTGGTGAGCCGGGGCACGCTGGTGGTGGAGTACTTCCACGTGCGCAAGACGAAGTACCTCGTGCGCAACAAGGCGACGCGGCCGCAGGTGCTCTACGTGGAGCACCCGCGCACGGGCTGGGAGCTGATGAAGGATGCGCCGGAGCCCGCGGAGACGACGGAAGGCTTCTGGCGCTTCAAGCGGGAGCTGGCGCCCACCGCCCAGGACGAGCTGGTGGTGGTCGAGCGCACGCGCGGTCAGCGCCAGTACCTCATCTCCAACGTGGGGCTGGACGAGGTGACGTACTTCGTGTCCTCGCGCTACATCGACCGGCAGGTGGCGGACGCGCTGCGCGAGGTGGTGGAAATCCGCGAGCGGGTGACGGCGCTGGCCCAGGAAGAGCAGCGCCTGTCGACGGAGCGCTCCCAGCTCTTCACGGACCAGGAGCGCATCCGCTCCAATATCGAGTCGCTGAAGAGCGGCGCGTCCCAGCGTGAGCTGGCGGAGCGCTTCGTGGCCAAGCTGAACGAGCAGGAGGACCGGCTGGAGGTCATCGGCCGCGAGCTGGAGCGGGTGGCGAAGGAGCGGCAGGCGGCGCAGGAGCAACTCAACCGCCGTGTCCAGGCCCTGACCTACACGGCGGAGCTGTAGACCATGGCCCGTGTTCCGGAAGGCGCTACGTTGCCGGTGCTCCGCGTCGTCGGTGGCCATGACCTGGCCCCGAGCTGCTCGGGAGGGGTGTAACCATGGCCCGTGTTCCAGAAGGCGCCACGCTGCCGGTGCTCCGCGTCGCCGGTGGCCATGACGCTTTGGGCGCGGCGGTGGGCCGTGCCTTCCGCGAGCGCATCCAGGTCAGCGCCCGGACGGCGCTGGAAGGGCTGGCCCGCGAGGGAATCGATGAGGCGGTGCTGCGCGAGCGCATCGCCCCCGCGCTGGATGCCGCCGAGCGGTGGACGCCGGAGTACCTCGCGGAGCTTCGCGCGTGGGCCCGGGCGGCGGACGTGCCGCTGGAGGTGCTCTCGTACCTGAGCAGCGCGGGGCTGCCGCCCGCTCCCTCCGCGGCGCACGGCTGCACCAGCCTGGCCGTGCGCGGGCCGCGAGGCGGCATCCTCGTAGGCCACACGGAGGACTCGCTGGTGCCGGTGGCGGAGGAGGTGTTCCTGCTCGACGCCACGGTGACGGATGCGAGGCGGCCCGGCCGCTTCCTGTCGCTGTGCTACGTGTACGCGCTCCCGGGCTGCTCCGCGTCGCTGAACGGGCGGGGGCTGGCGGTGCTGATGGACTACCTGCCGGACCCGGACGCCGGGCAGGGGCTGCCCATGGACTTCGTGACGCGGGCGCTGCTGGACGCGCCGTCCATCGACGCCGCGCTGGACTTCCTCGCCGCCACGCCGCGTGGGGGCAGCGGCAACTGCGTGCTCGCGCAAGGGGGCAGGGTGGTCAACGTGGAGCTGACCTCCACGCGCATGGCCATCACCGACGCCACGCGCGAAGGCGCCTGGGTCCACGCCAATCACTTCCTGGACCCGGTGCTGGCGAAGGCGGCGGGTGTCCCGCAGGCGGACTCCCTGCCGCGCTACGCGGCGGGGAAGCGCCTGGCGCGTCCGGGGCTGGACCTGGACGGTGTGCGGAGCATCCTCGCGGACCGGCAGGGGTTCCCGGACAGCATCTGCCGGGAGCGCACCATCGCCGGCTTCGTGGCGGACACGGACTCGGGTGAGGTGCGGGTGTGCTGGGGCGAGCCTGCCCACGGCACGTGGACGTCGCACCAGCTCCACGGCGGAGCGCCGGCCCCCTGAAACGACGACGCCGGTGCCCTCGCATGGAGGACACCGGCGTCGGCGGCGCGCTGGACGCGTCGCTCAGATTTCCCAGAACGTCTTGTGGAACACCGCCACGCGGTGGGACTGGGGGAAGAGGACGACGTAGAGGTCGTTCCACTCCATCGCGCTCGGGGCCTGCATGTACTCGAAGTGGTAGTGGGCGACGCGCACCGTCTCCGTGCCGTTGCCCAGCTCCGCCATGAGGTCCGGGGGCAGGGAGTTCCAGAACATGGAGGCCTCGTCCGCGAACTGCGCCCAGGTCAGCTCGCCCACGTACTCGAAGGGGTAGGCGGGCTGCCCCAGCGCGAAGTACGCCTCGGCCACCTTGTCCAGCCTCGGCGCCGCCGTGGACGTCCACGGGAAGGTGAACGTCTCCAGCGCGCTGGTGCACCAGTTGCCGCACTGGAGGTTCGCCGCGTCCACGTCCGCCTGCGAGCGCGTGGGCACCGGCAGGGACGACAGCGTCAGCGAATAGAGGCCGTAGTAGTGCTGGTAGAAGTCCTGGCACACCGGCCACATGCGCTGGGTGAACTGCGTCTCTCCGCCCTGGCACCACGCGGGGGCCGCGCCGCCGCCGTGGCAGGCCTCCCGGTAGAAGGCATGCGCGTCATCCGGGCCGGTGCAGGTGTCGTACGCGTTCGCGACGGACACGCCGTACTCCTCCACGGTGCCCTCGACACACTCCTCGATGTTGGTGGCCACGCCCAGGTCGCACGTGGCGTACAGCGCCGGGTCCACCTGGGGCGCGCACACGCCGTTGAGGCAGTCCAACTGCAGGCGGAACTGCTTGCCCGCGCCGGTGCCGGTGCTCGCCACCACCAGGTAGTCGCCGCCCTGCGCCAGCGCCAGCGAGGACACCTTGCTGAGCTGGCCGTAGCCCGCGTCGTCGTCCTGTGCCAGCGCCACGGTGCCGTAGCTGCCGTTCGCCTGGCGCGGCCCGTAAACGAACAGGCCCGTGTCCAGGTACATGCTGCTGCCCAGGTGTGTGACTTCCAGCTTCACCTGTGCGCCCGCGCGCACGCTGAAGCCGAAGGACAGGTACTGGGGGTTGGTGGTGAAGCGCGTCTGCACCGCGCTTCCCAGCTCCACCCGGCCCATGTAGGCCGTGCTGTCCAGCACGTTGCCGCTCGTCGGCGCGGGGGGCGCATACAGCACCGGCCGCGTGCTCTCACCGAGGGGCGTCGTCTCGTCCCTCTCCTGCGTGGGGCCACAGCCGCACAGCAGCGCTGGCAGCATCAGCCACGAATAGAACCGCTCGCGAAGCATCGCTCACTTCCTGGGGTGTGGGTCTCGGAACGCCGTGCGTCCAGAAGGATGGCGCGCGTGTGCCACACCCCGAGCCCTGCATTCAAGGCACAACGCTTCATCCAGGGTGTAACCCCCACTGTTGGCACGGCTGTCACCGGGCTGACACTTGCCAGGCCGGTGGCTCACGGCGCGCGGTAGACCTCGGCGCCGGCCACCACCGTCAGGCGCACCTTCGCGCCGGGAAGCTCGGCGACGGGAGCGTCCACCGGGTCCACCGACAGGGCGACGAAGTCCGCGTCCATGCCCGGCTTCAGCTGGCCGCGCTGTCCCTCGGCGAAGGACGCGTACGCGGCGCCCACGGTGAAGCCCTCCAGCGCCTCCTGGCCGCTGAGCCGCTGGTCCGCGTACCACCCGGCCTCGGGCTGGCCCCGCGCGTCCTGCCGCGTGCGCGCCGCGTACAGTCCGCCGAGCACGTCCGGGCGCTCCACCGGAAAGTCGCTGCCCAGCGCGAGCACCGCGCCGGACGCCTTCAGCCGCTGCCACGCGTACGCGCCGCGGATGCGCTCCGGGCCCACGCGCGCCTCCGCCCAGGGCATGTCGCTGGTGGCGTGGGTGGGCTGCACGCTGGCGATGAAGCCGCTCTTCCCCAGCCGGTCGATGTCCTCCAGCCGCATCACCTGCGCGTGCTCCACGCGGTGGCGGCCGTCCTTCGAGCCGGTGGCCTCGGCCGCGCGGGTGAGCGCGTCCAGCACCAGCGTGTTGGCCCGGTCGCCAATGGCGTGCGTGCACACCTGGAAGCCCTTCGACATGAAGGCCCGCACGCGCCGCTCGTACTCCTCGGGCGTCAGCACCAGCAGGCCCTTGTGGCCCGGCTCGTCGCTGTAGTCCTGGTGCAGCGCCGCGCCCCGGCTGCCCAGCGCGCCATCCATCATGAGCTTCACCGCGCGCATCGTGAGCAGCTTCCCCTGGAAGGGACCTTCCTTCAGGTACGTCTCGCGGTCCGCCGTCAGCCCGTCCGCCATGGCGTAGATGCGCAGGGTCAGCTTCCCCTCGCCGTCCCACCGCTGGAGGAGGCGGAAGGTGCGCAGGTCCATGCCCGCGTCGTGCACGCCGGTGAGCCCCGCCTGGGCGCTCCGGGCGAGCGCCGCGGCGAGCCGCGCCTCGAACTGCGCGTCCGTGGGCAGCGGCAGCACCGCGGACACCAGGTCCATGGCGTTGTCCACGAGGATGCCGGTGGGCTCGCCGTCCGGGCCTCGGAGGACTCGGCCGCCAGCGGGGTCCTTCGTGTCGCGGGTAATCTTCGCGCGCCGCAGGGCCTCGCTGTTGACCCACAGCGCGTGGCCGTCCACGCGGCTCAGCGCCACGGGCGTCTTCGGGTGCTTCGCGTCCAGGTCCGCCCGCGAGGGGAAGGCCTTCTCCGGCCAGTCGTTCTGGTCCCACCCGCTGCCGATGAGCCACTCGCCCTGGTACGCCGTCTGGGGCGCCGAGACGACGCGCTCCAGCGTCTCCTGCTTCGTGGCCGCGCCCTCCAGGTCCACCGTCACCAGCCCGCTGCCCAGCCCCGACAGGTGGCCGTGCGCGTCGGTGAGGCCCGGCACCACGGTGGCGTCGCCCAGGTCCACCACGCGGGCATTCTCACCCGCGGCGGCCAGCACCTCCTCCTTCGAGCCCGTGGCCAGCACCTTGCCGTCGCGCACCGCGAGCGCCGCCACCACCGGGCGGTCCGCGTCCAGCGTGCGCACGCGGCTCGCCACGTACACCGTGGTGCCCGCGGGGGGAGCGTCGCCACCGGCCTCCGGGCCCCGCTTCGTGCAACCGGCCACGGCCGCCAGAAGGAGCACCGCACCGAAGAGTCCACCGAGTCGTCGCAGCATCTTTCCTCGCACCCGCCAGGGAGTTTTCCGCCCCGGCTCCCGGGGCTCGCGGGCGGCACTCTGGCGCACCCGGCGGTGGCGGCCAAGACTTCCCGCTCGGCCATTCCCTGGCATGCAAGGCATTGCGACGGCCCCCTCCTGGAAGCAGGTGCTCCAGGCGCGGGGCATGCAAGGCAATGAAGGCGGCGCCTGGGACGGGCTCTGGAGACGGGCTCTGGAGACGGGCTCTGGAGGCGTGCCCCGGAGCCTGCCCCTACTTCACGGATGGTCCGGGTGCAGCCGGTGCCGCCACGAGGTGCGCTGCTCGGTGAGGCGCGGGTTGCGGAACAGCTTGATGAGCACCACCCCGGCCACGAAGCCGCCGACGTGCGCCCAGACGGCCACGCCCTCGGACACCTGCTCCATCACCGTCAGCTGGGGCAGGCCGCTGATGACCTGCACCACGAACCACCACAGCAGCACCGCCCAGGCGGGCACCGGGATGATTTGGATGAAGATGAAGAGGATGAAAATCATGTTCACCCGCACACGCGGGTAGAGCACGAGGTAGGCGCCCATGATGCCGGAGATGGCGCCCGAGGCCCCCACCGCCGGAAACGGCGAGGCAGGGTCCACCAGCACGTGCGCCCCCGCCGCGGCCAGCCCGCACACGAGGTAGAACACGAGGAAGCGGAAGCGCCCCATGCTGTCCTCGACGTTGTTGCCGAAGACCCAGAAGAAGAGGCAGTTGCCGATGAGGTGCATCCACCCGCCATGTAGGAACATGGAGGTGAGCGGGGTGAGGCGGTCCAGCGTCGGGTCAACGATTCCGCACGAGAGGCCGTCCCCCATCTTCAGGATGGAGCCAGCGGCGAGCTGGCCGGTCAGCTTCAGCGGCACCATGCCGAAGGTGCACACGCTCTCCGCGAGCTTGAGGGCATCGAACCCCGCTCCTTGAATGACCAGCCAGGTGAAGAGGATGGCGCCGAGCAGCAGGTACGTCACCACCGGGGTGCGCAGGGTCGGGTTGTCGTCGCTGATGGGAATCATCGCTGGGCCGCATCATGCTTCACGGGGGCCCGGCGGGCACGGGAATGGCGAGCGTCATGCCCCGCGCGACGCCTGGAGCCACCGCCGGGGCCACACGGCGAGCGTGAGTTCCAGACACTTGCGCCAGGAAACCATTCCGGGGGGCACTTGGCGGCGGGCCTGGGGTTGGGGGATGGTTGGGCACCTCACACTCCCGCGGAGTCTTGAGAATGAACCTGTCGTTGTCCCGTCGCGGCGCCACGGCGCTGCTCCTGTTGGCCGCTGTCTCCCTCACCACCTCCGGCTGTGCCGGCCGCCGCAAGGAGGCCTTCCTCCATGACAAGGCGCGCGAGCACGTCTACCGCAAGCCCATCGCCGAGGTGTGGCCCCAGGCCCTCGCCCTGCTGAAGGAGCGGGGCTACTCCTTCCGCGCCGGCAAGGAGGGCTTCGAGGCCTCGACGGAGTTCAAGATGGAGGGCGCTCCCTCCTCCCTGGGCACCACCTACGTGGCCTACCTCGTGCGCGGCATCCAGAAGGGGCCCGGCCAGTGCTCGCTGGAGTACTGGAAGCGCATCACCAACGAGTCGCGCGGCGCCGACAACACCACCGGCCGCGCCACCGAGCTCAATGAGGCGGGCCCGCGCACGGACACCGGCAACTTCAACCGCGACGAGGAGCTGGAGTGGGAGCTCATCCAGCGCGTGGACACCGACTCCGCCTCCGCGCTGAAGGCCCAGGCCGAGAAGATCGAGTAGCTCAGTCCCGCATCGGCAGTTCGATGGTGAGCCCGTCGAAGGCCACCTCCGCCGGCCCCTTGAACTCCTCGCGCGCCTGCGTGAGCAGCTTCCCGGGGTCGGTGTCGTGCCGGCTGGACAGGTGGGTGAGCACCAGCCGGCGCACCCCCGCTTCCCTCGCCACGCGCGCCGCCTCGCGCGCCGTGGAGTGACGCGTCTCCAGCGCCCGCTCCTGCTCGTCGTCGGAGAAGGTGGACTCGTGGACCAGCAGGTCCGCGTCCTTCGCCGCCTTCACCACGGAGGCGCAGGGGCGCGTGTCCCCGGAGATGACCAGCCGGCGCCCGGGGCGCGCCGCGCCCAGCACGTCCTCCGGCCGCACCTCGCGCCCGTCCGGCAGCGTCACCGGCTCGCCCTTCTGGAGCTTCCCGAAGCTGGGCCCCTCCGGCACGCCCAACTCGCGCGCCTTCTCCAGGTGGAAGCGCCCCGGCCGGTCGTCCTCCACCAGCGCGTATGCCAGCGCGTTGATGCGGTGGTCCACGCCCACCGCGTGGATGGCGTAGCCGTTGCGCTGCACCACGTCCCCGTCCTTCACCTCCGTGATTTCGATGGGGAAGGCCATGGACTCCAGGCCCAGGTGCACGGCCTGGTGCAGCAGGCGCTTCGCGGGAGGCGGCCCGTACAGGCGCATGGGCTCGGTGCGGCCCATCATCCCCAGCGTGCGCAGGAAGCCGATGATTCCCAGGTAGTGGTCGGCGTGGAAGTGGGTGAAGAACACCGCGTCCACGGTGAAGCCGGTGCCGAAGCGCACCATCTGCCGCTGGCTGCCCTCGCCGCAGTCGAAGAGGAGCAGGTCCGCGTCCGCCTTCACCGCGAGTCCGGACAGGTTGCGGTGCAGCGTGGGCTGAGCGGCGGACGTGCCAAGGAAGGTGAGCCTGAGGAGGGACATGCCGGCGCTTCCCACGCGAAGAGGACCTCCCGCGCCAGCTTCGGGCGCGAGGCGGCCATTTAGCAGGGTTGGACGCCCCCGTGCTATGAGGCCGCCCCCCTGACACTCCCATGCCTGACTCCCTGATTGTCGGCCCCACCAGCGACTCCCGCCGTGTGCGCGCCCCGGACGGCCGCGTCCTCACCGTCCCCGACGGCTGGGCCCTGCTGCCCCCGGGCGACGCCGGCCTCACCCGCCGCGTGAAGGCCGCTGGCCCCTCCTGGACGGTGCAGGAGAAGGTGGGTCGCAAGCTCTTCTCGCGTGGGGTGTGGGCCCCGGAGGCCCACATCGTCCGGGCCCGCGCCGTCCTCGACTCCGAGCGCGCCACCCCCGCCTACGAGAAGAAGCTGGCCGCCGGCCGCGAGCGCCGCGCCCGCGAGCAGGAGCAGTACGAGGTGGACTTCGCCAACTCCGTGCTGCGCTTCCTCGCCTTCTCCCCGGCGTGGCTGGCGCACGCGAAGCGGCTGGCCGTCCTCGTCGCCGCCCACGCCACCCCCGTGGGCAGCGGCACCGTGGCCCGCACCGAGCGGATTCCCATTGAGCGCCGCGCCGAGGCCGCCGTCATCGCCTGGATGCGCCACCAGACGACCACCTACGACGACATGCGCATCGCCCGGGTGAAGGGCGCCCGCCGCGAGGTGCGCCGCGAGCTGGCCGAAATCTCCCGCGCCGTGCTGGACCTCCACCGCCGCGACGTCCCCCACGGCCCCAGCGCCTGTCCCCTCTGCACCGCCCTCGCCGCGCCCGTGAAGCCCCGTCCCGACAGCCCATGAAGGTGGGTGTCGGTGTGCGGGCCCGGGCGCGTACCTCCGCTCCGGACCTCGAGGCCCCCCGCCGCGTCCCGGCTTCAATCCCTGATTAGCCGCACGGTGTGGGTTTCTGACCCGCCGTTCAGCCAAATTTGCGTTGTTTCTGACCGGCGGGTTAGTAACGCGGCCGTCATGCCACGTCCCGCGGACCCTCATGCTCGGAATGCCCTGGTGACCGCGGCCCGGGCGGAGTTCGCCCGCAAGGGGCTGCGCGGCGCGCGGATTGAAGACATCACCGCCGCCTGTGGGCTGTCCAAGGGCGCCTTCTATCTGCACTTCCCGTCGAAGGAGGCGCTCTTCGGTGAGGTGGTGGGGGCGTTCCAGACGGGGCTGGACTCGCTGAACGCGCGGCGCATGGAGTCGGTGGAGCGCTTCCTCGCGGAGCGCGGCGTCCCCGGGCCGCAAGACAGGCAGGAGCGCAGCGAGCGCTACCAGCAGCTCATCGAGCTGGAGGCCGCGCACGACCTGGAGGCCATGGAGTGGGTCTGGGCCCACCGTGACGTCTCGCTGGTGCTGGACAGCGGCAGCCAGGGCACGGAGTTCGAGTCCCTGCTGTGGCGCGTGACGGACGCGCAGGTGGAGCGCGTCGCCCGGGACTTCCGGCGCCTGCAGGAGGCGGGCGCGGTGGACCGGGACATGGACCCGCACCTGTTCGGCTCCATCATCGTCGGGGCCTACCTGTTGCTGTCCAAGCGGATGGCGCGCCTGAGCGAGAAGCCCGACCTGGCCGCCTGGGCCCGCACGCTCCAGCGGCTGTGCCAGGAGGGCACCATGCCCCGGCAGGACTCGCCGCCCGCGTCTGCTTCCACGTCCGCTTCCCCGCCCGCGCGAGCCGCCTCCGCGCGCGCCCCGCGTTCCGCACCCCCTTCCACGCGCCGGCCCGGTGCCCGCGCGAAGACCCGCAGCACCCAGAGGAAACGCCCGTGAATCCCACCTGGAAGCCGTCCGCTGTTCGCGCGCTCGCCGCCGTCGGCCTGGCCACCGCCGCGCTGTCGCTGTCCGCCTGCCAGAAGGCGGATGCCTCCTCGGCTCCGGTGCCCGTCGCCACGCCCGAGGCCGCGCAGGCCGTGAGGGTCGTCGCCGCGCGCACCGTCCAGGCCGCGCCCAGCGAGCCGGTGACGGGCACGCTCTACCCCGCCCAGGCGCTGCAAGTGGGCTTCGAGGTGGGCGGCCGGCTCGCCGCCGTCAAGGTGGCGAAGGGGCAGCAGGTGAAGAAGGGTGACGTCCTCGCTCAGCTCGACTCCGAAATCTCCGACGCGCAGGTGGCCGGCGCCGAGGCCGCAGTGGCCGCCGCCGAGGCCGCCTCCGCCATGGCCGCGGACGTGGCCGCGCGCAACGTGAAGCTCCAGCAGGAGGGCGGGGTGAGTGACTTGCAGAACCGCGCCTCCACCGCCACCGCCGCGCAGGCCCAGGCGCAGGTGCTGGCCGCCAAGGCGCAGCTTGCCCAGGCCCGCGCCGCGCGGCGCCGCCACGAGCTGCGGGCGCCCTTCGCCGGCACCATCATCGACGCGCCGGAGCAGACGGGCGCTACGGTGGGCCCGGGCACGCCGCTCTTCACGCTGGAGCACCTGGACACGCTGCTCCTGAAGACGACGGTGGCCGAGTCCATGCGCTCGCGGCTGAAGCCGGGCGTCAAGGTGCGCGTGGACTCCATCGGTGCGCGCACCTCCACGGAGGACGCGGTGGTGCGCAACATCCTCCCCTCCGCGGACCCGGCCACGCGCCGCGTGCCGGTGGAGCTGGCCGTCCCCAACGCGGAAGGCCGCTTCGTGGCGCACACGCTGGCGCGCGCCGTGCTGCCCATGGGCGAGGCGCAGGCGGCGCAGGTGGTGCCGGGCTCGGCGCTGTCCTCTAGCAATGGGGACCATGTCTTCGTGGTGTCCGCCGGCGAGGTGCGCCGCGTGGACGTGCAGGTGCTGGAGCGCCGTGAGCGCGAGGTGGTGGTGCTGGCCCCGGCCCCGCT
The DNA here is from genome assembly GCF_010894435.1 of Pyxidicoccus trucidator. NCBI lineage: Bacteria > Pseudomonadati > Myxococcota > Myxococcia > Myxococcales > Myxococcaceae > Pyxidicoccus > Pyxidicoccus trucidator. Next base: position 5,738 of record NZ_JAAIXZ010000013.1, on the reverse strand, counting down.
GGAGTCCGTCATCGACTACCCGACGCCGGGCCTCGCGCAGGGCACCCGCGTCTCCGTGAAGTAGCCGCTCTCCTTCGCAAGGCCCACCTGGAGCCTCCCCATGCTTCTCAGCGACGTCTCCATCCGCCGGCCCGTCTTCACGGCCATGCTGTCGCTCTGTCTCATCGTCCTGGGCCTCATGGGCCTGGGCCGCGTGGGCACGGACCTGTACCCGGACGTGTCCTTCCCCATCGTGGTGGTCAACACCGTTTACCGGGGCGCGGGCCCTGGCGAGATTGAAACGCAGGTCGTCAAGCCCATTGAAGACGCCGTCGCCGGCATCAGCGGCGTGGACAAGATTCACTCCTTCAGCCGGGAGAACCTGGGCACGGTGGTGGTGCAGTTCAAGCTGACCGCGCCGTTGGACAGGGCGGTGCAGGACGTGCGCGACAAGGTGGCCGGCGTGGCCAACAAGCTGCCCCAGGACGCCGACGCGCCCGTCATCGGCCGCGTGGACCTGGCCGCCACGCCCATCCTCACCTACGCGGTGTCCGCGCAGCTTCCCTCGCAGGAGCTGCGCCGGCTCATCGACGACCGCATCAAGCCCGCGCTCGCGCAGCTGGAGGGCGCCGCGGAGGTTCGCGTCACCGGTGGTGACACGCGCGAGATTCAAATCGACATCGACCTGGACAAGGCTCGCGCGGCGGGTGTGTCGCCGCTGGCCATCGCCCAGCGCGTGGGCGCGGAGAACCTGGACCTGCCGGCGGGCCGGCTCCAACTGGGGGCCAGCGAGCTGACGGTGCGCTCGCTGGGCCAGTTCAAGAACGTGGAGGAGCTTCGCGCGCTACCGGTGGCGAGGAGCCGCACGGGCGCGCAGGTGCGCCTGGAGGAAATCGCCTCCGTGACGGACGGCGTGGCGGAGCGGCGCACCCTGGCGCGCCTCAACGGCAAGGACGCGGTCATCCTGGAGGTGGTGAAGCAGCCGGGCTCCAACACCCTGGCGGTGAGCTCCGCGGTGAAGAAGGTCATGGAGGAGATGACGCCAGCGGTGGGGCAGGGCTTCGCGGCCTCGCTGCTCATCGACCAGTCGGTGCTCATCCAGGAGAACGCGAACGAGGTGTGGATTGCGCTCTTCTTCGGCGGCGCCATGGCGGTGCTCATCATCCTGATGTTCCTGCTGGACGGGCGCGGCACCTTCATCTCCTCGCTGGCGCTGCCCACGTCCGTCATCGGCACGTTCTTCGCCATGTACGCGCTGGACTACACGCTCAACCAGATGACGCTGCTGGCGCTGTCGCTGGCGATTGGTCTGCTCATCGACGACGCGGTGGTGGTGCGCGAGGCGATTACGCACCGGCTGGAGCAGGGCGAGGACCCGGTGAGCGCCGCGTCCAACGGCACGAAGGACGTGGGCCTGGCGGTGCTCGCCACCACCATGTCGCTGGTGGCGGTGTTCGTCCCGGTGGCCTTCATGCCCGGCATCGTCGGCCAGTTCTTCAAGCAGTTCGGCATCACCATCTCCGTGGCGGTGCTGGTGTCGCTGTTCATCTCCTTCACGCTGGACCCGATGCTGTCGGCGCGGCTGGCGAAGGCGCGCAAGCCGGGCGAGGTGCACCGCGACAACGCGGTGGCCGCGGTGCTGCGCCGCTTCCTGGAGGGCACGGAGCGCTTCTACGAGGGAATCTTGCGCTGGGTGCTCGCGCACAAGTGGTCCACGGTGGGAATCACCGGGCTGGTGCTGGGGCTGTCCTTCGGCGGGGCCAGCGGGCTGGGCATGGAGTTCATGTCCGCGGAGGACCGCTCGCAGTTCCTGGTGGACCTGACGCTGCCGGACTCGGCCAGCCTGGCGGAGACGGAGGCGCGCACCGCGGAGGCGGAGGCGCTGCTCAAGGGTATTCCCGAGGTGACGGACATCTACTCCATCGTCGGCACCAACGGCGACGTGAACAAGGCGCGCATGCGGGTGCTCACGGTGGGCAAGCACGAGCGTGAGCGCGGCATCCCCTCCATCAAGGAGGAGGCCCGTGAGCGGCTCGCCCCGGCGCTGGTGGCCACGCGGGTCAACCTGATGGACCCGCCGATGCTGGAGGGCCTGGGCGACTACTTCCCCATCATGGTGCGCATCACCGGCCCGGACCTGGGGCGCGTCAACCAGGAGGCCGAGCGCATCGCGGGCATCCTCCGCGAGCTCCCCGGAACGGCGGACGTGCGGGTGGAGTCCAACCCGCCGAAGCCGGAGATGCAGGTGCGCATCGACCGGGCGCGGGCCAGCGACGTGGACCTGAACGCGGCGGGGCTGGCCACGCAGTTGCGGCTGGCCATCAGCGGCGACGTGGTGGCCAAGCTGCGCGAGGGAATCACGGAGACGGACATCCGCGTGCGCCTGTCGGAGAAGGACCGCGCCACGCCCGAGCGCGTGCGCCAGCTGGAGGTGTACACGCCGCACGGCCTGCGGCCGGTGTCGGACGTGGCGGACGTGGAGCTGCGGGACGGGCCGAGCGTCATCGAGCACGACAACCGCGAGCGGCAGATTGCCGTCTACGCGCAGAAGGGGAAGGGCGCGGCGCTGGGTGACATCGCGAAGGCGCTGAAGGAGCGCGTGGCGGCGCAGCCGCTGCCGCCGGGGTACTCCGTCACCTACGACGGCGAGATGAAGAGCATGGACGAGCAGAACGACGCCTTCGGCATGGCCTTCGGTCTGGCGTTCGTCTTCATCTACATGGTGCTGGCGAGCCAGTTCGAGTCCTTCAAGCACCCGTTCACCATCATGGTGTCGCTGCCGCTGGCGCTGGTGGGGGCGTTGCTGGGGCTGGTGGTGACGGGCTACCACCTGTCGATGGGCGCGGTGATTGGCATCATCCTGTTGATGGGCCTGGTGACGAAGAACGCGATTCTGCTCATCGACGGTGCGCTGCAGTACCTGCGCGAGGGGCTCACGGTGGACGAGGCGCTGCTGAAGGCGGGACCTCGCCGGCTGCGGCCCATCCTGATGACGAGCGCGGCCATGGCGATTGGCATGGTGCCCACGGCGGTGGGGACGGGCGTGGGCTCGGAGTTCCGCGCGCCCATGGCGATTACGGTGATTGGCGGCGTGATTACGTCCACGTTCCTGACGCTGCTGGTGGTGCCGGTGGTGTTCGCCGGCATGGAGCGGCTCCGCTTCCGCCGCCGCGCCACGGAGCAGCCTCCCGCGCCCTCGGTGCCGGCGGTGGAGCAGGGGCCCGGCCGGGCGGCGTGACGGTGTGAAGCCTCGGGCCCGCGCGGTGTCTGCCGCGGGCCCGGGGCCTTCCTTCCCTGGGTCGCATGCGGCTCCTGTCGGACCGGGTTAGACTCGGGAACATGCCGGAGAAGCTCGTTTTCGAGCACACCTTGGAGGGCCTCTTCCTGCGAGGTCTCGTGGGGCGAGTCAGCCCCGTGCTCCGGGAGCGCTTGAAGGAGGTGGGCGTGGACCTGGACCGCAAGCTCCAGCCCGCCTACGGCTTCGACACGTGGTGCTCCGCCGTCCGGGTGGCCGTGCGCGAGCTGCACCCGGACGTGCCGGACGAGGTGGGCTACGGCCTGCTGGGCGAGCGGATGGTGGAGGGCTACCGGGAGACGGTGCTGGGGCGCGCGGCCTTTGGCGTGATTCAGTTGCTGGGGCCACGGCGTGGCGTGAGCCGCGCACGGCAGATGTTCCGCTCGGGGAACAACTACACCGAGACGCGGCTGGAGGACGTGTCTCCCACGGAGGTGGACCTCTGGATGAACGAGGCGGGAACCATCCGCTACCTCACCCGGGGCGTGCTCCTGGCCGGCCTGCGCGTCACGGGGGCCCGGCAGCCCGAGGTGGAGGTGCGCGCCTTCACTGACGACCACGTCACCTACCGGCTCACCTGGCGTGGAGACTGAGGCGAAGGACATGGGGGAGCCGCGGCTGCTCGCGGTGGACCTGGGGCTGCGCTCGGGGCTGGCGCTGTACGGGCGCGACGGCCGGCTGCGGGAGTACCGCTCGCAGAACTTCGGCTCCCAGACGCGGCTGAAGCGCGCGGTGCCGTCCGTGCTGAACGGGGTGGGGCCGCTCGCGTGGCTGGTGCTGGAGGGAGGCGGGCCGGTGGCGGACGTGTGGGAGCGCGAGGCGTCCCGTCGCGCGCTGCCCGTGCTGCGGGTGGCGGCGGAGGACTGGCGGGAGAAGCTGCTGTACGCGCGCGAGCAGCGCAGCGGCTCGCTGGCCAAGGACGCGGCGGACGTGCTCGCGCGCAAGGTCATCGGCTGGTCCGGCGCGGCGAAGCCCACGTCGCTGAAGCACGACGCCGCGGAGGCGATTCTCCTGGGCCTGTGGGCCGTGCTGGAGGTGGGCTGGCTGGACAGGGTGCCCGCGGAGCTGCGGCGCTGAGGCCCGTGCCTCGCGGGACACGGGCGCGTCCGTCCTCCATGATGCGGCCATGGCCCAGCCGCCCGATGACCGCCCCAGGCAGGAGACCGACGTTCCCCATGGCGAGGGGTTGAATCGGCTGGTGGATCCACTCGCCCGCACGGCGTACCGGGGCGCCTACGCGCTGGCGTGGGTGTACTGGCTCGTCCGCCGCCCCAGGACGCGCGGCGTCTTCGTGGGCGTGTGGCACGCCGGGCGCGTGCTGCTGCTCCAGAACTCGTACAAGCACAGCCTCGGCATGCCGGGCGGTGGCTTCCACAAGGGCGAGTCTCCCGCGCAATGCGGCGCCCGCGAGCTGCGCGAGGAGGTGGGCGTCCAACTGGCGCCCGCCACCCTGCGCCCCGTCTTCGAAACGGTGGGCTTCGAGGAGCACAAGGACGACCACGTCCACTTCCTGGAGGTGGACGTGGAGACCGAGCCGGTGCTCACCATCGACCGCCGCGAGGTGACGTGGGCCGCGTTCATCGACCTGAACACGGCCCTGCGGCTGCCCATCTCCTCACTGGTGCGCGCCTACCTGGAGGACGCGCGCCGCCGCCGGGGCTGAGTCACCGCGCCGTCAGCGGGACTCGCGGCTCAGCGTCCCGCCGCCATCGCGGCCACGGGCTCCGCGCCCAGGAAGTGGCGCGCGCGCGCCTTGGCGAGCTGCGTCTGGGCCTCGTCCAGCGAGACGCAGTCCACGGTGATGGGGTCGTTGGGCGCGGCCTCCGACGCCACCCGCGCCGTCTGCAGGCGGGAGATGGTGGAGTCCGAGACGTGCGCGCACATCAGGCAGCCCCGCGCCCGGCCGTACGCCACCACCTCGCCGAAGAGGTTGGCCGACTCCGGCTCCAGCGTCCGCAGTCCCCGCATGTCCGCGAGCACCAGGTGCCGTCCTCCGTTGTATGCATCCGTCGCCGTCTTGTAGGCGGTGACGAAGTCCTTCATCTCCGTAGGCCGGACGAAACCGCTCAGCCGGACCGTGACGGTACGGCGATTCATGTCGTTGGTGACTTCGAACATGCGTGCACCCTCCCCTTGCTGAGACAGAGGTTAACAAAAACAAACATCCGAATGCACCCCACCCCCGGGGCGCTCTGGCGAAACTGGAATTATGGGTAATGATTGCGCAATTCGGGTTCTGAACGGACGGAAGATTCCTGCCGGCTGGCTGCTACATCCCGTCTCAGCGAAATCCTCGCGTGACACCTGACGCGGGAGGGGGCCTGGGTCTTACGTCACCTAGAGCGCCGATCAGGTTAGGGCGAGGGAGCAGGCAAGGGACAGGGGATCGACGTCGGCCCAGAGAGTGCGCAGGTAGGTCCGAGGACACGGCAGGAGCGCACATGGACCGGTGGACGCCTGAGGT